>CAJXFW010000029.1 GCA_913053655.1 uncultured Thiogranum sp. | reverse complement strand
GAGTTATTGTTGTCATCTCTCGGCCCCAGCGAGAAATCCTGCCAGCCACGCACGGAACGCACACCACCGGCAAAATAATTAGCGAAAAAGGGCAGGCTGTCGAACTCACCATAACCGTCACCGTACCCGATATCCAGCTTCGTGTTGAATACAAAAAGCCGGGTCAGCGGTATGTACTCCCGGATCTTGAGATCGACCTTGTAGTACTCAAGATCGGAGCCCGGTATCTTGGTCTCTACGCTGATCCGCCGTTCACCACCCTCACTGGGGAAAATCCTCCGGTTGCGGGTATCGTGCCCCAGACTGGCCGACAGCGTGAAGCTGTTGAAAGAATCACCGTGTTCCACGACAAAATCCCGTACCTGGGTCGACGAAAACTCTGTGTTTTTGAGCGTTAGACTGTCACCTCTCATCGTGAAGCGGAAAAAATTGCTTTCGCTGAGCGGGAACCCGTAAGACACGTTGACGCCGTAACTGTCAGTGGAATAGCGGGCAAGATTGGTATTTGAATTCCTTGCATTCGTTTGCCGGAACGACGCACCAAAACCGCGACTGATACCATCCACCGTATAATAGGGGTTGGTGTACGCACCGCTGAATAGCTTGGTGAAAGAACTGTTGTTAACGGACGCATCAACCCGTTTCCCGCTACCCATAAAGTTATTCTGTGAAATACTGCCGTTGAGGATAATTCCGGAGGACTGGGCAAAACCCAGCCCCACAGAAACACTGCCCGACGGTTGCTCACTCACCGAGTAATCGACATCCACCTGATCAGTCGAACCCGGCACCGCCGGCGTCTCGACATTCACTTCTTCAAAAAACCCGGTGCGCTGCAAGCGGGTGCGTGAACGCTCGACTTTTCCCGCCGAGAACCAGCCTCCCTCCATCTGCCGCATCTCCTGCCGCAGCACTTCATCACGCGTTTTGGTATTGCCGGCGAAATTGATGCGCCGCACATAGACGCGTTTGCCCGGATCCACGAAAAAAGTCAGGTCAACCTCACGGGTTTTTTCGTTGATATCGGGCACGGTATTGACGTTGGCGAAAGCGTAGCCTTCGTTGCCCAGGCGATCGGAAATGCGCGTTACTGTATCGGTGACCTGTTTGCGTGAAAACACGTCACCTGCGTTGATACGAAACATCGGGTACAGATCTTCCGGTGCTATGACCAGATCACCCGATAATTTTATTTCCCGAATCTTGTACTGCGCACCTTCGGAAATATTAATCGTGATGTAGATATCTTTTTTGTCCGGCGTAATGGAGACCTGGGTAGAGTCCACGCTGAATTTGATGTAGCCACGATCCTGGTACCACGAGCGCAGTGTCTCCAGATCCGCTGCCAGTTCCTGCTTGGAATACTGGTCATCCTTGCTATAAAAAGACAGCCAGTTTGGCGTGCTCTGTTCAAGCTGCTCCAACAGTGCTTCATCACTAAACACATGGTTGCCAACAATATTGATTTCCTTGATCTTCGCAACCGCACCCTCGGATACATCGATGAGAATATCAACACGATTCCGTTCCAGCGGCGTGACCGTCGCCTCTATTTTTACACCATATTTACCACGGCTGTAATACTGGCGCTCCAGTTCCGACTCGACCTTTTCGAGCAAAGAACGATCAAATACGTTGCCTTCAGCCAGACCTATATCCTTCAGGGAATCCAGCAATGGCTCGGATTCTATGTCCTCGTTACCCTCGATATTTATAGCCGAGATTGCCGGCCTTTCCTGCACCGTGACAACCAGCACCTCCCCCTCGCGATCCAGTCTTATATCCCTGAAGTAACCGGATTTGAACAGGGAACGTATCGTGTTCTCGGATTCATGCTCGGTGAACTCATCGCCTACCTGTACCGGGAGAAAGTTGAAAACGGTTCCGGGTGAAATTCGCTGCAATCCTTCGACGCGGATATCCTGAACTTTGAAGGGCTCAAATGCGTGGGCGGAAAATGACAAAGCCAGGCCTGCCATGGTCAGCTTTAAAAAACGATACATCAATAATTCCTGGAATTCATGCGCCGAATACGCGCGCCAAATCGTTATAAAAAGCAATGCTCATCAATGCCAGCAGCAACACTATCCCCACCCGCTGCCCCACTTGCTGTGCAGACTCCGACAAGGGTTTCCCCTTCAACCATTCGATGAGGTTATACAACAGATGACCCCCATCCAGCACCGGAATCGGTAATAAATTAAGCACACCCAGGCTGATGCTGACGACCGCCAGGAATTTCAGAAAGCTGGACAGTCCGCTACTTGCTGAATACGCAGCATACTGGGCAATGCTGATCGGACCACTGATATTCTCCACCGATGCCTGACCTGACAGCATCCCCCACAGGGTTCGAAAGGTTAGTGTCGTCATATCCCAGGTCTTGTGCAGTGACTTGCCTATCGACTCGAACGGGCCGTATTTCACTTCGATACGTATACTGTCGCGCAGTTCCACAGGATTACGCACGTAAGCGCCGATCTGTCCGATCGTCTTGCCCTGCTCATCAACCGCTCTGGGTGTAAGTTCCAGCTCCAGCTCATCAGTGCCGCGCAGGACGCCCACTCGCAATGTCTGTCCGGGGCGGGCACGAACATAGTCCACCCATTGGGACCAGTGTTTGACAGGTTGTCCATCCACTGCGATGACCTTGTCACCGGGTTGCATACCGGCCTGCTCCGCCGGCGCACCTGGCACCAGGCGGTCAATGATGGCAGGAATCCTGGGACGCCATACCGAGAGACCCAGATTCCGCAGCAAACCACCTTTACCCAGTGCGTCATTTACTTCGCCGAATTCGATACTCAGCGTCTTTTGCGTTTCATCCGGCCTGCGCACCAGAATGGTCGCCTGCGTCCCTGACAGGGCGGCATCCAGCAGCCCCAGTGTTGCCGCATCCCAGGTAAGTGTCGCTTTACCGGCAACACTCATCAGTTCATCACGCTCCTGAAATCCGGCCCGGGCGGCAACTGAATGTGGTGCTATCTCGCCAACCACCGGGCGCAGACCCGGCACACCGCTGACAAACACCACCCAGTAGGCCGCTATGGCAAACAGAAAATTGAACAGGGGTCCTGCCAGCAGTACTGCGGACCTGACCCACAACGGTTGCCGATTGAAAGACCGCGAAACATCTTCCGGTGCAACCGGCGCTTCGTGTTCATCGAGCATTTTTACGTAGCCACCGAGCGGCAATATCGCGATGGCAAATTCGGTCTGATCACGGCCGAAGCGTCGCATCCAGAGCGGCTTGCCGAAGCCGATGGAGAAACGCAACACCTTGATCCCCAGCTTTCTGGCCACCCAGAAATGACCGAATTCATGTACGGCGACCAGCACACTGATAGCCACAATAAAGGCCAGTAACGACCCTGAAAAACCTGTCATGAATACATTCTCCGACCCTGCAGTGAGGCGATTATCCCGCTGGCGCAGGCGCGTGCCTGCGTGTCGTCTTCAAGAATAACCTCTATTGAATCCGCTGCATGCAGGCTGACTTTTTCCAGAGTGGATTCTATAACCTCGGGAATGGTAGTAAAGGCAATATGCTCGTCCAGAAACGCCTGCACCGCTATCTCATTAGCTGCATTCAGGACTGCCGGTGCCGTCCCCCCGGCACACAATACCTCCCGCGCCAGCCGCAAACACGGAAAACGTTGTGTATCCGGCGCGTCAAAATCGAGACGCCCAACCTTTAGCATGTCCAGCGCATCGACGCCGGCGTCGATGCGCTCCGGCCAGGCCAGACTGTGTGCGATCGGCGTACGCATATCCGGATTACCCATCTGCGCCAGTACCGATCCATCGCGGTACTGCACCATTGAGTGCACAATACTCTGCGGATGAATCATGACCTGCAAGCGGGACTCGGGGAGGGAGAACAACCAGTAAGCTTCAATGACTTCCAGGCCTTTGTTCATCATCGTAGCAGAGTCCACTGATATTTTACGACCCATATCCCAGTTCGGATGCGCACAGGCCTGTGCGGGCGTAACCCCGCACAGCTGGTCAGGCATCATGGTTCTGAACGGCCCGCCGGAAGCCGTCAACAATATTTTTTCGACACCGTCCGGTTGACCCGATCCAGGCACGTAAGTGTGCGGCATACACTGGAAGATAGCGTTATGCTCACTGTCCACGGGTAACAGGACCGCTCCGCCCACCTGTACCTGCTGCATGAACAGCGCGCCGGACATAACCAGCGCCTCCTTGTTGGCAAGCAGCACCCGCTTACCGGTACGCACGGCTTCCAGCGTCGGCATCAGGCCGGCGGCACCAACAATGCCCGCCATAACACAATCGACTTCATCCATACCGGCAATACTGATCAGCGCCTCAGGCCCACCCAGCACCTCGATATCAGGTGCCTTGTCGTGCAGGCGATGACGGAGGTCATGCGCAGCATCCACGTCAGCCAGTACCGCAAATCGCGGTCGATATGTCAGACACTGTTCGAACAGGCGATCAACGTCGCGGTTCGCGGTCAACGCAAACACCCGGTAACGGTCGCTGTTGCGACTGACAACGTCGAGCGTGCTCAAACCAATGGAGCCGGTCGCACCCAATACAGTGATGGCAAGCTGTCCGCTCACAAACCCGTCCACCGCAAACCCAGCAGGAATATCGGCGCAGCCGCAAACAGGCTGTCAAGGCGATCCAGAACCCCCCCGTGGCCAGGGATCAGCGCCCCCGAGTCCTTGACCCCGCGCTGGCGCTTCAACAGGCTCTCGAGCAAGTCACCGACAACGGAAAACAACACCGTCACCAGCGAGACAAGAACAAACCCGGCCATCGCGGCCCCCTGCAAGCCGAGAAAAAAACGCGCATAGGCAAAGGCAAACAGTGCGCAAGCGACCAGGCCGCCAAATACACCTTCCCACGTTTTGCCGGGACTGACTTTGGGTGCCAGTTTGGTACGGCCCAATTGACGGCCGGTAAAAAATGCGCCGCTGTCAGCTACCCAGACCAGCACCAGCAGGTACAGCACCCAGTACGCTCCTTGATCCGGGCGGCTGTGCAACACCACCAGCGCCAGCCAGGTGCTGACCATCAGGCCGCAACCCAGCAAGATCTTGGCCAGCAAATGTTTGCCGGTCTCGCCGGCACCCAGCGCCGGCCGTGTTATCCAGAACAGTACGAACAACCACCCGGCCAGCGCGGTCCATAATACCGTATCGACGAAAATCTCTACCTGGGCTGAACACCAGCTGACTGCAATCAGTGTCAGGATCAGTACCAGGTAGCCGAAACGGGTAGCGGTACTGTGCAGAGGAATCAATGGCCCCCATTCCCAGGCGGCCAGTAACATGGCCGCTGCTATCAGCAGCGCAAACCAGGACGAATCCAGCTTTAATACGGCCAATACCACCAGCGGTACCAGAACCAGTGCGCTGATTAACCGCTGTTTAAGCACGCCTGGACTGCTCCACCTGATCGCCGGTTTTGCCAAAACGTCGTTGCCGGCTGGCAAAGGAGTTCAGCGCCTCGTCAAATGCCGCGGCATCGAATTCCGGCCACAACAGATCAGTGAAATATAACTCCGTATAGGCCAGTTGCCACAGCAGGTAGTTGCTGATGCGCTGCTCACCACCGGTGCGGATAAACAGGTCCGGCTCGGGCAGATTAGCATTGCAGAGCTCTCTGCCGAGCATTTCGCTGTCGATCTCGTCAACACTCAGCTCGCCGGCCACTGCCCTTGCGGCCAAACGCCTGGTGGCCTCTACCAGATCCCAGCGGCCACCATAATTAGCGGCAATGACAAGCGTCAGGCCATCGTTATTCGTAGTCTGCTGCTCTGCAGCATCCATCATTGCGTGTAATTTGGGATTGAACGCAGTGCGGTCACCGATAAACTGGATACGCACGTTGTTACGATCAAGGCGGCTGACTTCTTTTTTGAGGGTACGCACAAACAGATCCATCAGCAGCCCGACCTCGACCTTGGGCCGACGCCAGTTTTCGCTGGAAAAGGCAAACAGGGTAAGCGCCTGGATGCCGCGTTGCCGGCACGCTTCGACGATCCGGCGCACGGCCTTTACCCCGGCGCGATGCCCCATGTAGCGCGGCAGTTTTCTGGCCTTGGCCCAGCGACCGTTACCGTCCATGATAATAGCCACATGGAGCGGCAAAGGCTGTTGCCCGGCTTGCATCTCGGCTTGGAGCTGTTGCTGTGCCATGAAGGAATCAGTGGACCACTATATTTCCATGAGCTCCGATTCTTTACCGGCCAGCAGTTTATCCACCTCATCGACAAAACGGTCGGTGAGCTTCTGGATATCATCCTGGGCGTGCCGCTCATCGTCTTCGGAAATTTCCTTTTCCTTCAACAGGTCCTTGAAGTCACTGTTTGCGTCACGACGAATATTGCGGATGGCGACACGGGTTGCCTCGGCTTCGGAACGGACTATCCGCACCATATCCTTGCGGCGTTCCTCGGTCAGCGGCGGCATGGGAATACGTATCGATGTGCCGGCCGTGTTCGGGTTCAACCCCAGATTCGACTTCATAATGGCCTTCTCTATAGCTTGCACCATCGCTTTTTCCCACGGAGACACCATCAGGGTGCGTGAGTCCTCGACCGATATATTCGCTGCCTGCGTCAACGGTACTTCAGACCCGTAGTAGTCGACCTTGATGTGATCGAGCAAACTGGCGTGCGCCCGTCCGGTGCGGATCTTGCTCAGCGCCTGCTTCATGGCGTCAATGCTCTTCCCCATGCGGGTACCGGCATCCTCTTTTATTTCCTCAATCATTTTCGTCACTCCACCAGCGTACCGACTTCCTGACCGGTTACCACGCGGCGCAAATTTCCTGCTGTCTGCAGGTCGAAAACCCGCAACGGCATACCCTGGTCACGGCACAAAACCAGCGCGGTAGCATCCATAACAGCCAGTTTTTTGTTGATAGCTTCATCGTAACCAATACGGTCATAACGTTTGGCGTCCGGGTTTTTGAGCGGATCATCGGTATAGATACCATCCACCCGGGTCGCCTTCAGCATAATATCCACGCCCATCTCGATAGCGCGCAGGCTGGCAGCCGAGTCGGTGGTAAAAAACGGGTTGCCGGTACCCGCAGCAAAGATGACTATGCGCCCCTTTTCCAGATGCCTGACGGCACGACGGCGGATATAGTCTTCACACACCTGATTAATTTGCAGGGCTGACATAACCCGACACTTGCTACCCTGTTTCTCCAGTGCATCCTGCATCGCCAGCGAGTTGATTACGGTCGCTAACATGCCCATGTGATCACCGGTAACGCGATCCATACCACCTTGCGCAAGCCCGGCACCGCGAAAGATGTTGCCGCCACCGATAACCAGACCGATTTCGAGGCCCGCTTCCAGCAACTCGTGGATTTCACCGGCAATGCGCAGGATCACCCCGGGATCAATGCCGTAGTCACCCTCCCCCATCAGTGCTTCGCCACTCAGTTTCAGTAGAACCCGGCGGTAGGCTAGCTCGCTGTTTTGCATCATTCCGTCTTAGTCAGTTACAAAATGGGGCCTGCAATTGCAGACCCCACAAATCATACCGGGAAGCCGATCTCGCGTCCCGTTTGGGCGAACAAAAATCAGCTGCCCTGAACCTGCGCCATAACCTCTTCAGCAAAGTTCCCGGTCTTTTTCTCAACCCCTTCTCCCAGCTCCAGGCGGTCAAAACCGGGCACGCTGGCACCGGCGCCCTTCAGCAGCTTGCCTACCGTCTGGTCGGGGTCCTTGACGAAAACTTGCCCCTGCAAGGTTATTTCGCCGAGAAACTTGCGTATCCGGCCGCTGACCATTTTCTCGATAATGTCAGCCGGCTTCCCGCTCGCTTCCGCCTGGGCGGCAAAAATAGCCTTTTCCTTGTCCAGGATTTCTGTGGAAACACCCGATTCATCGACACATACCGGCCTGCTCGCGGCAATATGCATCGCGATATCCCTGGCCAGCCCGCTATCACCACCCTCCAGCTCAACCAGAACACCGATGCGACAGCCATGCAGGTAACTGGACAAGGCACCACTGCCCGCTTTGCGGCGCACAAAACGGCGCACATTGATATTTTCACCGATAGTGGCGATCAGGCTGCGACGGGCATCCTCTATCGTTTCATCGCCGTCCTTCAGTGGCATGGCCAGCAAGGCCTCCACATCAGCAGGTGCGTCGTTGAGAATACACCGCGCGACAGCCGTAGCGAAGTCCTGGAACTCGGACTTGCTGGCTACGAAGTCGGTTTCGGAATTCACTTCTACCATAGCGGCGCTCTTGCCGTCGTTGCTGACTTCGACGACGATAATGCCTTCCGCCGCAACCCGGCCGGCTTTCTTGTCGGCCTTGGCCAGACCTGATTTGCGCAGAGCTTCTGCAGCCGCATCCATATCGGCGTCGGCTTCGACCAGGGCCTTCTTGCATTCCATCATGCCGCACCCGGTACGCTGGCGCAGTTCTTTAACCTGCGCTGCTGTAATTGCCATGCCTGTTACCTCTTGAAACTTTCAGTTGATTGAAACAAACCCGTTGCCGCTTATTTGTCAGCGTCACCTGCCACTTCGACAAACTCGTCTTCTTTGGCGCCACCCACCTGTGCCATGGCACTGCGTCCTTCCTCCACAGCGTCCGCGACACCCTGAACATAAATCTGGATAGCACGGATCGAGTCATCGTTACCGGGGATCACGTAATCGATGCCGTCGGGCGAATTGTTGGAGTCAACAATCGCGATCACCGGGATGCCAAGCTTGTTCGCTTCGGCAACGGCAATTTTTTCGTGACCGACATCGACAATGAACATGGCGTCGGGGAAACGGCTCATGTTCTTGATCCCCCCGAGGCTACGATTCAGCTTCTCTTTCTCACGGGTCAGCATGAGCCCTTCTTTTTTGCCTATTTTTTCAAAAGTACCGTCGTCCTCCATGGCCTCCAGGTCTTTCAGACGCTTGATGGACTGGCGAACGGTCCTGAAATTGGTAAACATGCCACCCAGCCAACGATGATTGACGTAGGGCATCTTGCAGCGTTCAGCCTCGGTCCGAATGGTGTCGCGCGCGGAGCGCTTGGTGCCGACAAACAGCACCGTGCCCTTGTTGGCGACCAGCTTGCCGATAAAATTCATGGCGTCGTTGTACAACGGCAGGGTTTTTTCCAGATTAATAATGTGGATTTTGCTGCGTTCACCGAAAATGTAGGGGGCCATTTTCGGGTTCCAGAAGCGCGCCTGGTGACCGAAGTGCACGCCGGCTTCCAGCATCTGACGCATATCTATGTTCGACATAAGTATTTCCTCTTGTACGGGTTGGGCCTCCATACGTCCCATGCGGCAACCCGAACTCAATCAGGCACCCAGCCACATGTGTCGACGTATGTGTGGATTAAGTCAATGGAACCGTGGTTCCGTTTAAGTACGGCAGGTCGTTACAAACTTAAGTGAAACAACCTGTTAACAAGCCGCGCTTTATACCATACACTACTGTCAACAGCAATCTTTGGGTCCCGGGCAGGGGACCGGGGCCAGACAAAAATAGCGGCCGCACAACACGCGGTGACGGGAATATCATGGGCGTTTCAATCAAAACATCGGAAGAAATCGAAAAAATGCGTAGCGCCGGTCGCCTGGCAGCCGAGGTGCTGGACATGATAGAGCCACACGTGAAACCCGGCATAAGCACGGGAGAAATCGACCGCATCTGCCATAACTACATGATCAACGAACAACACACGGTGCCCGCTCCACTCGATTACCGCGGCTTCCCCAAATCCATCTGTACCTCGGTGAACCACCAGGTCTGTCACGGCATCCCCGGTGAGCGCAAACTGAAAAACGGCGACATACTGAATATTGATATCACCGTTATCAAAGACGGCTTTCACGGTGATACCAGCAAGACTTTCTTCATCGGTGAAGTCCCGGTCATAGCCAGACGGCTGACCGGCATCACCTACGAGTGCATGTGCATGGGGATTCGCATGGTAAAGCCCGGCATCCGGCTGGGCGATATCGGCCACGCTATCCAGCAGCACGCCGAATCACATAACTATTCGGTGGTTCGCGAATACTGCGGTCACGGCATCGGCCGGGAGTTCCACGAAGACCCACAAGTCCTGCACTACGGCCGTCCGAATACCGGGTTACGCCTTGAAAAGGGGATGACCTTTACTATCGAACCCATGGTCAATACAGGCAAACGGCATACCAAGATCCTGAAGGACGGCTGGACGGTTGTCACCAAGGATCACAGCCTGTCGGCACAGTGGGAACACACCGTACTGGTGACCGACGCCGGCTACGAAGTCCTTACCCTGCGGGCAGGCGAATCGATCTGATGTCCGGCGATACAGATCAGCTGCTCGCCGACCGTACTGACGGGCATTCCGACCCCGCCCGCTGGTTTGTCATGGCCGATCTGGAGCGGGCGCTGCACGGTGACATCCCTTCCCTTTCCATGTGCCGGGAGTTTTTGCAGAACTCACACCTGGCGCTAGCGGAACAGTTCCATTCCGGTGCCGATATTGCGGGTCTGGTTAGTGGCCGCAGCTGGCTGATCGATCAGATACTGATCCGTTGCTGGAACAAGCTTCTCGGTGACTTCGACGGCGCGCTGGTCGCCGTCGGCGGCTACGGGCGTAACGAACTGCTACCGTGCTCGGATGTCGACATTATGCTGCTGCTGGCAGAAGCGGAAAGCCAGGCGACGGGACAGAAACTGGAAACCTTCCTGATGCTGCTGTGGGATATAGGGCTGGAAGTCGGACACAGCGTCCGTACCGTGGATGAGTGCCGGGAACAGGCGGAAGCAGACATCACGGTGGCCACCAATCTGATGGAGGCACGCCTGCTGAGTGGCCCGGAAACCTTGTTTCAGAACATGCGCAGCTGCGTTGGTCCAGACCAGGTCTGGCCCAGCCTGGACTTCTTTTCCGCCAAGCTGAACGAGCAGCAGAAGCGTTATGAACGCTTCGACGACGCAGTCTATAACCTCGAACCCAACGTCAAGGAAGGTCCCGGGGGCCTGCGTGACGCACAAATGATCGGCTGGGTCATGAAACGTCACTTTGGTTTTACCAGCCTCGAAGACCTGGTTCGTGAAGGCTCGCTCACTGAGTGTGACTATCAAACCCTGATTGACGGACAACGCTTCCTCTGGAAGGTACGTTTCGGCCTGCACACCATCACCGGCCGGCGTGAAGAGCGTTTGTTGTTCGATCACCAGCGCACCCTGGCCGGCCGGTTCGGCTACCGGGACAAGGACCACAAGCTGGCTGTCGAATGGTTTATGCGCGACTACTACCGCACCATCCAGGAGCTGAGCCGCCTGAACGAAATGCTGTTGCAGCTATTCAAGGAAGTCATCCTGTACGCGGACGATCCCGCCGAACCGACCGCTATCAACCGGCGTTTTCAGTCACGCAAAGGCTTCCTTGAGGTGACCGGTGACAATGTATTCAGGCGCTATCCTTTTGCGTTACTGGAATTGTTTCTATTGATGCAGCAACACCCCGAGCTGATCGGTGTACGCGCCGCGACCATCCGCCTGGTACGTGACCATCGCCATTTGATCGACGAAAATTTTCGCAACGACATCCGCTCACGCAGTCTGTTTATGGAAATATTCCGCCAGCCAATCGGCCTGACCCACGAACTCAGGCGCATGAACCGCTACGGCATACTGGCAGCCTATTACCCGGCCTTTGAACTCATCGTGGGACAAATGCAGCACGACCTGTTTCACGCCTACACGGTCGATGAACATACCCTCTTCGTAGTGCGTAACCTGCGCCGCTTCAGCGTCAGGGAGTTTGCGCACGAATTCCCCCTGTGCAGCAGGATATCCGACACCATTCCCAAACCCGAACTACTGTACCTCGCCGGTTTTTTCCATGACATCTGCAAGGGGCGCGGCGGTAATCATGCCGAGCTGGGGGCAATTGAAGCGAAAGAATTTCTCGAAAGACACGATCTCAGTCCTTATGACCAGAACCTAGTCGCATGGCTGGTTGAGAACCATCTGCTGATGTCCCACGTTGCACAGCGCAGGGATATATCAGACCCGGAGGTAATCAATGACTTTGCCCGCCAGATCGCGGACCGCACACGCCTCGATTACCTGTTCCTGCTGACGGTAGCAGACGTGCGCGGCACGAACCCGACACTCTGGAACAACTGGAAAGGCTCGTTATTCCACGAATTGTACAACGCAACCCGGAGCGCCCTGCGCCGCGGCCTGGAAAATCCCCTGCACCGTGACGAACTGATCAGCGACATCAAAAGTACCGCACTCACGAAACTTGCCGGCATGGACTTCACCGCTGAACAGCTACAGGCATTGTGGTGCGATTTCCCTGAGGACTATTTTCTGCGACATACTGCTGATGAAGTGTTGTGGCATGCACACGTCATTCTGGAACCAGGCAGCAGCGACAGCACGCGTATCGACCTGTGCCAGCATTCCGAGCGCGGCGGTAGTGAATTATTCATATACACCCCGGTCACCGATCGACTGTTCAGCCGCACTACCGCGCTGCTCGATCAGCTGGGGCTGACTATCATCGATGCCCGCATCATTACCTCGCAGCGCGACTATGCACTGGATACCTACCTGCTGCTCAATGCCGAAGGTGAACCGATCGCTGATTACTACCAGGCACAGGAACTGGTAACGCTGATGCACGAGGAATTGTTGTCCGGCGATGCTTCGCCGGCCGCTGTATCACGACCCGCCCCGAGCCGCACACGCCACTTCAAGATAGCGACGCGTGTACATTTTCACTCCGACGCACCCAGTCATCGTACGCTGGTGGAACTCTATACAAACGATTATCCAGGTCTGCTATCCAACGTTGGCAAGGTATTCCATCGCTGCGGTGTGAAACTTCAAAATGCGAAGGTTGCAACCTTCGGGTCCCAGGCCGAGGATGTCTTTTATATCACCAGCCGCGACGGTGGGCCGCTCAGCGAGGAAGAACAGGGTGAATTGCGGGAACAGCTGATCAAGGAACTGGACTCTCCTGTCTCCTGACAAAAAAATTATACAGGGCATTATAACCTGTAGGAGCGGTCCCCTGACCGCGACAGCTTGACGTGACAATCGCGCCGAAGGGCGGCGCTCCTACAGGTTGAAGACATACCCACCAAAACCTTGGCCGAACCCGACCTGTAGGAGCGGTCTCCTGACCGCGACCGCTTGCCGTGACCATCGCGCCGAAGGGCGGCGCTCCTACAGGTTTTGAATGTGCTGCGTGGCCTCGATCAGTTCAATACCGTTGCCATCGGGATCCCGACAAAAGATCGCCCGGCGTGTTCGGGACGACCGGCGACCGGGTCGCAATCTCGACATAAAACCGTAACGCGGTGGTAAGGTCCGCGACCACTACACTGGTGTGATGTAAACATAAAAACCCGGTCATTTCCTCAGTTCCCCGACCTGCTCACGGGCGGCCAGATATGCCGCTGCCAGAATCAACGCTCCACCCAGCCACTCCTGCGTCTGAACCTGTTCACTGGTCAGCAACAATGAAGATACAGCGCCTACCACCAGCTCAAACAGCAGGATCACAGCCGAGCGGTGTACCGGCATGTGGCTGACGCCATAGATCACCGTGACCGTCATAACCACAAAGCCCAGCCAGCCCAGCAGTGCTGCGCCCACCCAGGCTGATAACTGGACAGTGGGCCAGGGCGCCTGTACCACCAGTATCCACACAGCCGCCACCAACACCACACCCAGCCAGCTGATCGAAGACTTGGTGTAAATGGAAGCATGCTGTGCCTTGCGTACCATGACGTTGGCGAAGGAAAACGTAAACCCGGAGGATACCGCCAGCCAGTCCGCCCCATCCCGTGGCCAGGGCATGCCCATAGCCGGGTCCCACAACATGATCGCAGCACCGGCAATCGCAACGACGAAGACCAGCAGACCACTGCGCCCTGGATGCTCTCCCAGCATTATCCAACCCAGTACCAGCGCCCACAGGGGCGACAGGTAAAACAGCAGCAATACCCGCACCACCGTACCGTCGAGAATCGCCAGCACAAAGGCAACATTAGTCCATCCCGTTGCCAGCAGCATCAGGCCCAATACCACGGCGTTGTGTTGCCAGTCACCCCGGCCGCGCCACAACCAGACCAGCCCTATGACAAGCGTTGCGCCGTAACCGACCAGTGAAAGCCACAGGCCGCTCAAGCCCTGCGCCTCCAGCAGGCGTAACGGGTACCAGACCAGTCCCCACAAAACGGCGGCCAGCAACAGGCTCAATATGGGCAGGATCTGGTGATTGGACCGGCTCATGGGATTCCGTATACTTTCGCTTCGATTTTAGTGCACTGCTGTTTCATGAATCCTAATCTAACACGTCTACAGCCCTATCCGTTCGAGCGTCTGCTCAAGCTGCTCTCGGGTGTGACACCGCCGGCTGAGCTGGAGACTATCCGGCTTTCCATCGGTGAACCGAAACACCCGACTCCGGGTTTTATCGCCGAGGCCGTCATCGAACACCTGCATGGCCTGTCACAGTACCCGGCCACGCGCGGCAGTGAAGCACTACGCGCGGCCATCTGTGCCTGGCTGACTAAACGTTTTGCCTTACCGGAAGACAGTCTTCAGCCGCAGCACAACGTGCTCCCCGTAAACGGTACGCGGGAGGCATTATTTGCCATTGCGCAATGCCTGATCGACGGCGACCCACAGGCGCTGGTGTTAATGCCAAACCCCTTTTATCAGATCTACGAAGGGGCTGCATTCCTCGCCGGCGCTGAGCCTTACTTTCTGAATACCACGGCCGACAGTGGCTACCTGCCCGACTTCGACGCTGTACCCGATACCGTCTGGAAACGCTGTCAACTGGTATATATCTGCTCGCCCGGCAATCCCACCGGACAGGTGATTGGCCTGAAGGCATTGCAGGCGCTGATCGAACGCGCACAGCGCTACGACTTCGTCATCGCCTCGGATGAATGCTACTCAGAGATCTACCACGATGAAAATTCACCACCGCCCGGCCTGCTGGCAGCAGCGGCAGCCCTGGGCAACGACAGTTACCGGAACTGCCTAGTGTTTCACAGCCTCTCCAAACGCTCCAATGTGCCCGGCCTGCGCTCCGGCTTCGTCGCCGGCGATGCCGCACTGATCGAGGCCTTTTTCCGCTATCGCACCTACCATGGCTGCGCCATGCCGCCTGCCACCCAGGATGCCAGCCTGCGTGCCTGGCAGGACGAAGCGCATGTGGTGGAAAACCGGCGCTTATACCGGGAAAAGTTTTCTGCCATAACAGATATACTGGCGCTGGTCGCAGCACTGGACGAATGCGTCGAAGCCGCACAACGCATTCGAAACTTTATAGAACACCTGTAGGAGCGGTCTCCTGACCGCGAAGGTTTTGGAGTTTTGGAGAATGCCTGCCCTTTTCGCGGTCAGGAGACCGCTCCTACAGGGTGAACAACTTTATTGCCAGGAGAGACAAGCATGAAGGACATACAGGCCACTATCGAAGAAGCCTTTGAACGCCGCGCCGATATTACCCCCCGCACGGTGGAAACCCACGTCAAGGAAGCTACCCAGGAAGCTATCCGCAGGCTGGATAGCGGGGAGGCGCGTGTTGCCGAAAAGAAAGACGGCGACTGGGTGGTCAATGACTGGCTGAAAAAAGCCGTGTTGCTGTCGTTCCGCATCGAGGACAACGAATTCATGAAAGGCGGCTTCACCAACTACTATGACAAGGTGAAATCCAAGTACAGCGACCATAATGCGCGCGAATTCCGCGCCGGCGGCGCGCGTATAGTACCGCCCGCTACGGCGCGTTTCGGCGCCTACATTTCATCCGGCGTGGTGCTGATGCCCTCCTACGTCAACATCGGCGCCTATGTCGACAGCGGCACTATGGTCGATACCTGGTCGACAGTCGGTTCCTGCGCGCAGATCGGTAAAAATGTTCACCTGTCCGGTGGCGTTGGTATCGGCGGCGTACTGGAGCCAGTGCAGGCTGCACCCACTATCATTGAAGATAACTGCTTTATAGGGGCCCGCTCCGAAGTCGTCGAGGGGGTGATTGTCGAGGAAGGCTCGGTGATTTCCATGGGTGTCTACATCGGCCAGAGCACACGTATCTACGACCGTGAGAAAGATGAAATTCTCTACGGCCGTATCCCGGCCGGTTCGGTGGTCGTCTCCGGCAACTTGCCGTCCAAAGACGGCAAGTACAGCCTGTACTGCGCGGTGATTGTCAAGAAAGTGGATGAGAAAACCCGCGGCAAGGTCGGTATCAACGAGCTGCTACGCAACATCTGATGGTCACTATTTACGGTATCAAAAACTGCGATACCATGAAAAAGGCCATGCGTTTTTGACTGTCTATTGACTGTAGGCAAAAACTACAGCCGCTCGTCCAAAACTAGTACACTAGCGGATATGTCAGACACCCTTGATCTTGCCACCGCGCTTGTCAGCCGCGCATCGATCACGCCTGAAGACGCTGGTTGTCAGCAACTGATGTGTGACCGGCTGGAGGCCATCGGGTTCAGCTGCGATGACCTTCCGTTTGGTGAAGTCAGTAATTTCTGGGCACGGCGTGGGCACAGTGAGCCATTGCTGGTCTTTGCCGGCCATACCGACGTGGTCCCCACCGGCCCGCTCGAACACTGGCAGTCCGACCCGTTTCAACCTGAAATTCGCGACGGCATGCTATACGGCCGGGGTGCGGCGGATATGAAAGGTTCACTGGCCGCCATGGTGACTGCCTGTGAAGCTTTCGTGGCCGGACATCCGGACCACCGTGGCTCCATCGGTTTTCTGATCACCAGCGATGAGGAAGGCCCATCGATCAACGGCACCGTTAAGGTTGTCGAACACCTGGTCAGGCAGGGTGAACGTATCGACCTGTGTCTGGTCGGTGAGCCCTCCAGCAGTCAACAGCTCGGCGACGTTATAAAAAACGGTCGACGCGGTTCCCTGAATGGCAAACTGACCGTGCGCGGCAAACAGGGCCATGTCGCCTACCCGCAGCTGGCGCGCAACCCGATTCACCTCGCCGCACCGCTCCTCACCGAACTGGCTGCTGTCGAATGGGACCAGGGCAACGCGCACTTCCCGCCAACCAGTTTTCAGATTTCCAATATACAGGCCGGGACCGGTGCCGAGAACGTGATACCCGGCGAACTGGAAATTATGTTCAACCTGCGCTACTCGACTGAACTGAACGAGCAGATGATCCGTGAACGGATCCACGCTGTACTGGACAGCCACGCACTGGATTACACACTGGACTGGCGTCTATCGGGCGAACCTTTCCTCACCCCCACAGGCGAACTGGTGGATGCCGCCCGTGCAGCGATCCGTGAGCTGTGCGGCATCGACACCGAACTGTCCACCAGCGGCGGAACCTCCGACGGACGTTTTATTGCACCGACCGGTGCACAGGTGCTGGAACTGGGACCCATCAATGCAACCATTCACCAGATCGACGAATGTGTTGCTGTTGACGCGTTGAACAAGCTGGCAGAAATTTATCAACGCATGCTGGAAAAACTGTTAACCTGACAGCCCATGAAAATAAAAATCTATCGCTTGCTGGTCCTTCTCGTCCTGTTACCCTGGCTGGGGGCGTGCAGTATGGGACAGATAGTAGCCCGCACCTCGGTATCCATTATGGATGGCAACGTCGAGGCCATGGAGCAGGAAACAGACCTGGTGCTCGCCGAAGCCGCCATTCCGGCGAACCTGAAGCTTATCGAAGGGCTGATTGTAGAAGACCCTCATAACCCGGATCTGCTGTACCTGGCCGCACAGGGCTTCTATGGTTACGCTTTCGGTTTCGTAGAACTTTCCGATCCACAACGCGCTGAAAAACTGTACGCTCGCGGTTATGTTTACGGGGTACGTGGCCTGCATGCACTCGGGCTGGACAAGGACTTCGACCTTGCTACAGCCAGTCCGGACGCTATTGAGAAAGCGGTTGCGAAAATGGGCGCCGTTGCGGTACCTGCCCTGTTCTGGACCGCCTCGTGCTGGGCCAAACAGATCGACTTGCGACGCACCGATCCCGCGCGTATCGCCCAGCTGGCCAGCACCGAACGCCTTATGGCGCGCATCAGGGAAATCCAGCCCGACTACTACTATGGTGGCGTTTACCTGTACTACGGCGTCTACTACGGCAGCCGCGCACCAATGATGGGCGGTGATTTTGCCAGGTCCGAAGAAAACTTTCTCGCCGCAAATGCGGTCTCTGACAACAGACTACTCATAGTCGACGTATTACAGGCGGAGTACCTGGAGCGACAGCGACTGGATCGGGACCGCTTTCACCGTCTGCTGAGGCGCGTCGTGACCGATCCGGTTGGCAGCTTCCCGGAAATGGCGCTGGTCAACCAGATTGCGCGCGCACGTGCAAAATACCTGCTGGACAAGGAGTCCGAATGGTTCTGACGAAGATGACAACTGTAACGCACTCGCTACACCGTTTCGGGCTATTGTTCCTGTTCTTGCTGTCATTATCCGGTGGCGCCTTTGCAGAACCCGAATACGTGCTCAAGTTCGCCACCCTGGCACCTTCCGGCACCACCTGGATGAACCTGCTGGAAGAATGGAACGAGCAGGTCAAGCTCAAAAGTAAAGGCCGGCTGGCGTTCAAGTTCTACCCGGGCGGGGTGCAGGGTGATGAACCCGACGTCCTGAAAAAAATGCGCTTCAACCAGTTACAGGGCGGCGCATTCACCGGTTACGGCATCGGCCGTATCTACTCGCCGGCACGCGTCATGGAACTGCCGTTCCTGTTCCATAACACAGAAGAAATCGACTACGTACGCCATGCGTTCATGCCGGAGTTCCGCAAAGGTTTCCACGACAACGGCTACGAACTGCTGGGCTGGATGGAAATCGGTTTCATTCACATGTTTTCCAAACACCCGATCCGTACCATGAAAGACTTGCAGTCACAGCGTGTCTGGTTATGGCAGGGCGACCCGATGGGCCAGGCATTTTTCAAAGCCAGCGGGATTTCCCCGATTCCCCTGTCTATCATTGACGTGTACACCAGCCTTTCCACCGGACTGATCGATACGGTGTATGCCCCGCCACTCGGCGCTATCGCGCTGCAGTGGTTTACCAAAACAAAATACGTCAGCAAAATTTCACTGACCAACGGCATAGGCGGCCTCATTGTTACGCGCCGTTTCTTCGATAGCCTGCCGCACGACCTACAGGCCATTCTGCGCGAAACCGGGACCGAAGCCGGTGAAAAACTGGTGGCCGCAACCCGCATCGACAACGCCAAAAGCATAGATGAACTCAAGCTACGCGGACTTGAGTTTATCGATCCCGGCGAAGGTATGGGCGAAGTTGACCTCATAAAACTACGTGACCGTGCAGCCGCTGAGCTAATCAGCAGCAACTACATCCCGGCTGCTGTTTTCCAGAAAACCCGCACGCTACTCGAACAGATGCGAGCCGGGCAGGCCAGTGCCGCCGCACAAGCGGAGTAAGCGTCCTGCCAGCGCGCACATGGCGGTCTTCATATCAAAGGAAGCTCTGATTAAGCCGTCATGCCTTTCCTGAAAAAACTTCGTGACGGGCTGATACAACTGGAAACCTGGCTGGCCGCAACAAGCCTGCTGCTGCTGCTGATACTGGCGCTGCTGCAGATCCTGGACCGTAACCTGTTCAACGCGGGCATCGCCGACGCCGACACCCTGACCCGCTACCTGGTACTGTACGTCACATTTTTTGGCGCTGCTGTTGCAGTTGACCGTGACCGCCATATCAAGATCGACGTGTGTTGCAGCATGCTGCAACCCGCCACCGTGGCAAAACTTTACCGACCCATGCGTGCCCTTGCCGCTGTGATTTGCGCCTTCTTCACCGATGCCGCGATCCGCTTCTGGCAAGACAGCTGGCAGTTCGCACCGGGCCACGAACACTGGCTGGTGCTGGTTAGTCTGATCATACCGGTCGGCTTTGCCTTACTCACCCTCCAGTTTGTACTGGCCTCGATACTCGGACAGGATGACATTTCGTGCTGTACGCGGTAATCATCCTGTTTGCACTGGCCGTATTCGGCTTGCCGCTGTTTACGGTACTGGGCGCCGGCAGCCTGATATATGCACAGCAGAGTAACCTGGATTCAGCCCTGCTCATCGTCGAACTCAACCGGCTCGCAACCTCGCCGAACCTGACCTCCATACCCCTGTTCACCCTCGCCGGGGTAGTGCTTGCGGCCGGCGGTGCACCACAACGCCTGATCCGGTTGTTCAACGCATTGCTCGGCTGGCTGCCCGGCGGGCTGGGGATTGTGGCGATTGCCGCCTGCGCCTTTTTCACCTCGTTTTCCGGCGCCTCCGGCGTCACCATTCTTGCGCTGGGCGGCCTGCTGTTCCCGGTACTGATGAAAGTTAATTACCCTGAACGTTTCACACTGGGACTGTTAACCACCTCCGGGTCACTGGGTCTGTTATTTCCACCCAGCCTGGCTATCCTGTTGTACGGCGTAGTGGCAGGCGTCAATATTGATGACCTGTTCCTGGCCGGTATCGTACCCGGTCTGGTACTAATGCTGATGCTGGGCGTCTACGCTGCCAGTACCGGCGCCCGCTTTAACGTTCACCGACACCCGTTTACCTGGTGCGTCGCCCTCAGGTCCGTACGCGGCGCCGCCGGCGATATTCTGCTGCCGATTCTGATCGTGGTCGGGATATTCGGTGGTTACGTCACCGTCAGTGAAGCCGCCGCCTGTACTGCCCTGTACGTCCTGCTGCTGGAAAGTGTCGTGCACAAGGCCATATCGCCCAGGCAGCAACTGATCCCCCTGCTGGGCGATACCGCCGTGCTGGTCGGCAGCATCCTTATCATTCTCGGTATCGCCATGGGACTGACCAATCTGCTGATCGACGCGCAGTTACCGATGAAGCTGCTGGCATGGATGGAAAACAGTATAGATAGTCAGCTCAAATTCCTGATATTACTTAATATATTCCTATTGGCGGTGGGCGCCATGATGGACATTTTTTCAGCTACCGTGGTCATCGTTCCACTGATACTGCCACTGGCCCAACGCTTCGGCGTGGACCCGGTACACCTCGGTATTGTCTTCCTCGCCAACCTGGAAATCGGCTATTCCACCCCGCCGGTTGGCATTAACCTGTTCATCGCCAGCCAGCGTTTTGAAAAACCGATACTCACCCTGTTCAGCGCCACGTTGCCGTTCCTGGCCCTGATGCTGGTCTGGTTGGGGATAGTGACCTACCTGCCGGTGTTATCACTGTGGTGGCGATAAGCGCCTGCTGCTTCTGGCCTCTTCATGGGATCGCCACTCCAGCTCTGAAAACACCTCTTTTGGTAACACGTCGGCAATAATCTCTATGGAATATCTCCACAAATAGTACCCACTAAATCCTGATTCCCGGGACTCTATTTCAGACTCAATGATATCTCTTGTTTCCTGTTCACTGGCTTTTATCATACAAAAGAAGGACGACCAACCGATTCTGGAATAGAACCCCTCATCAAATGCTGACAGTATTCTCTTCCCGTTATCAACCAGCTCATCAATGCAGAAGTTTTCCATGGGTAACTCATGTAGCCATTCCGTCGGTATGAAAAGACAGACGGCAAGCCACGAATCATCAAGCGCCCCGGAACTATCAATCATTGAGAGAAACTCCTCCCGCTTTTTTTCAAAAATTTTCATTTCAAAGACCTCCTGTGTCTTAATCCAGCACGAAGACAGTGACACGATTGCGCCCGCGACTCTTCGATTGGTACAGGGCCTGGTCCGCCTCACGGACCAGGTCCTCGGGCACCGAATCACGATCCGGTACCTTGCTGACTGCGCCAACACTGATTGTGACTGAAAGCGCGTCGTCGCCGGCGTGGTTGCGGACTCCGAGACCGGCGATTCGATGGCGAAGATGTTCTGCCAACACCTCGGCGCCGGCCTCGGTGGCACCGGGAAGAATGATGGCAAATTCTTCCCCACCGTATCTTGCCACCAGGTCGTGTGACCGGTTTATAGCCGTGCTCAATTCATGAGCCACTATTTTTAAACACTCGTCGCCAGTCTGATGACCATACTGGTCGTTGAAGTCCTTGAACCGGTCAATATCAATCATGATCAGCGCAAGCCGACTGCTCAGCCGCCTGGCGCGCTGGTACTCTTTTGCCAGGGTAATGTCGAAGTAGCGGCGATTGTAGATGCTGGTGAGATCATCCATAGTGGATAAGGTCTCCAGCATGGCATTGGCGGACTTCAGGCGTTCGGCGGTTGCCGTTAACTCTTTTTCATGCCCTTTCCTCTGATCGATTGCGTGCTTCAGACGCAGCGCGGAACGTATACGCACCAGCAACTCAATCCGGTTGAACGGCTTGGTCAGATAATCCATTGCACCGGCCTCGAATGCTGCCTCAAGGTGAGTAACATCTTCGCTGGCAGTCATCATGATGATGGAAATATCTTCTGTGACCGGGTTTTCCTTTATTTTTCTGCAGGCTTCAATACCGGAGTCTCCAGGCATTAAAACGTCCAGCAGTATCAGATCGACATCGTCTACTAGAGTCAGCCGGTCGTAAGCTGCACAGGCTGAGTCGACAGCATCGACTTCGAAAGTTTCTGCACGTAACCGGAGACTTAACACAGTACGTATATC
>CAJXFW010000028.1 GCA_913053655.1 uncultured Thiogranum sp. | reverse complement strand
CGCCCGGACTGGCCCGAAGAACGGTCGCTGTTGCAGTGGCTGGATGCGCAGGGTGCTGCTGTTGGGCTTGCGCCCGAGTGTCTGGCGACAGGCGAATTCGAGGACGTTGTTCACGCGGCGAGGTCAAGGACGGTAAAATCCATCGAAGCCACTGGCGTCAGCCAGGCAGCAGATCACCTGTACAGACTTCTCTCGTAAAAGTAATGCAGCAGATTGAGGAAAAAGGTTATTTCCTGCAAATGCCGCCACGGGCCGAATCCAGGCCACCGGCTTCATAGTCAACGGCAAAACGCAGGGCGCGATACAGGGTAAAAGGGTCCGGGAGTCGCACAGCGTCAGAATTCCTACGCACGGAATTGACTGCCATTTCCAGCGTCACAATGGGAATATCACGAATAATCAGGCCGCGGGCGCGCTCCCAGATACGCTGGTCAGGTCGCTTTAACAGCTGTTCCAGCAGGGTTTTACGGCTCTTTGACAGTTGTCCGTAAGGGTCGCGGCATTGGTCGACGATGTACATGTTTTCCTGTCCTTCCCGTTTCGCAGGGGTAGTGACAGGAATAATGCATAAATCAGGCCACTCAGGAAGCGGCGCTGGTAGCAGGCTATTTGGCAGCAGCGGGCTGGATTACTTTTCTGCTGGTATTGTCGACATGTTCTTCGGGTATAACCGCCTCAGGCAGCTCGACTTCACCCTTGCGATTGCGTTCAGCAAGCTGCGCTATCAAACCATCGATGCCTATCTTGTCTATCTTCTCGCCAAAGCTGCTGCGATAGGTGATGGCCAGGCTAATGCCCTCAATGCGGATATCGTAGATTTTCCACTCACCCCGGTAGTAAAGCTGGTATTGAACGTCGGCCGATTGTCCGCCCTCCAGCGGGATGGTGGCGCGTACCGAGGATTTCTTGTCACCGGGCTGGTAGCGTGAGCGATGGTATCGGGTGCCTTTCTGTTGCTCAACGATCTGGTCCACATAGCTGACCATGGCCGTTACGTATGAGCGGGTCAACAGACTCTCAATTTCCTTGATCAGCTGCTGCCGCTGGGTTTTGCTGGCCTCGCGCCAGTGTTTCCCGACGATCAGGCGCGCGATGCGTGGAAAATCAATGTGTGGGGCCATCAGCTCATCGCTGATCCTGTAGGCAATGGTCGGATTTTTGTGAATCTGGTTGGCGTTTTCGCCGAGCCGGCGGACTAGCTCGTCCAGCCGCTTTTCCACCAGCGGCTGCGGGTCTGAAAATACCGTTGGATCATCCAGGAGTGCGTTGTCGGGTGACGCCAGGGAGAGCGATGATATTGTGGCCAGAAGCAAGCTGAGAAAGCTCATCCATGTGCTTCGTGCTCTATATGCCGTGCGTGTCATGTTGCGATTGTACCGTCAGCGGTCGGCAGGAATAAAGTGCCTGTGCCAACTTTATCCGATATCGAACTCGGCCCAGATCGGGCAATGGTCCGACGGCTTCTCCATGCTGCGAATGGAGTAGGATATACCGGTGTCCACACACAGCTCGGCCAGCGGCTGCGTTGCCAGTACCATGTCTATGCGCAGACCGCGTCTGGGTTCGCGTTCGAACGCCCGGCTGCGGTAATCAAACCAGCTGAATTCATCATCGGTGTCAGGGTGGCGGGCGCGCCAGGTGTCCACCAGCCCCCAGTCCTGCAGCCGCTGTAACCATTCGCGCTCTTCCGGCAGAAAGCTGCATTTTCCGCCTTTCAGCCAGCGTTTGGCATTGTCGGCACCGATACCGATATCGAGGTCCAGCGGTGCAACGTTCATATCTCCCATGACGACAAGCGGCTGCGCGGGTTCGTGGTGTTGCTGCAGGTGATTCAGCAGATCAGCGTAGAATTTGCATTTGGCAGGGAATTTCGACGGATGGTCGCGGCTTTCCCCCTGGGGGAAATAGCCGTTCAGGACGGTTAACGAGCGACCGTCGGCGAGTGGGTAAACAGCTGATATCAACCGTCGTTGGGCATCCTCGTCGTCGTGCGGAAAGCCCCTGTGTACCTCCAGCGGTGCTTGTAGCGACAGGATGGCAACACCGTAGTGGGCTTTCTGACCGTGGAAAACGACCTGATAGCCGAGCGCTTCGATCATGGCCACAGGAAAATCAGCATCCTGAACCTTGGTTTCCTGGATTCCGATGATGTCAGGCTGGTGCTCATCCACCAGTTTTTGCAACTGGTGTGGTCGGGCGCGAATGCCGTTGGTATTAAAAGATACGATTTTCATAAGGTTTTAGGATCCTGGCGAATAGCCGGCATTCTAGCGGCTGGCGGGTTGTGACGGCAATCGTGGCGGAAGGTGTTCGCGGCGCGCTACAATCAGGGCTGAATCATTCTGCAACAGGAAACCGGATTATTATGAGCAGTGCAGTAGTCGGAGATACAGCGTCGAGCCCGGCGTCGGCAGACAGTCATGAGGCCTTTAAGTGGATACGCAACCAGCGTATTGATTCCCTGAATCTGGTCGTGGAAGAGTTCCGGCACCGTGTCACCGGGACACCACATTATCATCTCGCCGCCGATAACCCGGAGAACGTGTTTCTGGTGGCGCTGCGAACCGTGCCCACCGATTCACGCGGCGTCGCTCATATTCTTGAGCACACGGTATTGTGTGGTAGTGAACGCTATCCGGTGCGCGATCCCTTTTTCATGATGATCCGGCGTTCACTGAATACCTTCATGAACGCGTTCACCAGCAGTGACTGGACGGCTTATCCCTTCGCCAGCCAGAACAAAAAGGATTTCAACAACCTGCTGGATGTATACCTGGATGCAGTATTTTTCTCGCGCCTGCACGAACTGGATTTTGCCCAGGAAGGCCACCGTGTCGAGTTTGCCGAAGCTGATAATCCTGCGTCGGATCTGCTGTTCAAGGGTGTCGTGTTCAACGAGATGAAGGGTGCCATGAGTTCCGCCGCGAGCACCGTTTGGCAGACGTTAACCAGGTATCTGTTCCCGACCACAACCTATCACTTCAACAGTGGCGGTGATCCGGAGGCGATCCCTGATCTGAGTTATCAGCAACTCAGGGATTTCTACAAAACCCACTATCATCCTTCCAACGCGATTATCATGACCTACGGTGATATTCCTGCTGCCGAGCATCAGGCACGGATTCACGAGCAGGCGCTGGCGCGTTTTGACAAGCTGGATGTGCATATTGCGGTAGACAACGAGCAGCGCTACCACGCGCCGGTACGTATCCAGGAAAGTTACGCCTTCGATGAGGCCGACGAGTCGGCGGAAAAAACACATATCGTACTGGGCTGGTTGCTGGGGCCGAGTACCCATCTGAAGCAACAGCTTGAAGCACAACTGCTGGAAGGGGTATTGCTGGACGACAGTGCATCGCCGCTGCGATACGCGCTGGAAACTACCGGACTGGGCAGCGCACCTTCCCCGCTTTGTGGTCTGGAACCCTCCAACCGCGAGATGAGTTTTGTCTGTGGTCTGGAAGGCAGCAAACCGGAAAATGCCGACGCGCTGGAGGCGTTGGTGCTGGATGTGTTACAGAAGGTTGCCGATGAGGGGATTCCCGAAGAGCGTGTCGAGGCGGTGTTGCACCAGCTGGAACTCAGTCAGCGTGAGGTCTCCGGCGATGGTTACCCCTACGGCCTGCAACTGATTCTGGAGGGTCTGTCCACGGCCATACACCGCGGTGATCCGGTAGCGTTACTGAATCTTGACCCGGTGCTCGACGAATTGCGCACCCTTATACAGGATCCCGGCTATATTCGCGGTCTGGTGCGCAACCTTCTGCTGGATAACCAGCACCGGGTGCGTCTGACCATGGTGCCGGACACCGGTTTGTCAGCCCGCCGCGATCAGGCCGAGGTTCAACGCCTGGCGCAGATAAAGGCGCAGTTGTCTGACGAAAAAAAACAGGACATCGTGCAGCTGACTCACGCTCTGGCTGAACGCCAGGAGCAGGAAGATGATCCGGGCGTGTTGCCGAAGGTTGGCCTTGAAGATGTTCCCGCCGAGATGCACATTGCGCAGGGAGAGAACGGGAACGTGGCCGGGCACGCGGCCGGCTTTTACCCCCAGGGCACGAATGGCCTGGTCTACCAGCAACTGGTAGTGGATCTGCCACAGTTCGACGACGCGCTACTGGACACGCTGCCCTATTACACCAGCGCGTTAGCCCAGCTGGGTTGTGGCGGCCGCGATTACCTCGCCACCCAGGCCTTGCAGACCAGCGTTTCGGGTGGTGTGCACGCGAGCAGCAGCTTGCGCGGCGAAATTGACGACGTACAGGCACTGCGCGGTTTTTTTGTCCTGTCGGGCAAGGCGTTAACGCGCAATCATGCCGCGCTGAGCCAGTTGCTGGTCGATACCATGGAGACCCCGCGCTTTGACGAGCTGGAACGCATTCGCGAGCTGATAGCCCAGCAGCGCGCGCAACGCGAACAGAGCGTCACCGGCAACGGGCACGGCCTCGCCATGCTGGCCGCTTCGTCCGGACACAGTGCCGGTTCCGCCCTGTCACATCGCCTGCGTGGACTCGCGGGTATCCATTATCTGAAGGCATTGGATGACAGTTTCTCAGATAGCGGCAGGCTGACTGAATTCGCCGATTGCTTTGCCGGTATACACGAGCAGATACGCCTGGCACCACGCCGCTTCCTGCTGATATCCGAGACCGATCGACGTGCGCAGGCCGAGCAGGAAATGGAACAGGCCTGGTCGCAGGCAGCGACAGGAGACACTTCCGGCTTCTCGGCGTTTGCAGTGCCACCCGTACAACGGCGCGTAAGAGAAGCCTGGTTGACCAATACCCAGGTGAATTTCTGTGCCAGGGCGTATCCGACGGTCCCGCCCGGACATGCGGACTCGGCACCTTTGTCGGTGCTGGCCGGGTTTCTGCGAAATGGCTATTTGCACCGTGCTATCCGCGAGCAGGGTGGCGCCTACGGTGGTGGAGCCACGCATGATTCAGACAATGCCAGTTTCCGCTTTTTCTCCTACCGCGATCCCAGGCTGGAACAAACGCTGGATGATTTTGATCACTCCATACGTTGGTTGCTGGAGGAAAAACACGAGTGGCGTGTGGTGGAAGAAGCTATCCTGGGTGTGATCGGCAGTATCGACAGGCCGGGCTCACCGGCCGGTGAAGCCAGGGATGCGTTTTACAGCGAGTTGTATGGTCGTACGCCGGAACAGCGCCAGCATTTCCGCCAGCGGGTTCTGGAAGTCCGCTTGCAGGATCTGCAACGCGTGGGCGAAGCCTACCTCAAGCCCGACGAGGCCAGTACCGTGGTTATCAGTAACCGGAATGCCGGGCAGCAGTGCCGCGACCTGGGTCTGGAAGCGAAGTCCTTGTGAGGGAATGACCCCGCAGCAACGTTATCAGGCAGACCTGGATCGAGACGGTTTCCATGTCGATACCGCGCAGCAGCAGGCTGTCGGACTGTTGCAGGCATTGTACGAAGGGCTTCTCGACCCGTTACCTGCTCCACCTTTCTGGAAACGTCTGCTGGGCCAACGTTCGCCACCGATACGGGGGCTGTACCTGTGGGGTGGGCCGGGTCGGGGCAAGACCTACCTGATGGACAGGTTTTACGATAGCCTGCCGTTTTCCGATAAACGCCGTGTCCACTTTCACCGGTTCATGCTGGAAATTCACCAGGCACTGGATGCCTTGCCGAAAACACCCGATCCGCTACAGATCGTTGCCAGGCAGATTGCAGAGCGTACCCGGGTGCTGTGTCTGGACGAGTTCCATGTCACCGATGTGGCCGATGCAATGTTACTGGCGGGTTTGCTGGAGGCGCTGTTTGCTCAGCAGCTTACCCTGGTGGCGACATCCAATATTGCGCCTGGCGACCTTTACCGCGACGGCCTGCAGCGGGATCGTTTCTTGCCGGCGATAGACCTGTTACAGCGCCATACCCGGGTACAACACCTTGAAGGCAGTAAGGATTTTCGTTTTGAACTGCTGCAACACAGCGGTATCTACCTGGTCGCAACGGGCAGCGCGGCGCACCAATGGCTACAGCAGCATCTGCAAGAACTGGCACCGGTGAAGCCGCAGTCCGACACCTCTATTCAGTTGCACGGCCGGGAATTCCAGGTACGCGCACTGGCCGAGGATATCATATGGTTCAATTTCGATGAGCTTTGCATACAGGCGCGCTCTGCACGCGACTACCTGGAACTGGCGCGAGAGTTTCACACGCTGCTGCTGGAGGGTGTGCCACAGTTTGTCGAAGGGCTGGACGAAGCGGCGCGGCGCTTTATTCATTTAGTCGATGCACTGTATGATCACGGGGTAAAACTTGTTGTTACAGCGGCTGCCATGCCGGACCGGTTGTATGAAAGCGGCCGGCTGCAGAAGCCGTTCAGGCGTACCGCAAGCCGATTGACGGAGATGTCGAGTGAGCACTATCTGGCACAGCCGCATCGTCCTGATTAGCAAACTGCCGGTCGCAAGCATAGGAGTGTGAGATGACAATCTGTTTACGCAGCCTGCTGCCCGCGTGCTTTATGCTGTATATCCAGGGCGCGGCTGCGGAATTACCGGTTCCGGATCCGGCCTGGGCGGTCGCGCGTGCGCAGTTTACAACCGGCATCGAGAATCGTGAACCGGTTGATCAGCTGGTGGTTTTGTCCCCGCCGGCAACCGTCGTGTATTTCTTTACTGACCTGCGTCACCTGGAAGGCCGCCAGGTACAGCATCGCTGGTCGTACCGGGGGAAAGTGGTATCGATGAAGCCCTTCGAGGTCAAGGGTGAACGCTGGCGTGTCTATTCCAAAAATGTCATTGAACCGGACCAGACAGGCGAATGGTCGGTTACGGTTTTTGATGAAAGCGGCTGGCCTTTGCACACCGAGCTGTTTCTTTACGAGCCGGCAAGTGCCGGCTCACCACCCATACAAGCTGAACAGGCTACCAGTCCCCCGGAGTAGGGGTAAACTCGGCGTCCAGTATTTCATCAACTGCCACATCGTCATCGTTGGTGCGGGGCTGCATCTCTACAGCCTCGGGTATAGCAGCTGTTGATTCACCAGGCGAAGCAGGCAGTAATTCCGCATCGGGCTGGATGGCTTCGATAGCCGGTGATTCCTCCTGTGCATCCTGCAGCCCGAGCGCAGCCGGAACGGGTTCGGTGGGCGGCGTCTCTATCAGCTCTGGTGCATAAGCCGGTTCAGGAGCCGTTACCGGCAAAGCATCGTTAACCGGTGCAGCTTGCAGCACGGTCGGCTGAGGTAGCTGCTGCGTTTGCGACATACGTTCAGACAGGCGTTGCTCCGCGGCGGTTCGCAGGCGCTGTTCCCGGGCTTTGATCGTTGCGCGCCATGCTGTGTTTTCCTGCGCGCTCATTTTTTGCTCTGTCGCCGTCGGAGTCGTTGTACGTTCCACCAGCTGTCGCTGGGATTGTTTTGGCTGCGCCTGTTTCACGATAGCAGGAGCCGGCGTTTTCTGTTGCGCAGGTCGAGACCAGAACAGGTAGCCGGATACCACGACACCCGCTACAAGGCCCACCAGCAGCGAGGGTACCAGCAGGCCGGAACGCTCGCTCCCGAAGACCTGGGGAGGTTCACAATGCTCATACTGAACACTGCGGTCTACCGGGCTTACCGCTTGTGGGCGGGGTTTGGCCGACGGTGGTGTGCAGTCTCGTTCGGTATCAGCCGTCTTCAGCGCGGCCGCTGGCGCCTGTTTGGGCACAGCGCGTGTTTTTCTGGATTTGCGGATCTTTTTGCTTTCCATACCCAGCAGGCGGATCAGTTGCTCCGGGGGGAGCTCCATCGAGGGGTGCAGGGGATTGAAGTTCAGGCGATTGCCGCGTGGCCCAGGCTTGTCACCGGTCCTGCGCTGCTGGCGTTTTGCACTTCCGGGAGTAACGATAGTCGTATCTGTCATGGCTTGTTTCCGTTCGCGAATTCCCATAGTTAGCAAATACTTTGTCCCATCAGAGATAACGTCATCAGGCGCGCTTTATTGAGGGCGCAGGACGATTTAAGTGAAATTCCCGGGTATACGGCCGATTAAAGCAGCAAATACCAGAACCAGTCCGCATATTCCCGTCCCTTCGTGGGTGTTATCGGGTGGTGGTGGCAGCCGCGCGGGCTACACTTAAGCGCCAGGGACACAGCCAAACCGGGACGTGATGTGCAGGAGATCGTTAAATGCGCAGTTACATACGTCATCCATCGGATATACCTATCGAATATCAGACAGATGAGCGGAATACGGGTACCAGTCAGGAGCACCTGCACGATATCAGTCCTGCCGGTCTGTCGTTTTCTTCTGCGCGGGCGCTCGACCCCGGGAGCTTGATTACCATCAGAATTTCCAGCGTGCAGCCGGGGTTCGAAGCCAGGGCACAGGTGGTTTGGTGTCACAGTGACGGCGATAGCTTTGTGACCGGCGTAGCATTCGTCGAGCGGGGGGACCTGTTCAGGGTGCGCATGGTCGAGCAGATTTGCTACATAGAGCGCTACCGGGCGGAAGTGTTGGCCAGTGAGGGCAGGCAGCTCGACGGAGAGCAGGCTGCCCGTGAGTGGATTCAGAAATTTGCTGTGGATTTCCCGGGACTTGACGATGAAAGTGAGTCCTGACAATGGCAGGGCTATACCTGTGTGTGGCAGGCCTATAGACTGAGGCTGCCGGAATAAAGTCAGGGGGCGATAAAATATGAATAACAAGCGAAACAGCATCTGGTCTGCCTGCGTGTTAGGCGCACTGCTTGGTGTCACTTCAGCGAACGCATTCTCATTATCCGCAGGGACTCGCTGGATCGAAGTACATGTGCTGGACAAGCAGACCGGTAATGCAGTCAACGGAGCGGCGGTTTGTCTGGGTACGACGGCCCGACCGGATCAGTTTGGTGCCATGCGCTCGGACAAAGGTGGCGTGGTGCGTTTCGAGAACCTGAGCCAGCTACCGGTAGCCATGCTGGCCACGGTTTCAAAATCGGGTTATCAGGGCCGGCAACAACTGCTGGAACCACAGTATCAAAACCGGATACTGGTTCTAAAGATCGTTTCAGGTGGCGGTGGCCCGCAGTGCGATGCGCCACTGGCGCGGGTAGAAAATGCTGCGGCTTCAGGCCTGATTATTAGACGTATCACTATCCAGCCGGATGCTACGGCAGAGAGCCCGGATCAGGTACGGGTTACCGTGCAGGTATCCGCAGAAGCTAACCAGATCCGTATCAGCGAGCAGGCCGATTTCAGCGGGGCGCCCTGGCAGGCGCTTGCGCCCGCGGTCGCCTATTCCACCAGCAAGGGTAAGGGTATAAAACAGATCTACGTGCAGGTGCGGCGTCAGGCAAAGACCAGGGGGGCCAGCATCGAGGTGATGTCACAACCCGGTAAAACAACCTACAGGGCTCGCTGATCAGGCGTCTATATCAGGAATCAGGCGGCTCTGGATCAGGTCGATGCTGTCTTTGAGACGCAGCTTGCGTTTCTTCAGCCGCTTGAGTTGCAGCTGGTCGGGATAGTCGGAATGGATCAGGTGGTGAATGACATCGTCCAGATCCCGGTGTTCCAGCGTGAGCTCTTCCACTTGTTGGCGTAGTGAACGGATTTCTTCGGGTGTCAGCTGTTTATTGATGGTTGGGGCTCCTGTGCCGGAATCAGGGTGGCTACAGCACTGCGGCCACTCGCGTGGCAGCGCACAATATACCGCTCATTCCTGTCGAGTTCATCCATCCGGTAGCGCAACTTGCACAAAGGCGCAGGTCTGGCAGTGCGAATCCGGCTATCCCTGCGTATTCAACGTTTTGAACGTGGGCGCCGGCGGCCTTCAAAGGTTACGATGGATTTGACGATTTCCTGATAAGGGAATTGTTCCAGTGAACCAAAGGTGTTTTCTCCCAGCACCGTTAACGCGGCGACATCAGCGACATTTTTTTTGCCGAGATCAGGGCGCAGCACCCGTTGCAGGCCCAGTAATCCGCCCCCCTGCACTTTGATTTCCTTGGCATGCGGAAGCTCGCCTTCGAGCAAGGTGGTTTTGAGAGCAAAGCGGGCATTTTCACGCAGCAGCGTAATGAGGTGTTGGCAGCGTCGGTGTGCAGCTGTGGCGTCACAGGCAATGCCTTCCCGGTCGGCGAGGTAGAACCGGGTCGCGAAAGTGCAGGCGCAGTGGTGGCTCAGAACGGCTTTTTCGAATACACAGCGGCGTTCAGTGACGCTATGGTAAGTCGAACGGTATTCGTCCTCCTCGACCATGGGGAATGGCTATTTTTCCCACTCGCGCAGGATTTGCTCTTCACGTTTCTCCATGAGGCGCTCTTCCGCAGCCAGTTCCGAGTCTGCAAACATCACCTTGATAGTATAATTTCCTTCCCCGCCCTCACCGGCGCCACGCATGCTTCGTGCGCTGTTCCTGGCAGCCTTATAGGACTCGTGCTGCTCTATTTTTTCAAGTCTTTTCATTAGACTGGTCGCACCGGGAGTGATTTTATAGATGTAGTATGGCATGGTATTTTCTATCTTGAGTACGCAGCTTCTACGAGGCGCAACAGTATATCAAGCCACTGCCAATTACTCACAAGCCCACTTGTTCCACATGGTTTCCCAGCGTGATGACAAAACCGGTCTGGCGATCATGGCCTTCGGCACTGTAGGCAAACTGGAAAGTCCGCTGAAGCGTGATACCGCCGCGCTGAGAACGGCGCAGCGCAAGGCGCTGAAGTGTCACCGTAGCATCCAGTAATTGCAGACTCTGATGCTGGCAGATATCGCGTGCAGCCAGCAGGGCTAGCTCCCTGTCGTGCAGTGTATTTTGCCAGAACCAGATGAGCATACCCAGCAATATCAGCAGTATAAGGCCTGTGGTCCCCATGAATATTTTCCCGGAATATTGAGCGCTGGAAGCCTAGCACAGCCCATCCGTCTTCCTCAAAGCCCCTGGGGTAAAGCGTGGGCAGGCAAGTCAGCATGTTACACTTGCACCAATTTCAGAGCCAGAGGGCCTGTCATGGCGGGAATGAGTGAAGAGGAACGGCTGGAGCTGACACGCGGCATTTTGAATATGCTGGATGAATGGGAGATTGAGGCGAAGGACCAGCTTGCTCTGCTTGGGTTGCACGATGTCCCTGCGCGCGAGGTAAAGCGCCTGCGCGAAAGTCGGCCGCTGCCGGATGATCCGGATGTCATGCAACGTATCGAGCACTTGATCTGTATAGCCGATGCCTTGCGTACCACCTATCCTTTCAGTAAACGCATGGGAAAAATGTGGATGCACAAAACCAACCGGAAGTTTCGTCAGCGTACACCGGTTACCATGATGGTCGAAGATGGCATGGTCGGTATTATTTCTGTGCGCTCTTACCTGGATTGTTCATTCAGCTGGGATATGTCAGGTTCAAAGGCCTGATACAGGGTGCGGCTAGTCACGTCGTAAACGGTCTGATGTGGCAATGGGTGTCGGGTAACGTAAAACTATATAGTAGGATGACACGATAAAAGTGATCAGCGTCGCTAACTGAATCAGGTAGGATGCCTGCATACCTATAATGTCTGATTGCGTGGCCAGTATGGCAATCAATAATGAGAATTCACTGATCTGCCCAAGCCGTGCACCGATTTCCGCAGATATTTCCGGGTTTTCACCTTCCCCGACCCACAGCCATTTGAACACCAGTGGTTTGACAAGTAATGCGATGACGGCAAGTATTGCAGCCGGGATGAACACCTGTTGCATGGCTGAAAGATCGAAGGCAGCACCGAGACTAAAGAAGAACACCACCAGAAAGAAGTCCCGTAGCGGTTTCAGGCTTTCTGCGATAAAGCGTGAAATGGGTTCGGTTGCCACCGAGATGCCGGCGATAAACGCGCCGATTTCCGGCGACAGGCCCAGCGCTTCAGCCAATTCCGCCATGCCCAGACACCAGCCAATGGCGAGCAGGAAAATGTATTCCTGAATCGTGTCGAAACGTGCCAGCAGCCGTGTCAGCACGAAGCGTGAAAAGCCAAAGGCGAACAGCAGGATACCCGGTAGCGCCAGAGTCATCAGGGTGGCGTGCTGCCAGCCATTCCCGCTATTGGCAACGCCGTGCAGCACCAGCATGATTACAATAGCAATCAGATCCTGAAGTAACAGTACACTGATGATGATTTCGCCGGTGTGCTGGTGGTGCAGCACTGTGCCTGGCAGCAGCTTGAGACCGATGATCGTGCTGGAGAACATCATGGTGGCGCCGATCACCAGGGCCTCGGTAGTGCTGTAGCCGAATACCCAGGTTGTGGCTGCACCCAGCACCGCAAACAGGGTGGAGCTGACCAGCGTAACAACGGTTGCCTTGCGAAACATGTTCCACAGGTCTTGCGGGTGTAGATTGAGGCCGAGCAGGAACAGCAGGAAGACGATGCCGACGTGTGACAGATCCTGCAAAAGAGCAACATCCCTGACCAGTCCCAGGGCCGATGGGCCGATCGCCATGCCCAGCAGAATATAGGCGACAATGACAGACTGGCGTGCGTACAGTGCCACCGTCGCCAGTACGGCAGCACCGGTAAAGATCAGAAAAACAGAGAATAAGATAGATTGATCCAAACTCTTTGCGCCTCGTTTGCCAAAAGCCTATCACACTAACAATAAAACGTTTTTTGAGTCGTCGAGGTTGAGCAGGTATCCTGCCGATACAGACTGTAGCCGGGAGCTGGAGCTATTTTGCGACACATAAAAGGGAAATACACAAAGCCGATAAATTTCCGCCTGACGAGTATGTTTGGCGTTCTGATGGTGGTGCTGTTAGTGGCGTTACCCGTCATTACGCAGGCGCGCCGTGGCGAAAAGCCCGTCGTAGTTGCAGTGGCGGAGTTGCAGGAGCTGGCACCGATTAACTGGTATACCGGCACAGTGATAAGTCGCGAGCAGGCAAAGTTGGCCGCTGAAGTATCCGGGCGACTGCTGTGGGTGGCGGAGGTTGGCGCGGAGATCGAGAAAGGCGCAACGGTGGCGCATATCGATGATGCATTAATGGAGGAAGACCTTGCCGAACGCAAGGCGGATATTGTTCGTATCGAAGCACGGTTGGGGTTTTTGAAAAAGGAAGCCTCACGCTTGCAGCGTCTGGCAAACCAAAATAACGCTGCACAAAGTCAGCTGGAAAAAACCACATCGGAACTGGCCTCTGCACGCGGTGAACTGAAAGCGGCCCAGGCACGTGAACGCCGGACTGCGCTTCAGCTTGAGCGTACATCGCTCAAGGCACCTTTCTCCGGCGTAGTCACCGAGCGTTTATTACGCGCCGGGGAGTGGGCCGATGACGGCTCCGCAGTAGTTTCCATGACCGACCCGGTGTTGCTCGAAGTGCAGAGCTGGGTATCCGTATCGGTGTTGCCTTTTATAAAAATACGCTCAACCCTGCAACTCAAAATACAGGGTAAAACGTACCAGGGCACGGTTCGTACTCTGGTGCCGGTTGGCGATCAGCGCTCAAGGTTATACGAGCTACGGATTGAATTACCACGACGGCAATGGAATGTCGGTGAGGGTGTGCGTATCGCCGTACCCACTGCATTAGCCAGAGAGGTACTGTCCGTACCGCGCGACGCGCTGGTGATCCGGCGCAATTCCATCAGTCTGTACAAGATCGACAGTAACAATATGGCCAGGCGTGTAAGCATCAGCACCGGTATCGCCAGCGGTGCATTTATCGAAGTCCACGGTGATGTGCAAGCCGGTGACCGGGTAGTGGTTCGTGGCGGCGAGCGTCTGCGTGATGGCCAACAGGTTACAATACAGAATCAGGAAGGCATGCAGTGATACTGACCCGCATGGCGTTGGGTAATCCGGTAGCAGCTTTGGTCGTTGCACTGGTGATCCTGCTGTTCGGTTTTATCAGCCTGACGCGTCTGCCGGTACAGTTGACACCGGAAGTCGAACACCCTGCAATAACCATAACGACCAGTTGGCGCGCTGCGGCGCCGGCGGAAGTTGAGTCCGAGATTCTCGAGCCACAGGAGCGGGTCCTGCGTGGTACTCCGGGCATGAGCAGTATGCTGTCGCGTGCCCAGCGTGGCCGCGGGCGGCTCACGCTCAATTTCAAGGTGGGTACTGATTTTCAACGCGCACTGGTCGATGTGTTGAATCGGCTGAATCGCATTGGCAGCTATCCGGAAGACGCCGGCGAACCCAGATTGTCGACCATCGGTGCGCGCAACCGCCCGGTTGCCTGGTTTGTTCTGAAAACCCTGCCGGGTAACAAACGGAAAATCGGCAGTTATCACCATATTGTCGAAGAACTGGTGCAGGCGCGTCTGGAACGCGTGCCCGGCGTGGCGCTGTCGGACGTACGTGGTGGCCAGGCGCGGGAGGTCCGTATTACCTTCGATCCCTATAAAATGGCGGCGCTGGGAATAGGTATTCCGGCGATTGCTGAGCGTGTAGGGGAAAATGAGGATGTATCCGCCGGGGAGGCCGACGTCGGTAAACGACGCTACACGATTCGGTTTGCCGGTACCTACCCCATCGATCAGTTTGGTGAGTTGGTGGTGGATTGGCGCGAAGGCCGGCCGGTGTTACTGCGCGATATTGCCACGGTTGAGCTGAAACCGGTTGAGCGGAGCAGCTTCGTTATCAATCAGGGTGAAGATGCCATCGCCGTGAATGCCTATCGTGAGGCCGGTGTCAATGTGCTGAAGCTGATGAACGATCTTCAGACGGCAGTCAAGGAGATTAAGGGTCCGCTACGCCAGGAGGGCCTGAGTATCGAGCAGGTCTATGACGAGACCCTCTACATTAAACAGTCCATCAGGATGCTTGCCACCAATCTGGTCGCAGGAATACTGCTGGCGGTGGTTGTTCTCTGGTGGTTTATGCGCCGGTTGCGTGCGACGGCGATAGTAGCGGCCGCTATCCCCCTGTGTCTGGTGTTTGCTTTTACCATTATCGATATCACCGGCCATACCCTGAATATTATTTCGCTGGCGGGTCTCGCATTTGCAACAGGTATGGTGCTGGATGCCAGTATTGTTGTACTGGAGAACATTGTCCGTTTGCGGGAACAGGGTAAGTCACTTGAACAGGCAGCGTTACTTGGTACGAATCAGGTGTGGGGCGCCTTGCTGGCGTCCACAGCCACCACGGTGGCGGTATTCCTGCCGGTGGTGTTTCTCGATGATCAGGTTGGACAGCTGTTTGCCGACCTTGCCATTGCCATCGTAGCGGCTGTCTCCGCTTCCCTGCTGATTGCCGTGTATCTGGTGCCTGCTGCTGCCAGCCACTGGTTAGCCGGGCTGGAACTTGAAGATAAACATGCCCACTGGTGGCGGTCAGCCAGCGCATGGATTATGCGAGTGACGGATACACCGGCACGGCGGCGCGGCTGGATACTGGTGCTGATCAGTGTGCCGCTGTTGCTGAGTGGCCTGTTGTTACCAGAGGCGGACTACTTGCCCACGGGCAACCGTAACCGCGTGTCGGCATCGATTAATGTTGCTCCCGGTGTCAATCTGAATACCATCGAAAAGGAAATGGGCCAGGTCATAGCGCGACGTATGGAACCCTATTTAAGCGGCGAAAAACAGCCACAGATTAAACACTACTTCTTTGTCGTATACCGTGGCGGCGCACATATGGGGGTGCGGCCTGTCGATCCGGATACCGTGGATGAGCTGGTTCCTGTGTTGAACGATATCATAAGCGGGTTTCCGGACGCGCTCGCCTTTGCACGCCGCGATTCGCTATTCCGGGGTTTGGGTGGCAGTGGCAGTGTCGACGTCAACCTGCAATCAAGGCATCTGGAAGCTTTGCTGGAAACAGCGCGTATGGGTTTTGACATGATTGAGGAGGCGATACCCGGTGTCTCGATCAGTCCCTTGCCCGGACTGGAAATGGCGGAACCGGAAATATTGCTGGTGCCGAACGAACGGCGTATTGCCGAAGCCGGCTGGAACAGAGAGACCGTTGCACGGGTTGCGCGGGCTTTTGGGTCCGGCCTGTATGTTGGCGAGTATTTTGACGGCGAGCGCCGCCGCGATATCGTCGTGCGGGCCGAACCCTGGAATACCCCGGAGGAGCTGGAAGCTTTACCGGTGGTGACGCCGGGCGCCGGCGTGCTGCCACTGAGCGAACTGGTCAGGGTTGAACGCACCGCAGGTCCCGCCCAGATTCGCCGTCTCGACCGCCGTCGCACGGTGACCCTGCAAGTGCGTGCACCGGAAGGCATGTCGCTGGAACACCTGATGAAGGTGCTCCGCACAAAAGTTGAACCGGAACTGTTGAGCCTGTTGCCCGAGGACGGTGGTATTCGCTATTCCGGCAGTGCCAAAAAGCTGGACGAAGCGCTCAGTGCTGTGAGCGGCAGTTTCCTGCTGGCGATTGTGATTCTGTACCTGCTGATGACAGCGCTGTTTCGCTCCTTCGTCGATAGCCTGCTGGTGCTGGTGGTATTGCCGTTGGCTACTGTGGGTGGGGTGGCGTCGCTGCAACTGGTGAATCTGTTCTCTTTCCAGCCGCTGGATCTGTTGACCATGATCGGTTTCATTATCCTGCTGGGTCTGGTGGTCAATAACGCCATCCTGCTGGTCTATCAGACGCGTAGTGCGGAACGTGAAGGCATGGGCCGCCGACTGGCAGTACAGCAGGCCGTACAATTGCGCCTGCGACCCATCCTGATGAGTACGCTCACCAGCCTGTTTGGCATGCTGCCGCTGTTACTCGTTCCCGGTGCGGGTACTGAATTGTATCGTGGACTGGCGGCCGTAATTGTAGGCGGGCTGTCTGTGAGTACCCTGTTCACGCTGATATTGCTACCGAGCCTGTTACGGCTCGGTGAAACAGACTCTGGTTCTCCGGCGGCAGGTGATACCATAGCGCCATGAACTGGAAAGACAGGACGCGTAGCAAAGGGTGGCGAATCGCCGAATCACTCAAAGGCTGGCTGTGGCGGCTCGGTGTGCTTTATCGACCGAAAAACCTGAAACAGAAAGGTCTGGTGGGTGCTGTAACGTTACTGCTTCTGGCCGCCCTGGTGGTAGCTATCGTCACAGGTTGGTACTGGAGCCGGGAACCCGCGTTTTTTGATGTTCACCAGATTGCATTGCAGCAGGTTGACGGCGACACCAGTCGCATGGTTACTGGTGTAACCTATACCAGCACCCTGATACATATTGGTGAGGTGTTGTTGACCAAGCCCGGCGGCTATCTTTCCAACGACAGGATGCCGCCCGGTGTGTGGCTGGATAACATGCCGAACTGGGAATACGGTGCGCTCGTCATGTTGCGTGATGCGACCCGCGCGTTGCGCAACAATTTTTCCCGTTCCCAATCCCAGTCTGTCGAAAACGATGCACTGGCAGACGCCGACCCGCGCTTTAATTTCCGCAATGATTCGTGGATATTGCCGGCAACTGAAAGCGAATACCGGCGAGGTCTGAAGTCGCTGGACAAATATCTGCAGGAGCTTGGTGTCGCGGGCAAACAGCAGGCGCAGTTCTTCGCTCGCGCTGATAATCTCCGCCTGTACCTGGAAATCGTTGGCAAACGCCTGGGCAGCATGTCGCAACGACTGAGCGCCAGCGTCGGGCAGATCCGTGTCAATACTGACCTGGCCGGTGAAAGCCACGCCCGGAAATCCACTGATACCCCGGAAATTCTGACGGTCAAAACCCCCTGGCTTGAGCTCGATAACGTGTTCTATGAAGCACGCGGTGCGACCTGGGCATTAAAGGCCATACTGGAAGCGGTTGAACACGACTTCGAAGATATTCTGAAAAAGAAAAATGCCCTGGTATCGCTACGCCAGATTGTACGTGAGCTTGAAGAAGCGCAGCAGCCAACATTCAGCCCCGTAATATTGAATGGCGGTGGCTTCGGGATATTCGCCAATTACTCGCTTACCATGGCTAACTATATTGCGCGTGCCAACGCCGCGGTCATTGATTTACGGGCGCTACTTCAGCAGGGTTAGTGTTTGACAGGCCTTTATGAACGCCACGGAAACCGGAGTTGCCTGATCATGCAGGAAAAAAGAAAACACATACGTACGGCATTCAGCGCAAACGTCAGGCTCATACACACGAGTATCGGAATGCTGGACGTAGAAATGCGAGACCTGTCCGATGGGGGCGTTTTTTTATTTACCGGTGATCGCGTCGATTTGCCGGTTGGCGAGAAGGTGGAAATCCAGGCGCTGGATGTAGAAGACGCCCCGGTGTTATTTGCACAGATTGTGCGCCAGGAGCCTGCGGGGATTGCGCTGATGTTTATTGAGGTTTGATTGAAAGTACCGATTACTCCTTGCGCTCATTTCCGCTATCGCGCTTCGTCGGTTTGATATGCAGAGGGACGACAACTTCTGATTTGGGTTCATCAATGTAACGCGGTCGGGCATTCATGTTTCGACCATGAGTTTCCCCCAGTTCCCGCTCACGTGACGAGATGACCATCAGGCATTCACGGATGCTGTGGATAGTCTGTTCGGAAAGCGGGTGTTTGAAGCCGCGTTGCGGGGCGGTGTCCCTGGCGACGCTGGTCAGCACGTTTTTCATCATGCGCAGAACGCGTTCTTCTGTTGTCAGTTCTGGTTCGCTCATGTTTATCCCTCATCCCGGTACCCGGGACTTCCTCGGCATTGCGTTGAATACCTGCCACGGTATTGTGCCACAGTCGGCATGAGCATTCGCAATACCTTACTCAGGCGGGTTTTTTCGATTCCAGCTGTTCCCAGCGCCTGTAAGCGGCCCGCAGTTCACTTTCCTTGCCGGAAAGTTGTTTCCGGGCGTCGGCAATTGCATCACCCGTCAACTGGTAGAACGCCGGATCGGACATGTGACTGTGGAATGTTTCAATTTCAGCTTCCAGTGTTTCGATCTGTCCGGGTAACAGGTCCAGCTCGCGCTGGTCCTTGTAGCCCAGCCTGGCCGGGCGAGCGCCGGATTTTTCCGGCTTACGGAGCGTGTCTTTGTCCGCAGCTGATTGTTTTGGCTTAACGGGATTGCGCTGGCGTAACCAGTCGGTGTAGCCGCCTACATACTCGTTAACCCTGCCATCGCCCTCGAATACCAGTGTACTGGTGGCTACACTGTCGAGGAAGCTGCGGTCATGACTGACCAGCAATACGGTACCCGTGTAATCTGCCAACAGTTCCTCCAGCAGGTCGAGGGTATCGATATCCAGATCGTTGGTAGGTTCGTCGAGCACCAGCAGGTTAGAAGGTTTGCTGAACAGCTTGGCCAGCAGCAGGCGGTTGCGCTCGCCACCGGACAGCGTGCTGACCGGGGACCGGCAGCGATCCGGTGCAAACAGGAAATCCTGCAGGTAGCTGATGACGTGGCGTTGCTGGTTGTCGATTTCGATAAATTGTCTGCCGTCGGCAATGTTATCGATAACGGAGCTTTCCCTGTCCAACTGGGCACGGCGTTGATCGAAATAGGCGATGTCGAGCCGGGTGCCCAGGCGGATCGTACCCTGATCCGGTTCCAGTTCACCCAGCAACAGGCGTAGCAGGGTGGTCTTTCCGACGCCGTTAGGTCCAATGATGCCGACCTTGTCACCGCGCAGGATCTGGGTGTTGAGGCCGTCGATCAGCAAACGGCCGCCAATGGCGTAGCTGGCATCGGTAGCTTCGACTACCAGCTTGCCGGAAGTTTCTGATTCCTGCGACCGCATTCTGACCTTGCCGGATACGGTGCGGCGTAGCTGGCGCTTGTCGCGCATTTTTTGCAGTGAGCGCACCCGTCCTTCGTTGCGGGTACGGCGCGCCTTGATCCCCTGCCGGATCCAGCGTTCTTCCTGGGCCAGTTTTTTGTCAAACAAAGCCTGGTGGCTGGCTTCGGTATCCAGCCACGCCTGTTTGCGCTTCAGGTAGGTCGGGTAGTTTCCGGGCCAGTCGGTCAGCACGCCGCGGTCCAGATCGATAATGCGGGTCGCCAGCCGGGTGAGAAAACTGCGATCATGGGTGATGAAAAGCAGCGTTCCGTCAAAATCGACGAGAAAGTTTTCCAGCCACTCGATTGACTGGATATCCAGGTGGTTAGTGGGTTCGTCCAGCAGCAGCAGATCCGGGGCGGAAACCAGTGCGCGGGCCAGCAGGACGCGCCTCTGAATACCTCCGGACAACTGTCCAAAGCCGGCATCGGGATCCAGGGACAGCTTCGAAACGACAGTTTCCACCCGCTGCTCAAGCGACCAGCCACCCTGGGCTTCCAGCTCGTGCTGGGTGGTTGCCAGCTGCTCCAGCAGTTTGTCGTCCTGCCGCCGGGAGAGTTCTGCGCTCAGGTGGTGAAACCGGCGGATCAGCTCCCCCAGCGCGCCCAGACCCTGGGCAATACAATCAAACACCGTGCCGGCAAAGTCGCCGGGCAGATCCTGATCGAGGGATGCAATTTTCAGCCCCTGACGGCGCTCGATATCGCCGTCATCCGGGTTTATGCGGCCTTCCAGGAGCTTCAGCAAGGTGGATTTGCCGCAACCATTGCGGCCCACCAGACAGACACGCTCGCCCGCTTCTATACTGAGGTCGACGCCATCCAGCAGGGCAGAGCCGCCAAAACTCAGGCGTAGATTTCGGGTGCGTAACAGTGACATGGGGCGCGAAGCATAAATGTGCCCCGGCGGCGGCTCAACTCATTTTAGCGCCGGCCGCTAAAATGACCCAGGGGTGCAGGGGATTCCGGAAACGTGCACAATGTCACACTAATCGTGGCACAAAATCAGCACACTGACCGTCCGGCTTCGGGAAACAGGTTTATGCTCAAACACGATTTTTATGCAGATCCAACAGTTTTTGATCAGCTGAAGAGCGATGCAGGCAACTGGTTCTGTGCGCGTCTTGAAAGGCTGCACCCCTATGCCTGGAGCATCAGCTTCTGCGCGCTCGGCCTTGTTTTTCTGTCGATTGCCACCGGTGTATTTATTTTTTTACTGCAACAGCACCTGGGCGGGGATACCCCTTCGGTCCTGAATCAGTCGCTGGCCCAGGCTGTGACCCTGATGATTGCGCTGCTGGCGGCACAGGTGGTGTTCAAGCAGGCGCTGGCTGCCTGGCCCAGGCATATTGAATTGTCGGCACGGCTGCGTCTCGCAGCGGCCTGCCTGGGTCTCAGAGTGCCTGAACCGCCGGCCCGGGCGTTACCTGAAAAACCCCGCGTATCACGCACCCGTCCGGATGCGCCGAATACAGAACAGCAGGCAATCCAGGAATTCTTTGCCGGCGTACGCGCGGCGGGTGTTAATGTCACCATTGCCAAGTCGCTGTTTTCCGCAGGTCTGCGTTCGGCCGATCGCTTGCACGCGGCCAGAGACACCCAATTGCACCGTATTCACGGTGTCGGTCCGGCCACAGTGCGCAAGCTGCGCGCGCATTTCAACGCTCAGTAATTATTTCACTCCGTACCCGGTTCTTCCAGTCTCCGGTAGCAGTCCGGGGTAAAGCGCGGCGAACAGATCGCATAGAACACCAGATCCTCGCTACCGGTATTGCATATGCGTTGTCGTGTATCAGGAGGTATGCAGACCACATCACCTGCAGCTACCGGAGATGGCGCCAATTCGCCGATTTCGGCGCATCCCTGTCCCTGAATAATCAGATAGCGTTCCGTAGTCTGATATAGACAATGCCATTGTGTTGTGACACCCGGTTCCACGCGTGCGCGTGCGATGGAAACTTCCGGGTCTCCGGCATGATTGGCGACTTCCAGGATGTGGCAGCCTTCCTGGAACCAGTATTCATCCAGTGGATCGCCATGCAGTATTTTTGCACTCATCGCTTCACTTTACCCTATGTCGCGGGTCGCAGGCAGCCTCGGCGGGGAGCAGGAAAAATTTTATGTTATTCTCCGGTTTCAGCGTTCATCGCCCCTGCGAGGTCCAGGCTGATTCCGCTACCGTCATCCCGGCGCAGGCCGGGATCCAAAGATCTGGATGCCGGATCGAGCCTGTGCTGAACGTGTTTCAGTATCCGGCATGACGATACATCAGCGCTGCCCAGGAAATCCGCCACGCAGGATATGCCAATGACCGAGTCCGCACCTTTTTCGATACACGCCCTGGAACTGGGGCCCATGGAAAACTTTATCTACCTGATCGAGGATAAAGCCAGCGGCCGTGCAGCGGTGGTCGATCCTGCCTGGGATGTACCACAGGTGCTGGATCTTGCCAGGCAGCACGGGGTGCGTATTACGGACATACTGTTAACGCATAGCCACCACGATCATATCAACGGCATCGAAGACGTCTTGCAGGCACAGGATGCCCGGTTGCACCTGTTGCAGGAGGAAGCGCAATTCTGGGGTTCGCATCTCGATATACCCACGCTGCACCACGGCGGAGATCGCATTGCACTGGGCGATACGGAAATTGAAGTATTGCATACTCCGGGACACACTCCGGGTTCTGCCTGCTACCGGGTTGCCGATCAGCTGATTACCGGCGACACCCTGTTTGTATTCGGTTGCGGCCGTTGTGATTTGCGCGGTGGTGATCCCGAGCAGATGTTTGCTACGCTGAAGGATATGGAGCGAAATCTTCCCGATAGCACGGTGATTCTTCCAGGCCATAACTATGCAGTAAAAAGCACGTCGACGTTGAAGGAGCAGAGCGAAGGCAATCCTTTCATGCACTTCGACGACCCGGGACGTTTTCTGCGTTACCGCATGTCTTACCACGACAAATATCGCGACAGTCCTTACGGCCCGGTCTGCAAGGGCCATGAAATGCCTGCCGACCAGCTTCCTTCAACTTGAAAACGCTCCCGGACTTTCTGCAACCCGCGATGCGGGTGCTGTCCATAGGACTCAATCCTTCATTACCGTCGGTGGAGGCAGGGTTTTATTTTGCCAATCCGCGTAACCGTTTCTGGAAAGTATTGAACGCCAGCGGTTTGCTCAGTGAGCCGATCGAGCCGGACCCTGCGGCGATGGAACTGTTATTGAAGCGGGAAGGAATGGGGTTTACTGATCTGGTAAAACGTCCGACGCGCGGTGCCGCTGACCTGAGGGCACGTGACTATCGCGAAGCGACACCGCGCCTGCGCAGGCTTATCGAGGAGTATCAGCCGCAATGTGCCTGGTTTCATGGCAAGCTGGCCTACGGGTATTTCGTTCGCTATGGAGGTATAGCGACAACGGATGTTGGCTGGGGTCTGCAAGCCCGGCGTATT
>CAJXFW010000027.1 GCA_913053655.1 uncultured Thiogranum sp. | reverse complement strand
ACCGTCAAGAATATGTTTGAACGGCTGTACCTGTTTTATTTGCGTTATCTATAATAGACTCTGATTAACCTTGGGAATCTTTGATTAATCCGTCATGCCGGACTTGATCCGGCGTCCAGCTCTTTGATCCAGATGGATTCCGGCCTTCGCCGGAATGACGGTTACGGAACTCATCATAACCAAAAATGAGCGCGCTGGAACAATACGGGTTGCTGTTGGGTCTGACTGTTGGCACGGCTGGTTTTGTGCTGAGTCTGTATGCGCTCGCCCGGACGCTCGGCAAGGCGTGCCAGGAACCGGGTAAGGACGTACCTGCCACGGGTGGCCAATTGTCACGGGACCCGGTCTGGGTGCGCTATCACGCACGCTACTATGGATACGCATTATTATTTCTGGCCTTCGATATGGAAATGGCCTACATGTATCCGTGGGCAGTGGTGTACAAGCAGGTAGGACTGGTTGCCCTGCTCGACATGGGGGTTTTTCTGGCCATTCTGTTTCTGGGCTTACTCTACGGCTGGAGCCAGGGTGCGCTGCGGAGACAATAAATGATCAACGGTGCCCGGCAGGGAAAACTGTCCGGATTACGGCGGCTGGTCGCTGCCGCGATGTCCCGTGATCTTGATGCCTTCCTCATACCCGGCCCCGATATTGCGCGTGCCCATGGTCTGGACATTGAAGCAGCCGGGTTGCGGCTGGCCGTTAGTCCGCGCCACGCCAGTGTACTACTGGTAGTCGGTGCCATTCCCCCGGCATTGCGTGAGGCCGCGGCGGTTATTTACGCGCAGATGGTACGTCCACGGGCAATACTCGTCCTTGGCACGGAAGAACCGTCTTCTTTGCCTGCAGCCGATGTCGTGACAGGACTGTCACAGCAGGGTCTGATCCAGGGCGTGCACCAGCTACGCGGTGCGTTTGCCGAGGGCGCCTTCCGGCTGGACGTATCAGACTTCGATGCGCCGGTGCTGCAAGTCCGTATCGAATACACCTGTCCCATGCATCCGGAAGTCGTACAGGATGAACCAGGCTCCTGTCCCAAGTGCGGCATGAACCTGGTACCGCGCGAAGCACAGGCCGGTGCCGGGCATGCACATATGGATATGCAGGCGACATCAAGCCATGAACACCACGACATGGATCATGGAGTAGCGGTCGAATACACCTGCCCCATGCACCCGGAAGTTGTACAGAGTAAGCCCGGCTCATGCCCCGAGTGTGGTATGAATCTGGAACCGCGTGAAGCGCAGACTGAATCAATGCATGAACATCACCATATGGATCACGATGCAGCGGTTGAATATACCTGCCCCATGCACCCGGAAGTCGTACAGAGTGAACCCGGCTCCTGTCCCAAGTGCGGCATGAACCTGGAACCGCGCGAGATGCAAGACACACAAACTCATGAACACGCCGGCATGGATTCTGATGCTGACCATGGCAGCATGGATCACAGTGCCATGGATCATGGGGATATGGCGTTCATGTCCATGATCGATGTCACCAAAGATCTACCACGCAGCGGTGACGGCCTGCCAATGGAATGGATCGATGCCCCCTTCGGCCCGTTTTTTCCGGGCCTGCCTGGCGGCCTGCTACTGACTTTAACGCTCGATGGTGACACGGTCGCCGGATCCGATGCCCGCTCTCTGATTGAAAACGTGGACCTGCTCCAGCAGTTACCCATGGACACCATGAGCTTTGTCGAACAACTGGCCGGCATGGATCCACTGGCCCCGGTTGCCTATAGACTGCTCGCCTGCCGGGCACTGGAAAACGCCGCTGGCGTGAAAGCATCTGCCGATACCGCCTGTGCACGTATCGGTGCGCTGGAACGGGAACGGATCGCGAGCCATCTGGGCTGGCTGGCCCTGTTTGGGCAACAAACCGGCTTCGACTGGCTGATGCGCCGCGCCGCCGCTCTGCAATTGAAGGCCCGGCATGCCGACCTGGAACAGACCGTGGCGCTAAAACCGGCCATACAGGCCCTGACTAAACAATTGCAACGAACGCCTTTGCTGAAATCACGCACGGCCGGCATCGGCCGGCTGGCGCCGGATGCCACGCTGCGTGGCCCCGTGGCGCGCGCCGCCGGGATCAGCGACGATGCGCGCAGTATGGACAAAATCTTTACCACGTTGGGGTTCACACCTGCCAACCGAAAGGAAGGTGATGCGCTCGCCCGCCTGCATGTCCGCCTCGACGAAATAACACACAGCCTCGCACTCATCGAAGCGGCAGGCGCCATCGAGCTACCTGTGCCGGCCAATATCGGCAAGGTGTCCGGAACCGGTGAAGCCGTAGTCGAGACCCCCCGCGGTATGGCCTGCCTGCAACTGACACTGGAGATGGGTGAGGTCGTTGCGGCGCAACTGGAGACACCTTCGACCCACCATCTCACGCTGATCGGCGCGCTGATCGAACAACAGGAGCTGGGCGATGCACTGGTGGCCGTCGGTTCCCTGGACCTGTCACCCTGGGAAGTGCGGCAATGACGACCGTTCTTTTGCTGCTGTTGCTGGCGGTCGGTGCTTACCTGGTTGCGGTCATTGAAGCCTGGACCACGAGTGGACGCCTGCGGCTGGCTGCGCCGCTACTTGCCGGCATCGCCCTGCTGGGAAGGGAATCCATCGTGCCGCGTAAACCCGACCAGGTTTTCTTTGAGGTTGCCCCGGTTCTGCTGTTGATCTCGGCAATACTTGCGGCAGCAGTTGTGCCACTGACACCGGATCTGATCATTACCGATCTTGCTACCGGCGCACTGTTTATCAATGCGGCACTGGTCTACGTCCTGGTCGCCCTGCTGATGGCCGGCTGGGGACCGGACGGTGCTTATGCCATGATCGGTGGCTGGCGTTTTCTGGGACAGCTGATCGCCTACGCCATGCTCATCGTTATGCCCATCACCGCCGTGGTAATGCGCGCCGAATCATTGCTGACAACACAAGTCGTTGTCTCCCAGGCAGGCCTGTGGAACATCGTTTATCAACCGCTGGGTTTTGTCCTGTTTTTCATCGCGTCCATGGCGCTGGCATTTTTGCCGCCGTTCGATTTAACCACCTCGAAAGGCGAGCTGGCAGGTGGCGTGGAAGCCGAATATACCGGTGTGCGGCTGGCGATATTCCGCTTGGGGCGGTTGGCACTGATTATTACCCTGGCGGCAGCCACCGTTGTTTTTTACCTGGGTGGCTGGCAGGGGCCGTTGCTACCACCCTGGGCCTGGAGCGCAATCAAAATACTGGTGGTCACCGCCACCATGTTGCTGGCCGGACGTTATATGCCACGCATCCGCGAAGCTGACCTGCTGGCCTGGTGCTGGATGTTTGGCATACCGCTGGCGCTGCTGAATATCTTCATCGTCGGCGTCCTCGTGCTGGTGTTTCCATAGTGTCCGCGCAAATGTTCTTTATCGGTTTCTTCGGACTCGCCGCAGTGTGGTTCGGCATCGTCGTGTTCCGCACCTTTTCGATGGTGCGCTCTGCGCTGGCGCTGCTGTTCTCCCAGACCGCTCTCGGCGCCATGTTCCTGAGTATGCAGGCGGAGTTCCTGGGCGTATTGCAGATCATGATGATGGCCACCGAAATGAGCATCATGGCCATTTTCATGGTGATGTTCATGATGGACCCGGGCGGGCTTGGTGAAATGGACATGACCCATCAGAAACGCCTGTCGCTGGGCGCCGGGATTGTTTCCTTTGTGGCTGCCGTAGCCGTGGCCGTATTTGTCGACTGGGGACCCGTGGCAACTGTGGTACCGGATGCTGCACAACAGACGATAGATCTGGGCCTTGAACTGCTGGGGCGTTCGATGCTGATTTTTGAAACCGCCGGCATCACTATTCTCACCGCCATGATTGCGGCAACTGCCGTGGCCATACAACCCGGTGCCAATAGTACTACGTCACACCGGCGAAGGCCGGTGTCCACAAACAACCCACTGGATTCCGGCATGCGCCGGAATGACGAACGATGAGCATTGAGCTGCTTCTCGCCCTCATCACCGGCGCTGCGCTGTTCGGCGTCGGCGTCTACGGCGCACTGTCGCAGACCAACCTGGTCATGATCATGATGGGTGTGGAACTGATGCTTGCCGGAGCCATGGTGAACCTGGTGGCATTCTGGCGCTATCTGCACCCGGACAATCCGGCCGGACAGATGTTCGTCCTGATCATCATGACGGTGATGGCGATAGAGATGGCAGTGGGCTTCGGCGTGGCCATTGCCCGCTTCCGCGCCAAAGGCTCTGTGGAAATGGAAGAAGCCGCGGAGCTGAAAGGGTGAATCTCATTACTGTCGCCATTCTCGCACCTCTTTCCACGGCCGTGCTAATCCTGTTACTGCGGCGCCTCCCCGCTACGCTGGCACTGCTGGGCATTGCTATCGGTCTGCTCGCCAGCATCGGGCTACTGGCCAATGCCTTTAACGGAATAACTAACGAAATAATACTGCCCGGCCTGCCGGATCTGCCACTGCGCCTTGTTGCCACACCCCTGACGGCATTGCTTTCAACGCTGGTTGCGGTGGTCTGCAACCTGGTGATGATTTATGCGGTTGGGTACATGAAACTGGACGGCGAAAAACTGCGTTTCTTTGCCACCCTGTTGTTGTTCGCCGCTGCAATGCAGACACTGGTACTCGCCGGCGACTGGATATTGCTGCTCGCCGCCTGGGAACTCATCGGTCTGAGCAGTTACTTGTTGATCGGCTTCTGGTACCGGCGGCCCGGTGTCACGTCCGCTGCTACCCGCGCGTTCCTGTACACCCGTAGCGCCGATCTGGGCCTTTATATCGCGGTGTTCATTCTTATTGCCAGCGCCGGCAGCAGCGATATCGCGACTACGCTGAACACGGGTGGCGGCACGGCGGTTGTCGCCGGACTGCTGCTACTGGTCGCGGCCATGGGTAAATCAGCACAAACACCACTGCACGACTGGTTGCAACGCGCTATGGCCGGTCCCACGCCGGTCTCGGCGCTGTTGCACTCGGCCACGCTGGTGGCTGCCGGTGCGATTCTGTTAATCCGCACGGCGCCGATGCTGCCACCCGACACGTTGCTGGTCATCGGCATCGTCGGTGGTATTACCACCGTGGTCACCGGTCTGATAGCGCTGGGCGAACGTGATCTCAAACGCCTGCTCGCCGCTTCGACCTCCAGCCAGTACGGCCTGATGCTGGTGGCGGTGGGCGCCGGTGTTCCGCTGGCGGCGCTACTGCACCTGATTGCACACGCGGCCATCAAGAGCTCCCTGTTTCTTGGCGCCGGGGTGTTTCAACACAGCCGCGACGGTACGGCATTCACACAACTGGAAGGCGCCGGGCGTGACCAGCCGCATTGTTTTTTCGGTTTTGCACTGGCCGCGCTGGCGCTGGCCGGTATACCGCCCCTGAGTGGTTTCTTTTCCAAGGACGCCATCATTGCCGCCTCGCTGGCTTCACCCAATGCGCTGATGCTGACGACATTCGCGCTGGCGGGCACCTTGCTGACCGGCGCCTATATGGCCCGCGCGTTGCACATCCTGTGGCGCGGCAATAGCCAGAAGCACGACATTGTGGGACTGGGCTGGATGGGTGCAGGGCTGGCCGGACTGGTTACACTGGCCGTCATCCTGGGGGCCGCCTTCCCTTCTCTTGAAACATTGCTGAATGAATCACTGTCCGGAAACACCCTCGCCCAAGTCCTCGGGCTGAGTGCCGCGCTGAGTGGTCTGACACTGGGCTGGTTCATTCCGATGCAACGCTTGCTGGGACCGCTGTTGCCCTGGGCACAACGGGGTTTCGCCATTGCCGGCGGGGTTGATACCTGGGTGGTGCGTCCCGCATTCGCCATTGCACGCAGCTGTGAACAACTGGAACGCGGCCTGTATGCAGCTGTACTCGGCGTGGGGCGGCTTGGACTCGGTATCGGCCGGGCCGTGCGCTATAGCGATGAACGCGGTATCGACGGCCTGATATTTTCACTGGTGCGTGGCACGGTCGAACTCGGCAGCCGCGCCCGCGCCTTGCAGAGCGGTCTGATTCACCGCGAAATGGCTATCACCGTGGTGGGAACTGCACTGATCCTCGCCACCCTGCTCGTGGCCCTGCTGATTTGAAAACCACCCAGGTAACCAGCACCGTAGGAGCGGGCTTGCCGGCGAAAGATCTGAACCCGCTCCTACAGGTTGCTGTATATGGCGGAGAATTGAACCATAGAGAGGAGACTCATTAGTGCTTCCCATTGTATCCATTACCCTGTTCCTGCCGCTCCTCGGGGCGCTGCTCGTTATGACATTGCGCAAAGCGCCGGTACAGGTCGTACACACCATTGGTATTGTTACCAGTGGGCTGACACTCGTGGGTGCGATATGGATGTGGTCACGCGGTGTCAACGAAACGGGTTTTGCTCAGCTCGAACAGATCGACTGGATGCCGGCTATCGGAGCCGCCTACCGCGTGGGCGTGGACGGCATCAGTCTGCCGCTGGTGTTGCTGAGCGCCTTGCTGTTTTTCGTGACCTTCATTTATTCGGCCAAGGTGCGCGAACGGCCACATGCTTACGTAGTGCTGATGTTGCTGCTGGAGACGGCGGCCATCGGCGCCTTCACTGCACTGGACGCAATCCTGTTCTACGTTTTCTTTGAAATATCGCTGGTCTCCATGTACTTCATGATCGCCGGCTGGGGACACGAAGACCGCCAACGCGCCGCACTGATGTTTTTCATCTACACCCTGTTGGGCAGTCTGCCACTGTTACTTGCCATCCTCGGACTCTACCTGGGCAGCGACCCGCACACCTTCGACATGCGCGTCTGGATCGAAAACCCGCCGTTGAGTGGTACCGCTGCCATGCTGGCGCTGGTGGCAATGCTGTTTACCTTTGCAGTCAAGACACCGGTCTTCCCTTTCCATACCTGGCTACCTGCCGCGCATGTCCAGGCGCCGGCGGCCGGCAGCGTCATCCTCGCCGGCGTAATGCTGAAATTCGGCACCTACGGTCTGGTGCGTTTTGCTTTTCAGATGACCCCGGATGCATTTCGGGATGCCGGTATCGTCATCCTGGTATTCGGCGTAGTCGCTGCCCTGTATGGCGCCTTCGCCGCACTGGCACAGAGTGATCTCAAGCGCCTGATCGCCTATACCTCGGTCAATCACATGGGCTATATCATCGTCGGCGTTGCCATCGCCGCACTCGCGCTCGATCCTGCCGTACGCGCCACGGCACTGGACGGTTCCGTGTTACAGATGGTCAGTCACGGGCTGGTTACCGGCGCACTGTTCTTCCTGGTCGGCATGCTGCAGGACCGTGCCCACACGCGCGAAATGGATGAGTTCGGCGGTCTGCTTAAAGTCGTACCCATACTTGGCTGGTGCTTCGTGCTGGCCGCCTTCGCCTCGCTGGGTTTGCCGGGGCTGGCGCACTTTCCGGCCGAGTTCCAGATCTTTCTGGCGACGCTGCGGGTCGAACCCGTGGCCATCATCGTCATCCTTGGCATCGTCATCACCGCCGGCCTGTACCTGAGAGCCATTGGCAAGGTCTTTCTCGGCGAACCCCGTGAACAGTGGGCAGGCATGGCGGATCTGAATACACGCGAGGTACTCGCACTGGGTCCGTTGTTGATACTGATCATCCTGGTGGGCATTGCACCGGCCTGGGTGCTGGATGTCATCCACAAGACCACGGCCGCGTTGCAGTTCTGATGGCAGATGATCTTGCCCTGCTGATCCCCGAGATCATTGTGCTGCTGACCATCGTCTTTGCTTTAGTTGCCGAGATGCTGCGCCTGCCGCGCATTGCATTGACTGTCGCGCTGGCCGGTCTGCTGCTCGCGACCGGCATGACCCTGCCACTGTTGGGCGCGGATACCAGCATATTCAGCGGCACATACCGTATCGATGCATTGAGTGTGTGGGCCAAGCTCATCCTGTTGCCCGCGGCAGCGCTGTCCATTCTGCTGGCGCGTTCAGAACTCGGCGGCAGTGACCGGGAAGGTACGGTCTATGTGCTGGTTTGCCTGGTCACCCTGGGCTCGCTGGTGCTGGCCAGCGCCGGTGACACCATGCTGCTGGTACTGGGTATATTACTCTCCGGCCTGGGTTCTTTTGCGCTGGTGGCTTATCCACGCGACGATGCCGCCACCGAGGCCGCGATGAAGTTCTTCGTTTTCGCCTCGGTCACCGGCGCCATTATGATCTTCGGCCTCAGCTACTGGTTCGGCGGTACCGGTTCGACGTTGCTCAACGAACTGTCCCGCCTTGAGACAAAACCGGTTGTCGCCGCCGTTGGTCTGATTGCCGTCGTCGTCGGGCTGGGTTACAAAGCCTCACTGGTACCCTTTCACTTCTGGGCGCCGGATGCCTACGAAGGCGCACCCGTGTCGATCGCCGCTTATATGTCAGTGGTTCCCAAAATCGGCGCTATTTTTGCCCTGGCCCAGGTCGTCCGCGACTTACCCGTAGCCACGGACTGGCCACTGGTCATCGCCGTGATCTCCGTGCTGACCATGACCTATGGCTACCTGGCTGCACTGGTGCAAAGCAATATTGTGCGGCTACTGGCCTATTCGTCCATTGCCCAGGCCGGTTATTTTCTGCTCGGCATTGTCGCCGTGGGTGCGAGCCCGCTCGCATTTGAGTCCATGATTGTTTTTGCCGCCGCCTACGCCGCTATGAATCTGGGCGCCTTTGCCGTCGTCATGCGTATCGGTCGAACCCTCGATACCTTCTCCGGCGTCGGGCGTAACAATATTGCCCTCGGTGTGGCGATGGTGGTATTTCTGCTTTCCCTGGCCGGCATCCCGCCGCTGGCCGGTTTTGTGGGCAAGTTTCTGTTGTTCGGCGCATCGATTGACGCCGGTTTCACCTGGCTGACGGTGGTGGCGATCCTCAACAGTGTGCTGTCGCTGGCGGTCTACCTGCGCATTGTCGTAGCGATGTATCAGCAGCGCGACGATACAGCGGCGCCAACCCCCCCTGTATCAGTCCCGGCACCGATGCCGTTGGTCAAACTGGTGTGGATCATTGCCTTCGTCTTCACACTGGGCATCGGGCTGGCGGCACAGGTGCTGCTCGGACAGCTCGACCACCGGTCTCCGCCGGCAGACCAGGCATCCAATACCCGGGGGGCGAGAGCGATGGCCCCCGGGTACTCTTTGCGGTACGCTGTAGCGGCGGTGAAGTAACAGCTGGCCGCTGTAGCCGGTCGGTGCCGATTTTCTTACTGACTCAAGCGCAAAAGGGTGGCTGAAATGAACAGATTAAAACTTGCTCTACTGGGTGCTGCTGCTATGGCAGTCCCGCTGGTATCCCTTGCAAGCCCAACCGTATATATTCCGCTGGGCTCTGCCAACGAAATACTGATTGTGGACGCAGCAACGGACCAGGCGACCGGCACAATCAGTGGTGTCAGCAATCCCCATGGCCTGTCAATAACCCCGAATGGCACGTACCTGTTTGCGGGTTCCAACACCGAGAAGATAGTGCGCCGCCCGAAAATGGCGGACCATGCAAAGATGTCGGGCAAGCCCGATCAGCCGAAAATGCAGAAACCCGCGGGCATGTCCGAGGCGCTGCACAAGCAACACCATCCCCAGCAGGGGAGCGGCGGGATGATGGGCGAGCCGTCGCAAGTGGCGGGCAAGTCGGAAGCGCCGGACAACGTGTGTGCGGAAGAACCCGTTCAGTCGAAGATGCCGAAGCCCGCAGGCATGTCCGAAGCACAGCACAAGAAGCATCACGCCCCCAAAGTGGGTGGATTGCCCCCCGCTGTGGGCATCGGCTGCGTCTCGTTGATCCGGGTGGCGGACCACAAGCTGGAGCGTCGCATCAAGGTCAGGGGCATGGCCCATCATACCCTGGTCACACCGGATGGACGGTATGCCGTGTCCGCCCAGACGACCGCAGGGACGATCAACCTGATCGATCTGGCCACGAAGAAAATATTCCGAACGATCCATACCGGACCGCTACCGAACTATATCGCGGTCACCAGGGACGGCAAGCGGATGTATGTGAGCAATACGGGTAATAACACGGTCAGCATGATTGATACGAAGAACTGGATCGTCAGCAGGAACATAATCGTCGGGAAAGGCCCGGAGCACATCGTGTTGTCTCCGGATGAGAGGTTCCTCTATACCGGCAATGCGCGCGATGGAACGGTATCAGTGGTCTCGCTGGACCAGAACAAGGTTGTAAAAACCTATGCCATCGGCAAAAAACCCCACGGTATCGACATCTCACCTGACGGCAAGACCTTGTTCGTCAGCGCCAAGAAGGACAACAAACTGGTGGCCATCGATATCAAGACCGGAAAAATGCGGACGCTGATGCTCAAACCAGCGCCCTATCATGTCAAGGTGATAGGGGACACCGGGAAAATATACGTGTCCAGCCGGAAGAAGCCCTTCATCTGGGTCGTTGATGAGAAGAAACTCAAGGTCACGGGCAAGATTCCGGTGCGCGGTACGGCTCATCAAATGGTCGTGGTGAACTGAACAGCGGTCTTTTGAGCCGACCGCGGCTTGTGCCATTGTAAGCTAACTGCACCATGCTCAACACCATTGCCATACTGATTACCGCCGCAGCACTGTTCAGTTATCTTAACCAGCGCTTCATTCGCTTGCCCACCACCATCGGTTTGATGGTGATCGCGCTGGGTCTTTCGGTTGCACTGGTATTGATCGGCGCCCTCGGCTGGCCGACGCTGCACATAGAAGCTGAGGCATTTCTGCGTGGTATTGATTTCCACGAAACCCTGATGCAGGGCATGTTGAGTTTTCTTCTGTTTGCCGGTGCTCTGCACGTCAATCTGACCGACCTGCGCAAACAGAAGTGGATTATTGCATTGCTGGCCACGCTGGGTGTCGTGATATCCACTTTTCTGGTCGGTGGCTTCACGTACTGGTTGATGAACCTGCTGGGTCTGAACCTGCCGTTTATTTATTGCCTGGTATTCGGTGCCCTGATCTCACCGACTGATCCGATTGCGGTGCTGGGTATACTCAAGACAACCCATGCACCCAGGACTCTGAAAACCAAGATCACCGGCGAATCGCTGTTTAACGATGGCGTGGGTGTGGTCATATTTCTGGTCTTGACCAGTATTGCCGCCGGCAATCAACCGGTCACCGCCGGTAGTGTAGCCTTGATGCTTTCAACCGAGGCACTGGGTGGAATCGGGTTTGGCCTGGTCATCGGCGGCATTACTTATTTCCTGTTACGCAGTATCAATAACTATTCCGTTGAAGTATTGATCACGCTGGCGCTGGTAACAGGCGGTTATGCGCTGGCATCCGCCCTGCACCTGTCCGGGCCTATCGCCATGGTGGTAGCCGGGCTGCTGATCGGCAATCATGGGCGTCGCACCGCGATGTCCGAAATCACCCGTCTGCATGTGGATACCTTCTGGGAACTGGTAGATGAGCTGTTGAATGCCGTCCTGTTTGTGCTTATCGGACTGGAAGTACTGATATTGAGCTTTAAAACCACCTACTTTCAGGCAGCGCTGGTACTGGTGCCGGCGGTGCTGTTGGCCCGGCTGATCAGCGTCAGTGTACCGGTGCTGCTGTTGCGCAGGGTACGACAATTCAGCCCCGGCATCATCCCTATCATGACCTGGGGCGGTTTACGCGGGGGCATTTCGGTGGCTCTGGCCCTGTCGCTACCGCTGGGGCCGGAACGTGAAACTATCCTCGCAGTAACCTACCTTATTGTGGTGTTCTCCATAACGGTTCAGGGATTGACCATTGGTCGCGTGATCCGACACTGGTCCAGCGAGTCCGCTACGGATGCACAGGCGCGACATTGACGCCAAGACTGTAAACCAGTTCACCACCGAAATAGGCGGCTGTCAGCAGCACGGCCGTTCCCGCCAGGGAAACAGCAAAGAACACCCAGCCCATGGTTGCCTTGAGCTGCATGCCGCGCCAGCGTGCAAACATCTGCCACAGCGCAAGACCGAGCAGTATCCATAACGTGGTAAGACCCAGTTCTTCGTGTTGCTCCAGCGCAGCCTTGTTAAAGCCCAGTTCGACAGCTTTGTCGAGCGCGATATCTCCAAACGATGCAGCCGCTATCGCCGCCAGCGCGGCCAGCACCAGTGCCGCCAAACCCGACGTCGGCAAACAGTCTTTCGCCGCCAGATCCCCTTTTTTCAACAACACCACAAAATCAATAGCAACGGCTATCAGAAGCAATACAATAGGGAAATGAACCAGCATTGGATGTATGTGTGCGATGTCTATCATTCTAGTTTATTCTCCCGCCACAGAGACAACTCACGCGCCCGTGATGTCTACAGAGGTCTTGCATCCCGACGTTAACCCGCTGATGAAGTGTCCGGAACCGGGCACCTCATCAAGTCATTACCGTCAGACTATGCAGGGTGCCCGGGTTCCTGATCAGGCTGGGTTTCCGACTGTACATACTGTGCCGGGTCCGCCTGAAACTTGCCGTGACAGCTTTCGGAACAAAAGTACCAGGTTGCCCCCTGATACTCCTCCTGAGCCGCTGCCGAGTCTACATCGATTTCCATATTACATACCGGATCTTTAACCATGTCCGATCTCCTTCTCAGTTGTCTACCCGTTAAATTTCATTTTCTCCACAAAATCATTGACACTATTGATGTGCGCTAGTTCGTCGTCTGTAATAATTTACTTCTTGCTGCGCACGTCTTCCAGCGCCTGCGTCACTGCATCGAGCAATTTTTCGTAGGCAATGACAAATTTATCCAGGCCTTCACGCAACAGTGCGTCGGTAACCTCATCCAGCGAGATGCCCTGGGTTTCCAGCGCAGCCAGATCCGTTTGCGCCTGATCCAGACCCTTTTCCAGCTGTGCCTGTGCCGAGCCGTGATCGCGGAAAGCATCCAGGGTGGCCGGGGGTACAGTGTTGACTGTTTCCGCTCCGATCAGGGATTCTATGTAGAGTACATCACTGTAAGCCGGATTTTTGGTACCGGTACTGGCCCACAGCAAACGCTGGCTACGAGCACCGTGGGCAGCGAGCGATTCCCAGCGCCGGCCACTGAACAACGCTTTGTACTGCTGGTAAGCGAGTTTGGCATTCGCTACTGCGGCCTTTCCCTTGAGCGTTTGCAACAGGGCTGCATCCTTGCCGGTGGCTGATTCGATCTTTTCATCCAGCAACCGATCCACGGCGCTGTCTACCCGGCTGACAAACAGGCTGGCCACACTGGCAATCTTTGACAAATCACCACCGGATTTGTCCAGCCGTTCCAGGCCGAGCATAAATGCCTCAACGACTTGTGCGTGAACCTTGCATGAAAAAAGCAGCGTGACATTGACATTGATTCCTTCGCCCAGCAAGGTCTCCACGGCTGGTAAACCGGCTTCGGTGGCCGGCACCTTGATCATCAGGTTCTCGCGATCGACCGTACGCCACAGATAGCGTGCCGCACTGAGCGTTCCCGCAGTGTCATGGGCGAGCCGTGGCGAAACCTCCAGGCTCACATAACCATCCCTGCTCTTACTGGCGTGATAAACCGGATGCAGAATATCGGCGGCGTATCGAATATCATCGATAGCGATCTGTTTATAAACGGCCTCGGCATCGCTACCGGCCTGTGTGGCCAGGTCTTGAATAATCTCAATGTAGTCCTTACTGCCGGCAATGGCTTTCTCGAAAATGGCGGGGTTTGACGTCACCCCCTTGACACCATCATTCTTGATCAGACGCTCAAGATCACCGCAAACCAGCAGATTGCGGTGAATATAGTCCAGCCAGACCGACTGACCGGCTTCTTCCAGTTGTCTTACCCTGTTCATCATTCTCTCTCCCCGAGTCGAGTTCGATAAGGACAGATTGTTTGAGTTACTATACCAGCAAGCGACAGACTTAAGGAACTTCTTAATGAAAGCATCAGATCTCTTCGTCAAGGCACTGGAGGAAGAAGGCGTTGAATGCATCTTCGGCATACCCGGTGAAGAAAACCTTGATTTTCTGGAGTCGCTTCGCAATTCCTCTATCCGGTTTGTCGCGACTCGCCACGAACAGGTCGGCGCATTTATGGCCGCCACCTTCGGCCGCCTGACAGGAAAAACCGGCGTTTGCCTGGCGACACTCGGGCCCGGCGCAACCAACCTGTTTACCGGCGCATCCTACGCCCAGCTGGGTGGTATGCCGCTGTTGCTGATTACCGGCCAGAAAGAAATCCGCGGCGCGCAACAAGGGCAGTTCCAGATCGTCAATGTTGTGGAAATGATGGGGCAGACAACCAAGTACGCCAGGCGCATCGAAAGCGGTGACAATATCGGCTGGATGGTGCGCGAGGCCTTTCGCCGCGCGGAGGAAGACAAACCGGGCGCGGTACACCTTGAGCTTCCGGAAGATATTGCCCGGGAGCAAACCGGCGCGCCACTGCTCGAAAGAAGCAATGTGACCCTGCCCGTTGCAGGCGAGTCTGCCATCGATGATGTTGTTGCAGCACTGTGCAAAGCCAAATGTCCGCTGGCGGTTGTTGCTTCCGGCGCCAACCGGCACGCTAATGCTGCCGCAATTTCAACCTTTATCACCCGTCTCGGCCTGCCGTTCATCTCGACACAAATGGGCAAAGGTGCCGTTGACGAACGTTTACCGAATTTTATCGGCAATGCCTCTCTTTCCGACAAGGATTATGTCCACCGATCCATCGACAGGGCGGATCTGATTCTTAATATCGGGCATGACGATGCCGAGAAACCACCCTTCGTCATGCATCATAACCATCAGATCGTCGTGCATATCAACTGCTCGCCGGCAGCAGTTGACCCGGTCTATTTCCCGCAACTGGAAGTCATCGGGAGAATTTCGGACAATGTGCTGCGTATTGCAGACAAAGTCGGCGCACAGGAACACTGGGATTTCAGTTTTTTCGAAAAGGAACGTGATGAACTTGAAGCCAGCGTAACAAAGCATGCCGGCGATGATCACTACCCCGTTCGCCCACCCTATCTGGTCAAAACTGTGCGCGAGGCCATGCCGGACGACGGCATTATCGCGCTGGATAATGGCATCTATAAAATCTGGTTTGCGCGTAACTACAAAGCCTATCACCCCAATACCGTACTGCTCGATAACTGCCTGGCTACCATGGGTGCCGGGTTACCTTCTGCCATGGCGGCAAAAATGGTCAATCCATCATGCAAGGTCATGGCAATCTGTGGCGACGGTGGTTTTATGATGAACTGCCAGGACCTGGAAACGGCAGTACGTCTTGAACTTGACCTGACTGTTTTGATATTGCGTGATAACGCCTATGGCATGATCGAATGGAAACAGGCCGGTATGGGATTTCCGATGTTTGCACTTGATTTTGGAAACCCGGATTTTGTCGCGTTTGCCGAATCGTTCGGCGCCAGTGGCTTTCGTATTGAATCTTCCGATACACTGCTTGATACACTGGCAAGCGCACTACAGACACCCGGTGTGAGTATTATCGATTGCCCCGTGGACTATTCCCGAAATGATCGTATGTTACACAAAACTTTCCAGCAGGAAGCCGCCGCACTGGAACTTTAATGCGCTACCTGCCCTTCGCTTTTATCGTAATCCTGACACTGTTTATTCCGCTAGCCGGAACCTTCTGGAATGGAAGCTGGTACTGGTTTTTACTGATTTTTCTGCCCCTCTCCCTGCTCGGAACCTGGGACATACTTCAAACCCGACATAACCTGCTTAAGAACTACCCTCTGTTGGCGCATTTGCGTTGGGTGTTCGAAGGCATACGGCCTGAAATTCGCCAGTACCTGGTGGAAAGCGATACCGAGGCTATCCCCTTCAGCCGCGAGCAACGCGCGCTGGTCTACGAACGCGCCAAGGATACGGTGGATGTTCACCCGTTCGGCACCGACCTGGATGTGTATGGTGAAAAATATGCCTGGCTTAACCATTCGGTTGCGCCCACAAAGAAAACGGATTCCTGCTTCTGCGTCAAAGTCGGAGGGGCGCAATGTGGTAAACCTTATTTCGCGTCCGTGTATAACATTTCTGCGATGAGCTTCGGCGCGCTGAGCGCCAATGCGATCCGCGCCCTGAACAAGGGCGCAAAAATGGGAGGCTTTGCACACGATACCGGTGAAGGCAGTATCAGCCGCTATCATCGTGAATTCGGCGGCGACCTGATCTGGGAAATCGGCACCGGTTACTTTGGTTGCCGTAATACAGACGGTACGTTCAACGCAGAGACGTTTGCCGAACAGGCCGCTGGCGAGCAGGTCAAAATGATCGAGATCAAACTGTCCCAGGGCGCAAAACCCGGGCACGGCGGCGTACTGCCCGGTCGCAAGGTCAGCGCAGAAATCGCCGCTGCCAGGCACGTTCCTGCCGGTGTGGACTGCATATCGCCATCGGGACACAGTGCCTTCAATACACCTGTCGAGCTGCTGGAATTCGTGCAGCGACTGCGCACCCTGTGCGGCGGCAAACCGGTGGGCTTCAAACTCTGTATTGGCCACCGCTGGGAATTCCTGGCTATCGTCAAGGCCATGCTGGAAACCGGCATACTACCCGACTTTATTGTTGTCGACGGCGCAGAAGGTGGTACCGGTGCGGCACCGCTGGAATTTTCTGATCACCTGGGTACGCCCCTGTATGAGGGGCTGCTATTCGTACACAACGCCCTGTACGGTACCCGGCTGCGTGAGCACATCAAGATCGGCGCCAGTGGGAAAATCGTCTCGGCATTCGGTATGGTCCGGGCCATGTCGCTGGGTGCCGACTGGTGTAATTCGGCGCGTGGGTTCATGTTTGCACTGGGGTGCGTCCAGTCCCGAAGCTGTCACACCAACCGTTGCCCGGTCGGCGTAACCACCCAGGATCCAGGCAGGCAACGCGCACTGGTGGTCGAGGACAAGGCGCAACGTGTCTACCATTTTCACAAAAACACGCTGAAGGCGCTGGCCGAGGTCATCTCCGCCGCCGGCCTCAAGCACCCCTGCGAACTGCGCCCCTATCACTTCTACCTGCGTTCCGCACCGAATACTGCCATACCCGGAAACATGGCTCTCGATTTTCTTGAGCCCGGCGAACTACTGGAGGGTACCGAAAACCCGCTGTTCAAGATCAACTGGGCACTGGCCCAGGCACATTCCTTTGCCCCGCTGAAGCCCGCCTGAGTCCTGTAGGCGCATTGAACAAAACAGATATAACTTTAAGTATTAGTTTCAACCTATTTATATTTATAATTATTATAATACATCATCCCTGTCGCAGGTTCCGTTAACCTGCAACGCAGATTCGTTTTCAGGAGTGTTGAATGCCGGTCAATATTGAAGTCTTCTCCGCGCCGGGGTGCAACTCATGTGGTCAGGCGAAAAAGGTGATACGCAAACTCGTTGAACAAATGGGCGATGATCGTCTGCAATGGCGTGAGGTAAACGTTGTTGCGGAACTGGATTACGCTGTTGAACTGGGTATTTTGTCGACACCGGCCATTGCGATTAACGGTGAACTCATATTCACCGGCCTTCCCTCCGAGAAAAAGCTGCACGCGGAACTGTTGAAGCAACTGGAAACAGGCTTATGATCGGAAAATGGCAGGCATTATGAAATCCAACTCCAGCACACTGTACCGGATCAGCGACGTCAGCAAGCTGCTCGGGTTGTCGGCCGACACCTTGCGTTACTACGAAAAGATATCCCTGTTACCAAAGATACAGCGCTCCACCGGTGGTATTCGACTGTACGGTGATTCAGACCTGTCGCGCCTGCGTTTTATCCGTCGCGCACAGACCATGAATTTTACCCTGGCGGAAATTGGCGACCTGCTGAAAATGCGGGAAGACCCGCAACATGCACGCGACAGTGTGCGTGAACTGACGCGTATAAAGCTTGCCGCCGTCAAGCAGCAGCTGGCCGACCTGGATACCCTGCGCAAAGAACTCCAGTTACTGGTAAACCTGTGTACAGGCAGCAAGGACGGTTGTCCGATTATTGATGGAATTGACGGAGAGAAATCCTGAAGCAGCCGTGAATTACGGGGACAGTATTAAGAAATCAGGTCCATCATGGCAGTCATGATCACCAGGTCCGCCCAATGCGCAGCCCTGGCATCCCCGCTATTTAAATGATTCGGGTTCCTTTAGTGCCGGGATTATTTTGCCACTCATAAGCACCACAAAATAGTGATAGTGCGCATGGCCACCAGTCCTGGATTTCATTTTAACCAGATAGTGCCAGTGTTTTTCATGATGCGGTATCTGTTTTAGTTCAATCTCGGAAAATGTTGCGCCGCTTAGCTTTGGGTCAGGCGCAATGTATTTCTGGATAGCGTTAACTACGTTTGCAATCGTAACGGGTGGCGCCCCATCGGAAGGAATCCAGCTTGTTGACGCATCAATGTCGCTTTCATTAATAAATGCGACAACTTTTTCATCGTTAACATATTCGAATATTTCTACCGGAAACTCATAAGATTGAACATTTGCGCTAAAAAGCAGTAACAGCAGGGGTAACCATACAAAATACATAATATCTTCTCCAGGGTAGCTGATCAGTTTACCGGTTGTGTTACCGGGCTATCGCCGCTGTTGCCTGCTCGCTGAAATTGAGCCTGAACCGTGTGCCCTTCCCTACCCGGCTGCTGACCTCGATTTGCCATCCGTAGTGTTGACAGATCCGCCTTACCAGCGAGAGTCCTATGCCTTCCCCGCCCTGTGCGCTGTAAAAGGGTTTGAACACTTCCTCAAGCTGTTGCGTCGGAATACCAATCCCGGTGTCAGCGACACTGATGCTGTAGCTGTCCAGCGTGATTTTGACACAGCCATCCTTAGTATACGAAAAGGCATTGCGTACGAGGTTGCCGACGACAATACGTAAAAGCGCGCACTCCACGGACAAGGTCGGTACTGAGCGGACCATGATATCTACTGTAACATTATTGGTTTCCAGCAGGTGACGGTGGCTTTCAACCACCTCGTGTAACAGCTTGTCGACTTCACAGCTTGCAGTCAACTTGTCCCGCTGCTGTTCCCGTGCCAGCTCCAGCAGTGCGTGAGTCACTTCCGTCATTTCGTGTGCTGCGCGCGCAATACGCCGCACGCGGGTGCGTTGGGCATCATCCAGCGAAGTGTCCTCCTGTAACACCTCTGCCGCACCTTCGATCACCGCCAGTGGGGTGCGCAGCTCATGGCTGACGTCTGCGGTGAATGCCTGTTCGCGTTCTATGAAGGCGCTCAGCCGTTCCTGGTAAGCGTCGAACTCTTTGGCAAGTTTACCGACCTCGTCGCGGGGGAAGTCTCCGGCGAGCGCGAGTGCCTTTCCCCTGGGTTCGAGACTCCCCACGCGGCGTGCCAGTTCACCCACCGGCGAAACGACACGCGCAGCCAGCCATAATCCCAGTGCCGCCGACAGGCCGATCATAATCAGCACACCACCGGTGAGATATACCCTGAACTGCTGTTCCTTATGCTGGATCTGCGCATCGTCATAGAGCAGTACGAAGCGTTTATTGTCCTGGAGACGGGCCTCTGCAAAATAACTTTTGTCGTCGAGCAGCACCTGGTGTAACCCGGTCGACATCCGGCGAAGTACCTCCGGTACCGGGGCTAGCGTGTTATCGTCTATCACGTAGGCACGCATAACCGCGCTTCTGGGGGCGGCAGTGGTGGCATCTTTGCTATACCGTTCGATGAAATCCCCGAGTTCCACCGAAAGGGTTTCAGTGATCAGGCGTTCTTCAACGTTAATGGTAAGCCAGTAGAGTATACCGGCCAACGCCAGACTGGTAACGCCACCGAGCAATGCGAAGGCAATACTGATGCGATAGCGTAGGCTAGTCCTGAATCTCATCGGGTGCAGCCAGTTGATACCCCATACCGTGAACTGTACGCAACAACGGCGTTTTAAATGGTTTATCGATAGCACTGCGCAGTACGTGCAGGTGAGTGCGCAGCGCATCACTGTCCGGCCGTTCATTGCCCCAGATACGGCGTTCCAGTTCGCGTTTCGGCACTACACGGGGCGACTGACGCATCAACAGCGTCAGTAATTTCAGCGGGATGGGTGGCAGGCTGACCTTCTGACCGGCACGTTCCACACGCAGGGTCTCGGGGTCAAGCACCAGGTCGGCGACCTGCAATACTTCTCTTTTCTGCTCACCGCGGGCACGCCGTACCAGCGCCCTGAGGCGGGCTTCCAGCTCCTGCAAGGCGAACGGTTTTACCAGGTAGTCATCGGTACCGGCGGCGAATCCGTCCAGCTTGGCATCCAGCGTATCCCGGGCCGTAAGCATCAGCACCGGTACGTTTACTCCGGCATTGCGGATGCGGCGGCAGACTTCCAGCCCGTCCATGCCCGGCAAGGTCAGATCAAGCACTACGGCATCGTATACCTTGTCCTGTATGAACTGCAGCCCGGATCTTGCATCATACGCCGCATCCAGTACGTACCCCTTGGGTTCGAGGTAGTCATACAGGTTGGCAACCAGATCAGGATTATCTTCAATAACCAGTATGTACATAGCGTATTGGTACTCCGAATTTTACTCTCGTTCTACAGACGCACATTCCAGAAAAATACGTTTGTCACAGGTCTTGCAAATCGACTTGTCCAGTTTCTGAAAAATAGCGATCACCGCGGCATTCTTGGATTGAAACACGTTGTTTGCACCAATCGCATCCAGGCAACCACAGCGATCCAGTGACTCCCACAGGCCTTTCTTGACCTTGATCAGGTAAAGATCTCCGCCGTTCGCTTTTCTTTTTCTGGCCTCGGCCACCAGGGTTGCACCACCGGTAATATCCGCAAAGTTGATACCCTGTGCAACGACAGCCAGATGCTTTTGCTCCGGATGGCGTATTTCGAGTTCGGAGAAAGCCTCCTGAACATGATTGATGGAGCCGAAGAACAGCGAGCCATCAATACGCATGACATGTAACTGTGGACATTCCGGCAGTGCCGGGTCGGTTGCGAATTTACGCTGGTACTGGCGTGGATCCGGCACCCTGGAAATGATACGCGGCCTGGAAACCCGCATCAGGTACAACACCAGTGACAACATCACTCCGGCAAAGATCGCAAACTCCAGTTCGAGGAACAGCGCGCCGAAGAATGTGACTGCCATGATGCTGGTTTCGCGCCGGCTGGCTTTGAGAATATGCCTGATTTCCTTGAAGTCAATCAGACCCCAGGCAACCATAAACAGGATGCCCGCCATTGCCGCGTTGGGCAACCAGGCGGCCAGTGGTGCAACCAGCAACACGATCAGTATCAACAACAGCCCCGCAAACATGGCCGCCAACGGTGTTTTGGCTCCGGCCTGGAAGTTCAGACCGCTGCGATTGAAAGAACCGGTAGCGACATAGCCGGAGAAAAAGCTGCCGGCGATATTGGACAGCCCCTGACCGATAAATTCCTGGTTGCCATCGATGCGCTGACCACTGCGTGCGCCGAGTGAGCGACCGATGGAAACCGCCTCGGTCAGTGCAAACAGCGTCACGGCCACCGTCGCCGGTGCCAGGTCCTTGATCGTGGCCAACGAAAAGTCCGGTGCCGAGAGTGGTGGCAGTGTCTGTGGCAGAGCACCGACATTTTCGATACCCGTCACTGTGATGCCGAAAATCCAGTTAAGCACTGCGGCTGCCAGACTGCCGAATAGCATGGCGATAATCAGATACGGCAACCTGGGCCACAGGCGTTTTACCGCGAGGCCCGACAACAGGGTCAGCAACGATACGGTAGTCACATAGCCGTTAATGTACGGGATCTGGTGCCAGAACGAGATCATCACATCCTGTACGTGACCGCCGCGCGGAATTTCCACACCGAAAAAGTTTTTTAACTGCTTGGAGGCAATAAGGATGGCTGCGCCGGCGGTAAAACCGACAATCACCGAGTGCGATATGAAGTTAACCAGCGCTCCCATGCGCGCGAATCCCAGCACCAGTTCTATGACGCCAACCATAAAGGTCAAGGTGATTGCCAGGGATACATATTCCATCGACCCGGGCTCTGCATAGACGCTTAACGATGAGAACAACACGATCGATGCCGCGGTTGTGGGTCCTGAAACCAGGTGCCAGGAGGATCCGAACAGTGCCGCGACAATCGCCGGCACCATGCCCGCATAGAGTCCGTATTCGGGCGGCATGCCGGCGATGGTTGCGAAGGCAACACCCTGCGGCAGCACCACAATGGCACCGGTCAGCCCGGCCATCAGGTCGCCGCGCACGGTATCCTTGCGCAGTAACGGCCACCAGGTCAAAAACGGAAAATATTGAGTGAGTGAGTCGGACCAGCGCGTTTGCTTCATTAATTCACCAGGTACTACAAAAATGGCCCAGCCATTGCTGGCCCGGGCCAAAAAGGCCGTTCAACTTACCATGACAATATTCAAGATTATGTTAAGATACGACAGTATGGCAGGAAATTGAAGGCGTTGCCGGTTAACGCGTATTTCCCGACTCAAGATTTCCCGAAAGGTGAATGGTCGACGTCGGAAAGGCGATCTCCGCCCCCGCCTCGCGGATGATTTTTTCGATCTTTAACAGCACGTCCTGCTTGATGGCATGGAACTGCGTCCAGTTGGTCGTGTGAGTGAAAGTGTATATAAAAAAATCCATTGATGACGGTGCGAAGCTGTCGAAGTACACCATCAAGGTCTGTGAACTGTCGATTTCCGGGTGGCCTCTCAACATCGTTTCTACAGATTTTACGATGTCCCCCATCTTGTCGGCATCATCGTAGCGTATGCCGATGGTCTCGTTGATGCGCCGGTGCGTCATGCGTGAAGGGTTTTCCACGGCTATGGTGGCAAACACGGAATTCGGCACATAAATCGGCCGTTTCGAAAAGCTGCGAATCTTCGTCAGGCGCCAGCCGATATTCTCTACCGTACCCTCGATTTCCCGGTCCGATGAACGGATCCAGTCACCGACACTGAAAGGCCGATCGAGGTAGAGCATCAGGCCGCCAAAGAAATTCGCCAGCAGGTCCCTGGCGGCAAAACCGACGGCGATACCGCCTATACCACCAAATGCCAGCACCCCCGAAACACTGAAACCCAGCGTTTGCAGAATCACCAGCGTGGTAGTGATCAGGATCGATACGCGCGTCAGTTTCCCGATGGCATCTGCCGTGGTGCGGTCGTAGGGCTCACCGCCGACCATGCCGCGTTCGATGATGGATTGCTGCATATTGCTGACCAGGCGCATCAGGAACCAGGCCAGCGCTACTATGATGCCAACGTGTCTGATCGGCGCTACCGCCTGAAAAAGCGGCGCCTGTGTTTCGGTACTGATGATAT
>CAJXFW010000026.1 GCA_913053655.1 uncultured Thiogranum sp. | reverse complement strand
TTGACCGCCTGGTGATGGTGGCTGCCGGACTGCCGGATATCGCTTCGGCCATGCCATTCTCTCTCGCCAGGGTGTAATTCGGGTATGCTTTCAAATTTATCCGCCGCTCGCCCAAGGTGCCTGCTCCTGGTGCGGCGGGGAGCTTATTTCAGAATTTCCGGAAATTTATAGTTAAACGAGTATAGGTATCTGCAAAGCACGATGAAACAACCCGGAATCGTACTGATAAATACCAGCCACCCCGGCAATATTGGAGCCACTGCCCGTGCCATGAAAAACATGGGGCTGGGGAAGCTGTGCCTGGTTGAACCCAAACACTATCCCAGTGCAGAAGCAACCGCTCGGGCATCCGGTGCCGATAACCTGTTAGCCGGCGCAAATTGCTTTGCCACCCTGGAGGACGCGGTTGCAGAGTGTGAGTTAGTCATCGGGGCGAGTGCCCGCGGCCGTACCTTGCCCCTGCCCATGCTGGACCCGCGCAGCTGCGCAGAGCTGGTCCAGCAGCAGCCCGACATCGAACGCGTGGCCATCCTGTTTGGTCGCGAACGCACCGGATTAACCAACGACGAGCTGGATCGCTGTCATTATCTGGTACAGATCCCCACTGACCCTGACTACCCATCGCTTAATATTGCAGCTGCCGTGCAGGTTATTGCCTACGAGCTCAGGATCGCAGCCGGCGCTGTCGAAAAACCGGATGAAGCAGAGGTTGAGTACGCCAGTATGACCCAGATGGAACAGTTCTATACACATCTGCAACACACACTCGTTGCGCTGGAATTTCTCGATCCGGACAATCCCCGGCAGTTAATGAGGCGCTTACGCCGTTTGTTTAATCGGGCCCGGCCGGACCAGAACGAGATAAACATTCTGCGTGGAATTCTCACGGCGGCCAACAGGAAGACACGCTGAATTTGCGTCGGCCTGTGTTCGGCCTATAAACTTGCGGTTGCGTGAGCGAAGCGCGAGCCGGAAGTGCGGCTATCTATTTTAGTCTCCGTCCATAAACGAAGATATTTTTCTCGCAGAGGCGCAAAGACGCCAAGTAAGAAATGTTAGTATGCCTTTCCAGCAACCCGTTTGGAACTTTGCGATCTTTGCGTCTTGGCGAGAGTTATTTTTTCCGGGTGGATACTATTTGGGTGAGCTATGTGGGATCGATTGCGGGAAGACATAAGCTGTGTATTTGATCGGGACCCGGCGGCGCACACTCGCTTTGAGGTACTTACCACCTATCCCGGTATTCACGCGCTGCTGTTACATCGTTTCAGTCATGCGTTGTCGCGCAATGGCCTGAGATGGCTGGCGCGTATCGTTGCAAATATCGCGCGCTGGTATACCGGCATAGAAATACACCCTGATGCACGCATTGGACGCCGATTTTTTATCGACCACGGTATGGGGGTGGTGATTGGCGAGACGGCGGAGATCGGTGACGACTGCACGCTTTATCATGGCGTCACCCTGGGCGGCACCAGCTGGGATAAAGGCAAGCGCCATCCTACCCTGGGTAATAACGTGGTTATCGGTGCAGGCGCCAAGATTCTGGGCCCGGTGTATATCGGTGATAACGTTCGTATTGGTTCCAACGCGGTGGTACTCAAGGATGTTACTGAAGGCGCCACTGTTGTGGGTGTGCCGGGTCGTGTGGTGGGTGGCGAGCGGGGCGAGCAGCCCGAACATCGTGAGGCCATTGCCAGGAAAATGGGCTTCGATGCCTACGGCAGTACCAAGGATGCCCCCGATCCGGTCGCGAATGCCATTAATAACATGCTGGATCACATACACGTCATGGACAAGCGGCTGGAGGATATGTGCCGCGGACTAAAAGGTCTGGGGGCTGAGGTGGCCGATTTGCAGATGCCCGATCTGGGTGCCTGTGAGCTGGAGAGCGCCTGCAATACGGAACCCATTGAAACCGGTGAAGAACCGGAAAAACCCCTGAAATCCAGCCCGGATAATTCTTGACTGTTTTACTCAGTTATGGCATTTTGACCACGTTTTCCAAGACTTGAGTCAGGACAGGCAGGAATGAAGTTAACCAGCAAGGGCCGCTACGCGGTAACCGCGATGTTGGATCTGGCGCTGCACGCCGGCAAACGCCCGATAACGCTGTCGGATATTTCCGGTCGACAGGGTATTTCGCTGTCCTATCTGGAGCAATTATTTACCCGCTTGCGCAAGCGCGGGCTGGTGTCCAGTACCCGTGGTCCGGGTGGCGGTTATTCGCTCAGCCGCTCGGCGCATGAGATTCCGGTTGCGGAGGTGGTGGCAGCAGTCGATGAGAGTGTTGATGCCACACGCTGTGGTGGAAAAGGGGATTGCCATGGCGGTAAACGTTGTCTGACGCATGATTTGTGGACCGAATTGAGCGAACAGGTTTATTCATTCCTGAACGGTATTACGCTGGGGCAACTGGTGGATCAGGGCCTGGCCAGGCAGGCTGCCAGGGACGATGTTGCTGCGGTAGCGGTCGACCTTACAGCCGGCGACACGGCAGTTGATCCTGCCTGAGTATTTCCGGATACCGCGCATGAAACTCTATCTGGATTACAACGCCAGTACTCCGCTGGATGAGCGTGTGCTCGCAGTGATGACGGATTGTATGGGGGGTATGCCGGGTAATCCATCCAGTACACATCAGTTCGGTAGAGCGTTACGCGCCAGGCTGGATATTGCACGCGAGCAGGTCGCGGCACTCGCAGGTGTACAGCCTTCACAGGTGATATTCACGGGTGGTGGCAGCGAGGCGAATAACCTGGCGCTGCATGCGGTGACTGCGGGAAGACCGGCCACACGGCTCGCGGTCAGTCAAATTGAACATCCTTCGGTGCTTGAACCGGCGCGTGCGCTGACAGGCCAGGGGTGGCAGCTGGATCTGATTGAAGTTGACGCACAGTGCCGTGTGACGGTCCAGGCGCTAACCGAAAAGCTGCACCGGGATACCCGCCTGGTGTCAGTGATGACGGCGAATAACGAGACCGGTGTCATTCAGGATATAGCCGGTCTGGCGGCGCAGGTGCGCTCGGTGGGTGCGATTTTCCACACCGATGCCATACAGGCCGCCGGCAAGATTGCACTGGATTTTGAGTCGAGTGGCGCACATTTGCTGACTTTGTCAGCACACAAGATTTACGGGCCCAGGGGCGTGGGTGCGCTGATTGTCGATAAATCACTGCAACTGGCACCCTTGATATACGGTGGTGGCCAGGAAAAGGGTTTGCGCGCCGGAACGGAGAACGTGGCCGGTATCGCCGGCTTTGGTGTAGCTGCCGAGTTGGCGAAAATGCAGCTTGAGCAACGCGCCGCCCAACTGCGCGGCCTGCGTGATCGTCTGGAGCAGGGTCTGGCTCGCTACGCAGGGATCACAGTGTTTGCCGGAAAAGCGGATCGTTTGCCCAACACCGTGCAGCTGGCTGTGGCAGGGATCGATGGCGAGACATTACTCATGCAGCTTGACCGCACCGGCATTGCTGTTTCCAGTGGCTCGGCCTGTGCCAGTGGCAAGAACGAGGCGAGCCATGTGTTGATGGCGATGGGCGTAAACGCGGATATCGCGCACGGCGCAATACGCATCAGCCTGGGCAAGGATACGACAGCGTCAGATATCGACGCCTTGCTGGCAGAGCTGGATAAGCAGATCAAATGGGTACAGAAAGCCGGTCAGGCGGCCGGCTGGTAGGGTATTTAAATATTGTTCAGGTGTAATAAATATGACTGTGAAGACACCAATCTATCTCGACTATTCGGCAACCACACCCGTGGATCCACGCGTGGCGGAGACCATGTGTGCTTTCCTGACTCCGCAGGGAAAGTTCGGTAACCCGGCATCGCGTTCACATTCATTTGGCTGGCAGGCCGACGATGCGGTTGAAGAGGCGCGGCGTAATGTCGCCGCGCTGGTGAATGCCGATGCGAAAGAAATTATCTGGACCAGTGGTGCTACGGAGTCAGATAACCTCGCGATCAAGGGCGCCGCGCATTTCTACCAAAAGCAAGGCAAGCATATTGTCACGCTGAAGACAGAGCACAAGGCAGTTCTGGATTCCTGCCGGCAACTGGAACGGGAAGGCTACGAAGTGACCTACCTGGATCCGGAACCCAGTGGCCTTCTGGACCTGGAGAAGTTTCGCAACGCTTTGCGCGACGATACAATTCTGGTCAGTGTCATGCACGTCAATAACGAAATTGGCGTAGTCCAGGATATTGAGGCGATCGGCGATATCTGCCGTGAGCGGAAGATTATTTTCCACGTCGATGGTGCACAGAGCGCCGGTAAAGTGACCATTGACCTGCAAACTGTGAAGGTTGACCTGATGTCTTTCTCGGCGCACAAGATCTATGGTCCCAAAGGTATTGGCGCCCTGTACGTACGCCGTAAACCACGCGTACGCCTGGAAGCGCAGATGCACGGTGGCGGGCATGAGCGCGGCATGCGTTCCGGGACGCTGCCGACCCATCAGATCGTCGGTATGGGCGAAGCCTTCCGTATCGCAAAGGAAGAAATGGCTGCGGATAACGAGCGTATTCTGGCGTTGCGCAACCGTCTTGTCGAGGGCTTCAAGGATGTTGAGGAAGTCTATATCAACGGCGATCTTGACCATCGTATTGCCGGTAATCTGAACATCAGTTTTAACTACGTAGAAGGTGAAAGCCTGATCATGGCGTTGAAAGATCTTGCCGTGTCTTCGGGTTCGGCCTGTACCAGCGCCAGTCTGGAACCATCCTACGTGCTGCGCGCTTTGGGTCGCAACGATGAGCTGGCGCACAGCTCCATACGTTTTACCATCGGGCGTTTTACCACAGAAGAAGAAATCGACTACACCATCAAACTGGTGCTGGGCAAGATAGATAAATTGCGAGCTCTGTCACCGCTGTGGGATATGTACAAGGACGGTGTCGATCTCGCTTCTGTTAAGTGGGCGGCACACTGATGGCGATTACGATAACACCGGCAGCAGCGGACCACGTCAGGAATTATCTGAAGAAGCGCGGCAAAGGTGTCGGTGTACGGTTTGGCGTGCGTACCTCCGGGTGTTCGGGAATGGCCTATGTGCTGGAGTTTGTCGACGAGGCCGTTGCCGCTGATACCGTTTTCGAAGACCACGGCGTAAAGGTCTTTGTAGATCCCAAGAGCCTTGTATACATTGATGGCACGGAGCTGGATTTTGGTCGCGAAGGACTCAATGAAGGCTTCATATTCAATAACCCGAATGTTAAAGATGCATGCGGGTGCGGCGAAAGCTTTAACATTTAGGGACGTTCTGATTCATCCGTCATTGCCACCCAACCTGACACAAAATTATTTCGAGCTGTTTTCCCTGCCGCAACAGTACGCAGTGGAGCGCTCTGACCTGGATGTACGTTACCGTAAACTGCAGCATACGGTACACCCTGATCGTTTTGTTACCGCCGGCGATCAGGAGCGGCGCGTGTCCATGCAGCAGGCCACGCATATTAATGAGGCCTACCAGGTTCTGAAAGATCCGTTACGGCGCGGGCGTTATCTGCTGGAACTGCGTGGTCATGCCATCGAGGACCAGCAGACCACCCATCAGGATGCGGAATTCCTGATGCAGCAGATTGAACTCAGGGAAGCGCTCGGTGATATTCGCCGGCAGGACGATCCCTTGCAGGCACTGGACAGACTGGCGCGCGAAGTTCAGGCGCAGTACCGGGCGCTGGAGTCGGCGCTTGCGCAGGCGCTGGATGCGGGTGAAGAAACCGAACAGGCAGTTTCACTGGTATTGAAAATGCAGTATTTTATGCGCCTGCAGAGCGAAGTGCAGGAGCTGGAAGCGGACCTGGAAGACGAGCTCGACTAATGGCATTGCTACAGATTTCAGAACCCGGCGAAGCCACCGCGCCACACGGGCACCGACTGGCGGCGGGGATTGACCTGGGGACTACCCATTCGCTGGTTGCCAGCGTGCGCAGCGGTGTGGCGGCTACGCTGCCCGACGGTGAAGGGCGTCATTTACTGCATTCCGTAGTGCGGTATCTGGAGACCGGTGAGCATCAGGTCGGTGCCACCGCCCTGCGCCAGGCCGCCAGTGATCCGCTGAACACGATTATTTCAGTAAAGCGCTTCATGGGCCGCGGCGTCGAAGATGTCAAAAGCCTGGGTTCGGTACTGCCCTACGAGTTCGTGGCGAGCGAGTCAGGTATGCCGCTCATTCGTACCGCAGCGGGTGACCGCAGCCCGGTTCAGGTATCCGCAGATATCCTTGCTGAACTCAGACAGCGCGCCGAGCAAACACTGGGTGACGAACTGACGGGTGTTGTAATAACGGTGCCCGCCTATTTTGACGATGCCCAGCGCCAGGCAACCAGGGACGCGGGCAGGCTGGCGGGGCTGAATGTCCTGCGTCTGCTGAATGAGCCGACAGCGGCAGCCGTTGCCTACGGCCTGGATCGTGGTTCTGACGGTATCATCGCCGTCTATGATCTGGGTGGAGGGACATTTGATATATCCATCCTGCGCCTGAGCCAGGGTGTCTTCGAGGTTATGGCCACGGCAGGCGATACCGCCCTCGGTGGTGATGACATGGACCGCGCCATCGCCGCATGGGTCATGCAGCAGGCCGGCGTGGCTGACGATCCGGCACACGCCATGCAGCGCAGGCTGTTGCTGGCCGCCTGTGCTGCCAAGGAGTCGCTCACCGACGGCGATCAGGTTGAGTTGGCTGTAGCGCTTGAAAATGGAACGCAGTGGCAGGGTACACTCACCCGAAAAACCATGGATGAACTGATTGAATCTCTGGTGCGTAAAACCCTCGGGCCTTGCCGCCGCGCACTGCGCGACGCTGACCTGAATGCAGCCGACCTCAGGGAAGTCGTGATGGTGGGCGGGTCTACCCGGGTACTAAAGGTGCGTACCCTGGTCGGCGAATTTTTTGGCCGCCGGCCACTGGTGGATATAGATCCCGACCGGGTGGTCGCTATCGGTGCAGCAATACAGGCCGATATTCTGGCGGGTAACAAACCGGAAGAGTCCATGCTGCTGCTCGACGTTATCCCCCTGTCACTGGGTGTCGAAACCATGGGCGGGCTGACCGAGAAAATCATTCCACGCAATACCACCCTGCCGGCTTCCCGGGCACAGGAGTTTACGACCTATAAAGATGGCCAGACGGCAATGGCCCTGCACGTCGTACAGGGTGAGCGCGAGCTGGTGGAGGATTGCCGGTCTCTGGCGCGTTTCGAACTACGCGATATGCCGCCCATGACAGCCGGCGCCGCGCGTATCCGGGTCACCTACCAGGTGGACGCGGACGGTTTGCTGAGCGTTACCGCCGAGGAACAGACCAGTGGCGTGCAGGCTCACATTGAAGTCAAGCCCTCCTACGGCTTGTCTGATAATGAAATCGAGAGCATGTTGCGTGATTCCATGGATCATGCCGAGGATGATGTAAAGGCACGCCGTCTGCGCGAACAGCAGGTGCAGGCGGATCGCGTCCTGGAAGCCTTGCAGGCTGCGCTGCAGCAGGATGCCGACAGCTTCCTGAGTAGTGAAGAGCGCAATGCCATTGAGCAGGCGGCCGCTAAACTGGCCGTATTGCGCAATGGCAACAACGCCCGCGAGATCAAGGTTGCGATCGAGAAACTTGAATCGGTAAGCGAAGTGTATGTAGACCGTCGTATGAATGCCAACATCCGCGAGGCGATGGCAGGTCATACGGTTGATGAGTTTAAATAGGTTTAAAGATGCCGCAGATAATTTTCCTTCCGCACGAAGAGATATGCCCCGAAGGTGCCGTGGTCGAGGTGGAGCAGGGCACGACTATTTGTGATGCAGCCCTGGCGAGCGGCATAGAAATCGAGCACGCTTGTGAAAAATCCTGTGCCTGTACCACCTGCCATGTCTATGTGCGCGAAGGTTTCGACTCGCTCGATGAATCGGACGAAAATGAAGATGACCTGCTGGACAAGGCGTGGGGTCTGGAGCCGGATTCGCGCCTGAGCTGCCAGGCAAAGGTGGCGGGTGGAGATCTGGTTATCGAGATACCCAGGTACACCATCAACATGGTCAGTGAAAATCACTAGGGACTGATACGATGAGCCTGAAATGGACAGATTCACTCGATATTGCTATCGAACTCGAAGAAAAATATCCTGATGTTGACCCCTTGCACGTAAACTTCGTGGATTTACGCGGCTGGGTGCTGACCCTGGAAGATTTTGATGACGATCCCGAGCATTCCGGCGAGAAGATTCTCGAGGGTATCCAGATGGCCTGGATCGAGGAACGTGACTAGAAGGTCTCGACCATACCTCTGTTCTCTGTAAAATCCTTTAAACACATGGGGTTGTCAGTTTCTTCCCAGAGGCTTTGCTGTTTTCCGCAGAAAACCTGTCGCCGAATTGCATCACTATTCCAGATTGCCTGATTCCGGGCGGAGAATGTACACTACGCTATTCGGTTCGAGTAGCTAAGTAGCAGAATTCTGGGGGATTTAGCCTGTCCCACAGATATCCATAGCAAAGCCATGAACAGCGACAACGTAAAAGTGAATTTACTGGATTTTGACCGGGCTGCAATGGCGGCCTGGTTTGAAGCCCGTGGTGAGAAGCCGTTCCGCGCCCGGCAGGTACTGAAATGGATCCACCAGCAGGGTGTCGATAGTTTCGACGCCATGACCAATCTGGGCAAGGCATTGCGAACAGCACTGGAATCCGTTGCCGAAGTACGCGCCCTGGACGTCGCTACTGACCGGAAGTCGAGTGACGGTTCGCGCAAGTGGCTGTTCAGGCTGGCAGACGGAAATTGCATCGAGAGTGTGTATATCCCCGAACCCGAACGCGCAACCCTGTGTATTTCTTCACAGATCGGGTGTGCGCTCAATTGCAGTTTCTGTTCGACAGCGCGGCAGGGGTATAACCGCAATCTGTCGACCGCTGAAATTATCGGCCAGCTGTGGATGGTCAGCCGTCTTTTGCGCGAGGACGGCTCGGTACCGGTTTCGAACGTGGTGTTTATGGGAATGGGCGAGCCGCTGCTTAATTTTGACAACGTCATTCGAGCCACGCGTTTGATGCAGGATGATTTTGCCTATGCTCTGTCAAAACGGCGGGTGACCTTGAGTACGGCGGGTGTTGTACCCGGCTTGCGACAGTTGGCAGAAGTCACGGATATCAGCCTGGCACTGTCCTTACATGCCCCGGATGACAAACTGCGCAGCGAGTTGGTGCCATTGAACAAAAAGTATGCGATCAGAGAGGTATTGCAGGCCTGTACGGACTACGTCGGCGAGGGGCGGCGTCGCGTTACCATAGAATATGTCATGCTGGACGGGGTGAATGACAGTGACAAACAGGCAAAAGCATTGGCCAGGCTGTTACGCCGTGTGCCTTCCAAGGTGAACCTGATCCCCTTTAACCCTTTTCCCAATACACGCTATCGAAGGAGCTGCGCAGAACGGATCGATCGTTTTCGCGACATTTTGCACCACGCCGGCATCGTGACGATTACCCGCAGGACACGGGGTGATGATATAGAGGCTGCCTGCGGGCAGCTGGCAGGCGATTTCAGAGACCGGACCAGGCGGCGGGAACGCCTTGCTGTTGAAGTTAATGGAGAGTTGATTTGATGCGAAGTCCAATGGTTATATGGCTGATGGTGACCATTTTGCTGCTCGGCGCCTGTGCGTCTGACAAGAGCAGGTTTGTGGAACAGGAAAAAGGGGATCCTGCGAAAGTAAACACCCAGCTGGCGATTGAATATATGCGCGTAGGGATGTATGAGGCCGCGATGGAGAAATTCAAGAAGGCGCTGAAGCAGAATCCCGACCTGCAAGTTGCGCACTCTTCTGTGGCTATTTTGTACGAGAGACTCGGTGAGACTGCGCTGGCCGAAAAACACTACCGCATAGCTTATAACCTTGATCACAAGGATTCACCGACGCTGAATAACTATGGGCAGTTTCTGTGCCGGGAAGGGCGGTTGAAAGAGGCCAATGAGATGTTTACCAGCGCGGTCAGGAATCCGCTCTACCGTTACCCGGAGAAGGTCTACACCAATGCCGGTATTTGTGCGCTCAGGCAACCTGACCCGGTGTTGGCGGATACCTATTTCCGTAAAGCTTTACAGGCCAATCCCAAGTATCCACCTGCGCTGCGCGAAATGGCCAAAAGCAGCTTTGGAAAACAAAAATATCTTGCCACGCGCGCCTATCTGCAGCGTTTGCAGGAAGTCTCCGGGTTGACGCCGGAATACCTGTGGATGGGTGTACAGGCAGAAAGTGTATTGGGAGACAGTAATGCGGTGTCAAGCTATGCCCTGGCACTTAAAAACCGGTTCCCTGAATCGGATGAAACCCAGGCCCTGCTCGAGTGGGAGCGCAAGCAGGATGGGCGTTAGGGAAAACGTGAGCGAACAAGACCACATACAGCAGACCGGGTTTACCGAGGTTGGAGCCATACTTGCGAAAGCGCGCGAGCAGCAACAGCGTAGCGTCGAGAGTGTGGCTTCGGATCTGCATTTGCGTGCGGACGTTGTGAGGGCGATAGAGAATGGCGAAGAGGCACAGCTGCCAGCGTTGACATTCGTTCGTGGCTATATAAAAGCCTATGCGCGCTTGCTGACGCTGGATGATGCGCCGCTCATTGCCCGGCTGCCAGTTGCAGTCGAATGCAGTCCGGAGCCACTGAAGCGCGTGGGTATGCGTCGTCCAGGCCTGTCTTTACCTGCCGGGAAGTGGTTTGTATGGATACTGGTTGTGGTGGCGCTGGCGTTTTTGATTGTCTACGGAGCGCCTGTGTTCGAGCGTCTGTGGACGTCGACGGGTAGCAGCCAGGCGCCGCCGAATCAGCTGCAGTTGCCGCAGCAGGACCGGGCCGGAAATAATGAGTCGGCACTGCCGGAAATACAGCCGCTGGTGGAGCAGGAAACGCCCCCGCCGGCGGAACAGGAAATAGTGGCATTTGCCCCGGAATCTCCCGCGCAAGCGCCTGCCCGGCAAGAAACTGCAGTGCAGGAATCAGCGGGGCCTGCGCTGGTGCAAATGCGCTTTAGTGAAGACAGCTGGGTGGAGATGGAGGCCCATGGCCGCAAGCTTGTGGTCGGTACCCAGTACGCCGGCAGCGAGCGCACGGTGCGCGCCAAACCTCCGATACAGATCCTGCTGGGCAATGCGCCCGGCGTTGAACTCCTTTACCGGGGGGAGGTCGTGGATATAACGCCATTCCAGCGTGGCAAAGTGGCGCACCTGACCCTGGAAGACTGACGATGTCGAATACCCTGCAAGCCATTCGTGGCATGAATGATATTCTGCCGGAGCAGACTCCCGTCTGGCAGTTCGTCGAAAATACCCTGCGTGACGTCCTGCAAAACTATGGTTTTCGGGAAATTCGTATGCCGGTTCTCGAAAAGACGGAACTGTTTAAACGCTCCATTGGCGAAGTAACGGATATTGTTGAAAAGGAAATGTACACTTTTACGGATCGCAATGGTGACAGCCTCACCCTGCGTCCCGAAGGTACCGCCGGCTGTGTGCGCGCCTGCATTCAGCACAGCCTGATCAACCGGCAAACACAGCGCCTGTGGTATACCGGACCCATGTTCCGGCACGAGCGTCCTCAACAAGGTCGTTACCGCCAGTTTTTCCAGATTGGGGTGGAAGTATTTGGTCTGGAAGGTCCGGATATTGACGCTGAAATGCTGATGATGACCGCGCGCTTGTGGCGACGGCTGGGTTTGAAGCAGGTGTCGCTGCAGGTCAATTCGCTGGGCACCGCCGATGTGCGTGCAAATTACCGCGAAGCACTGGTAGCGTATCTGGATACGGTTTACCAGCAGCTCGACGAGGACAGTCAGCGGCGGCTGAAAACCAATCCGCTACGTATCCTGGACAGCAAAAACACCGCAGTGCAGGCGCTGCTGGAAGGTGCACCGGTACTGGCTGATTTTCTTGATGAAGAATCAAGGACCCATTTCAGGGCGCTATGCGAGCAGCTGGATCTTGCCAGAATAGATTATATAGTCAATCCGCGCCTGGTACGTGGTCTGGATTATTATGGCCGTACAGTTTTTGAATGGGTTACCGACCAGCTCGGTGCGCAGGGTACGGTGTGCGCCGGCGGTCGTTACGATGTGCTGGTCGAATACCTGGGCGGTCGGGCAACACCGGCGATTGGCTTTGCGCTGGGGCTGGAGCGCCTGATTGCCCTTCTGGAGAAACAGGGCGTGGAAACGCCTGATACGTCACCGCACCTCTATGTTGTAACTGTCGGCGAGCAGGCGCAGCAACAGGGAATGGTATTGTCCGAACATCTGCGGGATGCGCTGCCAGGACTGCGGTTGGTGACGCATTGTGGCGGTGGCAGCTTCAAAAGCCAGTTTAAGAAGGCTGACCGAAGCGGCGCGCATTATGCGCTGGTATTGGGTGACGATGAAGTACAACGGCGCGTAGCCGGTATCAAACCCCTGCGCGATCGTGAGGAGCAACAGACCGTTTCTTTCGATGAGCTTAATAGCCGGTTGGCAGACTTGTTTGGTTTGCAGCTGAACTGATTTTAACACCTGGAGAATGTTCGATGAGCACCTCGGAAAAAGAACAAATTGAAGCGCTGCAGAAGTGGTGGAAGGAGAACGGCAGCTCGATTATCACCGGTCTGTTGCTTGGTGTGTCGATCCTGTTGGGTGGCAAGGCCTGGTTCGGTTACCAGGAGACCCAATCAGAAAATGCATCCAATATTTACGCAATGATGATGGCCGCATCACAGGCAGACAAGCAGGAAGAGGTGCGTGCCCAGGCCAACAAGCTGATTTCAGACTACACGGATACCGGTTATGCGCCATTGGCATCGTTGCTGTTGGCAAAGTATGCGGTGCAGGATGATGAACTTGCTGCAGCACAGGCACAGTTGCAGTGGGCGCTGGATCATATGGATTCACCTGAAATCAGGCATGAGGCACGTATGCGCCTGTTGCAAGTGATGATAGCGCAGCAGCAATATACGCCGGCTGCACAGTTGCTCGCCTCGGTGACCGATACCGGCCCTTATGATTTCCTGTACGCCGAACTGGAAGGTGACCTTGCAGTCGCTGAAGGTGAACCGGAAAAGGCCGCAAGTGCCTATAAAAAAGCGTTGGACTCAATACCGCCACAGGCGCCGAACAGGGCATATCTGGTGGCCAAGTATGAGAATATCAGGGGTGCAGGTACAGCAAACCAATGACACGCTTCGTTTCACTGTTGCTGATTCTTGGCATCCTGTCAGGGTGTTCCCTGTTTTCTGATGACGATAATTCCGAGCCGCCTGCGCGGCTGGAGCCATTCAAGAAGCAGGTACGGCTGGTCAGTCTGTGGAGCCGGGATACCGGTGAGGGCACCAGGGAACAGCGCGTAAAGCTGGTGCCTGCGGTATCCGGAAAACGGGTGTATGCGGCCGACCGGAATGGCGCGGTGCTGGCTTACGAACTGGATAGCGGCAAACCGGTCTGGCGTAGCAAAACCGGTCTGGCGATTTCTGCAGGCGTTGGAGTTGGTGATGGTCTGGTCCTTGTGGGCAGTAGTGAGGCGGAACTGGTAGCGCTGGATGCCGCTACCGGTGAAGAGCTTTGGCGTACCTCGGTGTCCAGTGAGATCCTCTCGATTCCGCAAGCCAGCGATGGCGTGGTGGTAGTGCAGACAGTGGACGGCAATATTGCCGGCCTGGATGCCGGTGATGGCAAGCGTTTGTGGGTGCGTGATCGCTCTGCACCGGTACTGACGCTACGCGGTACCAGCACCCCGTTGGTGGTAGAGAACGTTGTACTGGCGGGTTTTGCCAGTGGCAAGATGACGGCACTTGAGATAAAGAGTGGCCGCCAGATATGGGAGGTTGCGGTTGCAGTTTCACGCGGGCGTTCCGAGCTACAACGCATTGTCGATATTGATGCCGATGCTGTGATTCGTGATGGTGTCCTTTACGTCGTCAGTTACCAGGGGCGGCTGGTAGCCATTTCACTGCAGGATGGGCGCATGCTGTGGAATCGTGATATGTCGGCCTATGCCGGAATAGCCGTTGAAGATCGGCAGGTGTTTGTAACCGATGCCGATAGCAATCTTTGGGCGCTGGACCGGCGTACCGGTGCTTCACTCTGGAAACAGGACAAGCTGAGTCGCCGTGATCTGACTGGCCCGGTGGTCATTGGCGAGTATGTGGGCGTAGGGGATTTCGAAGGCTATATCCATTTGTTGACGCAGGCTGAAGGTGTCATGGCGGGTCGTGTGCGTCATGACAGCGCCGGCATCCAGGCGACGCCGGTTGCGCTGCCAGGGGATCGACTGCTGGTATTGGGTGCGAGCGGTAAACTGGCACTCTACCAGCTTGAGTCGGTCAACTAGTCGACTCACGGCAAGATCTGATGCTTCCCGTTATCGCACTGGTAGGCCGGCCCAATGTCGGTAAATCCACCTTGTTCAACCAGCTGACGCGTAGCCGCGATGCACTGGTTGCAGACTACCCGGGTCTGACCCGGGACCGGCAATACGGCAACGGAAAGTTGGGCGACAGTCCCTGCCTGGTGATTGATACCGGTGGTCTGGTGGGCGATGAACAGGGGCTGGCCGGCCTTATGGCCGACCAGGTATGGCTGGCTGTAGAAGAAGCCGATGCTGTTGTATTTCTGCTCGATGCCCGCGATGGTATCAATCTCAGCGACGAGCAGATTGCCAGTCGCCTGCGCCGTAGTGGCAAGCCGATTTATCCAGTATTGAACAAAATGGATGGCATGGATGCCGGCGCCGTCATTGCCGATAGCTGGGCACTGGGACTGGGTGAAGCGGCACATATTGCGGCGGCGCGCGGCAGCGGCGTCAAAACGCTGGTCAACAGGGTGCTGGCTGAAATACCCGTAGCGGAGACCGCACAAGGCGCTCTGCCGGTAGCGGCCAAAGGTATTCGTATTGCCGTTGTCGGTCGTCCCAATGTCGGTAAGTCAACCCTGATCAACCGCATGCTGGGCGAGGAACGGGTGCTGGCGTTTGATCAGCCCGGCACCACCCGTGACAGTATCTATATTTCGCTGGAACGCGATGGTGAAGACTATACCCTTATCGATACCGCTGGCATGCGGCGACGCGGCAAGGTCAACGAAGTGGTCGAGAAATTCAGCGTCATAAAGACGCTGCAGGCGATAAACGATGCCCACGTTGCCATACTGGTGCTGGACGCGCACAGTGATGAAGTTTCCGAACAGGATGCTACACTGGCCGGGCATATTGTCCAAAGCGGTACTGCGCTGGTGCTGGCCGTCAACAAGTGGGATGGTCTGGATGACGATAAGCGCCAGTGGTTCCGCAGCCAGCTGGACCGCAGGTTGCCGTTTCTGGATTTTGCCGAGCAGTATTTTATTTCGGCGTTACACGGAAGTGGCGTAGGCGACCTGTTTTCTGCCATACAGACGGCATACCAGGCCGCCTTGATCAAGGTGAGTACGCCGGAGCTGACGCGCCTGCTCGAACGGGCCGTCCACGAGCATCAGCCACCGCTGGTGCGGGGGCGCCGGATCAAGCTGCGCTACGCGCACCAGGGTGGGCAAAATCCGCCCGTTATTGTCGTACACGGTAACCAGACGGCCCGTTTACCACATACTTACAAGCGTTACCTGGGGAATTATTTCCGTAAAGCATTGCAGCTGGTAGGGACGCCGGTGCGGATGGAGTTCAAAACCGGAGACAATCCGTATGCCGGCAAGCGCAACAAGCTTACGCCTGGACAGCTGAGGTCGAGAAAACGTATGCTTCGCCACGTAAAAAAATAATTTCCCTGTGCTACGGCTTATGTTACGAGTGAAACAACTTGCCTGGATCGTATTGCTGTCGCTGCTATTTGCAGGGTGTGCCATTCGCACGCCCTACGAAGAGGCAAGCGATCCGCTGGAACCGGTCAATCGCGTGGTTTACCAGTTTAATGACAGGCTTGACCGGTTCGTTCTGAAGCCGGTTGCCAGGGGTTACCACCAGTACATCCCACCCCCGGCGCGTACCGGGGTGCGCAACTTCTTCAATAACGTTTACGAACCCCTCACCATTGTTAATAACGTATTGCAAGGCAAGCCGGGTCAGGCTGCCGGTGACACTATGCGTTTTGGTTTCAATACAATATTTGGTGTGCTGGGTGTTTTCGATGTCGCATCCGGTTGGGGTCTCGAGATGCATAAAGAGGATTTCGGGCAGACCTTCGGTGTCTGGGGTTTCGGCGAGGGCTGGTATTTGATGCTGCCATTACTGGGGCCCAGCACCGTGCGCGATACGGCAGGCCTGCCGCTGGAATTCGAGGTAGACCTGGTGGCACGTAATACTTCGGGCGTTACCAGGTATTCTGCCTACAGCCTGCTTTTGATCAGCAGGCGAGCGGATCTTTTATCGGCCTCAGACGTGCTGGAAAGTGGCTCCGTTGATCCCTATCTGCAAGTGAGAGAAGCCTATCGGCAGAAACGCTGGTATGATATTCACGACGGCAATCCACCCGACGATGACTTCTCTGACGAAGAGTTATTTGGGGACTAGCTGGTGTCCGTCCATAAACGAAAACATTTCTCTCGCAAAGGTGCAAAGACGCCAAGAAAGAATTTTTGTATGCTTCTACTAAGGAACCTCCGATTAATTCGTCATTGCGGGGCGCGTAGCGCCGTGGCAATCTCTGTTTGGCGAGAGTTATTTTTTCTGGATGGGCAACCCACTAATCCCTGACCGTGACGCCACAGCGTTCAAGGTAGATCAGTACCAGCTCCCGGTGCGTCTGGCCGCACTGTTTGAGTAGTTCCAGGAATATTTTTTTGTGCACGATAACCTGGTTTGTAGCCACGAGGATGGGCGCATCGTGCGAAGCAGGAAAACTGTGTCCGGCCTGGCAGGCCTCGTCCAGCAAGTCAGGAACATTGGTTTCAAGAGCAGTGGCAATACGTTCGATATTGTCCAGCCCGATATTGTGTTCCGCGCGCTCGACAGCACCAATATAGCTGCGGTTGAGTCCACTGAGTTCAGCGAGAACTTCCTGTGACCAGCCATGGCTGGTGCGTAGTAGCCGTACCCGTTGTGCCAGCCGCTTCCTTGCGTTTGTTTTCATGGGATGACATTACAAGCAAGTTCAAGGGCATCGTCGACAGACTATGAGTAGCATATTGATGCATATAAGCAGTAGCCGGTCTGGGGAATAACGGAACCTGGTAACGGGTCACCGGTTCGCGCACGCGATCCTGTTGCCGGCAGCTCAACAGTGTGGAAACCGGTATATACAACGCGTTGGCCAGGCGCTCAAGGTTATCCAGCCCGACGTTCCGCTCACCGCGTTCAATAGCGCCTACGTAGGTACGGTGCAGTCCGCATTGTTCGGCCAGCTGTTCCTGGCTCCAGCCTTTCAGGCAGCGAAAATAGCGCACATTGTGCGAAAGGGTACGGCGGGTACTCTCTTCCATAGTCGTGTCCTGGTTGAACACCCCGGGTGCGTGTTTGCGTTAAGGCCGCTCGTTTTCTGTCGCTGGCAACTGATCCAGAAACAGCATGGGATCAACGCGCGCGTCATTCAGACTCACCCCCCAGTGAAGATGGGGCCCTGTGACTCGTCCGGTTTTCCCCACTGCGCCAATGACATCACCGCTCCTGACGATCTGCCCCGGTTTTACGTCGATACGGGACATATGGCAGTACATGGTAACCAGACCCTGGCCATGGTCTATGAAAACCGTGTTACCGTTAAAAAAGAAATTCCCGGTGTCCACGATACGCCCACCGGCCGGGGCTGTGATCGGTGTGCCCTCGGCAGCAGCGAGATCCAGCCCGCTGTGCGGCTTGCGGGCCTGCTCATTGAAAAATCGTTTCAGCCCGAACGGACTGCTGACCGGGCCCTCGACAGGCAGCGAAAAACGCAGAGTGTCCGGAATACGCTCGTTCCAGGTGGCGAGCGCCTTTTTTATGCGTCGCTGTTCCCGTCCGATGCGTTCCATATCACGTTTTTCGGGATTGACCATGCGTTTATTTTTCAGGGTGATGTGCTGGCTGCGATAGGTTTTCTCCGCCACCATAAAATTCAGCGTGGCGCTTTTCCCGCCGGCATACTCAATTTTCAATGTGTGCGTACCGGGTTTCGTTGCAAGCGCCAAACCGACAACGGCGGAATAGACAGGGCCACTGCCTGACACCATGACCGGTTTGCCGTTATAGCTGACCCGCGGCACCGCATCCGAGGCGGGTAGCTCGATCACTGCAATACCGCCTGGAACGGGAGTATTGTCGGGCAGGTCACCGGCAAAGGCTGCGGCTGACAGCAACGGCCCCGTGATTACCAAAAACAGTATGAATATCAGTTTCAAGCACTTCATGATGAATCTGTTCCTGTCACCTTGCTGAATATACGGCCGCCGGCGAGCCGTGTTTCCAGAGCGTCCCCGTCGCGGACCTGTTGCACACTGTGGACCACAGATCCATCGGATTGTTGCAGTGTAATCGAGTAGCCTCGCTGCAGCGTCGCCAGCGGGCTGATGGCATCCAGTGCGCGCGACAGCACGGCCAGTTTCTCCCTGCGATACGATACCTGTGTATTTATACAGTATTTCAGCCGCTGTGCCAACTGCATCGCCTGGTTAAGCAGTCGCTGCAGCTGTTGTTGCGGGCTGCACTGTGCAAGCCTGCCCCGTATTGCATCCAGTCCGGCCTGTTGCCGTGAAGCGAGGAATTCCCGGGCTCTGCCCAGCCGCGCCTCCAGCTCGTCCAGCCGCTGTGCCTGTTGTTGAAGCCGGCGTCCGGGGTGGGTCTGGTCGATGCGCCTGACCAGCCAGCCGAGTCGCTCGCCGGAGGATTTCAGACGCTGGTGGGTGTACGTGTGCAAGCGCTTCTCGAGGTGCCGGACAAGACTTGCGAGCTCGTTCCGGTCCGGACTGAGCAGTTCGGCGGCGGCCGACGGTGTGGCGGCCCGCTCATCAGCGACAAAATCGCTGATGACAAAATCGATTTCGTGGCCAACGGCAGAAACAACGGGAATCCGGCAGGCGTAGAGAGCCCGGGCAACCGCTTCTTCATTGAACGGCCACAGGTCTTCCAGCGAGCCGCCGCCGCGGGTCAGCAACAGGACATCGCACTCGGCACGTGTTTCAGCCAAATGAATTGCGTTGACGATTTGTCGGGCGGCGCCCTCTCCCTGTACCTGGGTCGGATAGATAATGACAGGAATTGCCGGGAATCGCCGCCCCAGGACCGTCAACACGTCACGGATAGCCGCGCCGCCGGGTGATGTGATGACGCCGATGCAGCGCGGAAGATCAGGCAGGGCACGCTTGTGTTTCGTGTCGAACAGACCCTCCCTGTGCAGCTGGTTCTTCAGCTCTTCAAAGGCCCGGCGCAGCGCACCATCACCGGCTTCCTCCATGTGATTGACGATAAGCTGGTAGTTGCCGCGTGCCTCGTACAGGCTGACCTGGGCCTGGACCCGTACCTGTGTGCCGTTCTCGGGGGAGAAACCCAGGCGTATGGCGCGGTTGCGGAACAGCGCGCAGCTGACCTGTGCACGGGCGTCTTTCAGCGTGAAATACAGGTGGCCGGAAGCAGGGCGGGCCAGGTTGGAGATTTCTCCCTCTACCCACAGACGCTGAAAACCGGACTCCAGCAGCTCGCGAGCCTCCCGGTTCAGGCGGGCCACGCTGTACACATCCCGTTGCGGGGAACCTGAAAATACCTCGGGCATGCACTGATCATACGCAAAATAGTCAGTCAGGTTAACGAAAAGCGACGGCTTTGTGGTTTACCCACTGCCCGGCAAAACCTATACTTACGCGCTTATCTTCGACGCGACCACGGTGTACCGCATGCTGCGCATCTCTGAGCAATCCCTGACATTCGATGATGTTTTACTCTTGCCGGCCCATTCATTGGTGGTACCAAAGGACGTGGACCTGGCAACGCAGCTGACCAGAGATATCCAGCTCAATATCCCGCTGCTCTCGGCAGCGATGGATACCGTCACCGAATCCCGGCTGGCCATTGCCATGGCGCAGGAGGGAGGGATCGGGATTGTGCACAAGAATATGACCATTGAGCAGCAGGCCAACCAGGTGCGGCTGGTCAAGAAGTACGAAAGCGGCGTCATCAAGGATCCGATCTGTGTCAGTCCCGGCACCAGTATCCGCGAGGTACTGGAACTCACGCATCAGCACAATATTTCAGGTGTTCCGGTGGTTGATGGCGAAGACCTGGTGGGTATTGTCACCAACCGGGATTCCCGTTTTGAAACCCGCTACGATGCCCCGGTGTCGTCGATTATGACTGGCAGGGACAAGCTGGTGACCGTCGGGGAAGGCGCCGAGCGCGAGGAAGTGATCCAGCTGTTGCACCGGAATCGTATCGAAAAAGTACTGGTAGTAGATGATAATTTCCGTTTACGCGGCATGATAACCGTCAAGGACATCCAGAAGGCCAGCGATAAACCCAACGCCTGCAAGGACGAGCTGGGCCGCTTGCGGGTGGGTGCTGCGGTGGGTGTCGGCGCCGGTACTGACGAACGTGTTGGTGCACTGGTCGAGGCGGGTGTGGATGTGGTGGTGGTCGATACCGCGCACGGCCACTCGGAAGGCGTTCTGGAGCGTGTGCGCTGGGTTAAAAAACACTACCCGGATTTACAGGTGATTGGCGGTAATATCGCCACGGCGGCCGCGGCGCGGGCGCTGGTCGATGCCGGCGCTGACTGTGTCAAGGTCGGTATTGGCCCCGGTTCTATCTGTACCACACGTATTGTCGCCGGTGTCGGCGTGCCACAGGTCAGTGCGGTTGCCAATGTCGCGCACGAACTTAAAAGCAGCGGCATTCCCCTTATCGCGGACGGCGGTATCCGGTACTCCGGCGATATGTCCAAGGCCGTCGTTGCGGGCGCCTATTCCATCATGGTCGGCGGTATGTTCGCCGGTACCGAAGAAGCCCCGGGCGAAGTTGAGCTGTACCAGGGGCGTTCCTACAAATCCTACCGCGGCATGGGGTCGCTGGGCGCCATGGGCAGCCGGCAGGGCTCCAGTGACCGCTATTTCCAGGAAGGCAGTGACTCCGACAAGCTGGTGCCGGAAGGTATTGAAGGCCGCGTACCCTACAAGGGTCCGCTGCAACCGGTTATTCATCAGCTCATGGGTGGCCTGCGTTCCAGTATGGGCTATACCGGTTGCGCAACCGTAGAGGAGATGCGTACCAAGCCGGAGTTTATACGCGTTACCACTGCCGGCATGGCGGAAAGCCACGTACACGATGTAACGATCACCAAAGAAGCACCCAACTACCGTGCCTGAGCACGATATCCACGCGCACCGGATACTGATACTGGATTTCGGTTCCCAGTACACCCAACTGATTGCCCGCCGTGTGCGCGAAACCGGCGTGTATTGCGAAATCTATCCCTGGGATATAGACGAAGAGACGTTACGCATTTTCCACCCGCACGGTGTCATCCTGTCGGGTGGCCCCGAAACGGTGACCGGCGGTGATGCGCCGACGGTCCCGGAACTGGTGTTCGAGCTGGGTGTCCCGGTACTTGGCATATGCTATGGCATGCAGACCATGGCCGCCCGGCTGGGTGGTAGTGTTGAGAACGCCGACCACCATGAATATGGTTATGCGCAGGTACGCGCGCGCGGCCATACCCGCCTGTTAAAAGATATTGAGGATCATACCAGCGAAGCAGGCTTTGGCCTGCTGGATGTCTGGATGAGCCATGGCGATCGAGTGGTAGAGCTGCCCGCCGGTTTTAAACTCATGGCCAGTACCGACGCTGCGCCTATTGCAGGTATGGCAGACGACGAGCGCGGCTATTACGGATTGCAATTCCACCCCGAGGTGACCCATACGCAGCAGGGGGGGCGGATTCTGCAGCGTTTTATTCTCGATATCTGCGGGTGCGAAGCGCTATGGAATGCCGGCAATATCGTTGAGGAAAGTATCCGGCAGGTACATGAGCGGGTGGGTAAGGATGAGGTCCTGCTGGGTTTGTCCGGCGGCGTTGACTCCTCGGTAGTTGCCGCGCTGCTGCACAAGGCCATTGGCGACCGGCTGACCTGTGTCTTCGTGGATACCGGCCTGCTGCGCCACAAGGAAGGTGACCAGGTCATGGCCACCTTTGCCGAGCACATGGGTGTGCATGTCATTCGTGTGGATGCCGAGGCACGTTTTCTGAAGGCGCTGGAAAATGAAACCGATCCCGAGCGCAAGCGCAAGATTATCGGTAACCTGTTCGTCGAAATCTTTGAAGAAGAATCCGGGAAGCTCGCCAATGCGAAGTGGCTGGCACAGGGTACGATCTATCCCGACGTTATCGAATCGGCCGGTGCGAAAACCGGTAAGGCGCATTTGATAAAGTCGCACCACAATGTCGGTGGTCTGCCTGAGCACATGAAGTTGAAACTACTTGAGCCGTTGCGGGAACTGTTCAAGGACGAAGTACGCAAGCTGGGTGTAGAGCTGGGCCTGCCTTATGACATGGTATATCGACACCCGTTTCCTGGCCCCGGCCTCGGCGTACGTATCCTTGGGCAGGTAAAAAAAGAATACGCAGACCTGCTGCGGCTGGCGGATCATATCTTTATCGAGGAACTGCGCAAGCACGACCTCTACGACAAAACCAGCCAGGCCTTTGCGGTATTTCTGCCCGTCAAATCGGTAGGTGTCACGGGCGACGGTCGCCGTTACGACTACGTGGTGGCATTGCGTGCCGTCGAAACGGTTGACTTCATGACTGCACGCTGGGCACATCTGCCCTATGAGTTTCTCGATCATGTATCACGCCGGATTATTAATGAAATATCCGGAATTTCCCGTGTCACCTATGATATTTCCGGCAAGCCGCCAGCCACCATCGAGTGGGAGTGACAGGCACTGGCTGGCAACATCAAGCAATAGGATTGGAACCTCGCGCCAAGTCAATTTGCCGGCGGGGACCCAAACAAGAAATCGCTGACACCAGCAGCCTATTGCTCGTAGGCCACTATTGAAATAGGTTGAACGACTGCTATTAGCCAGGATACTAAACTAAAGCAATGGGTGACCCCATTGGTTCCATTGGTTAGGTTCAACAGACTCCATTTGAAGAGGGCCATATTTAATCGGCCCATTCAAAAATCTGTAACCTATTGTTTTACATGATTATGTCCATGCCGTTTGAATAAACGCGTGAGAGGAATCTCTGGCTATTGAATTAAAAAAATATTCATTCAATATCAAGTAGATAGAGTTATATGTGGGGACGAAGGTCTATTTACTGGTCTCTTCTTTAACGGACATATGAACAATTGGGGAAGATAGGTGGATGAGCATGTATTGCAATGCTATATTATTGTTATATAATATGATATATATATCTGCTGCATTAGGTGCTCGAACATGATTCTAGAGCAACGCATTTTAAGATCCATTGCCAATCGGAAAGATCCT
>CAJXFW010000025.1 GCA_913053655.1 uncultured Thiogranum sp. | reverse complement strand
GCCATAGTGGTTGCAGTGCTGATTCCTTACGCAGTACGTCCAGTAACTGTATATAACTCATATCCGACAGGCGGTAGGGCCGGGCGGTGCGGTATTGCATTGCCAGTGACAGCGATTTTTGATCGCCGTCGCTGCGCTGTATACGAATGCTTTTCACCTCCTGTGGCAGGCGCAATTCGAGCACCGATGCCGGCCGGGTTTGCTGCACAGGGAGTTGCCAGGTGCTGTCGCGGTCGGCGTGCACAGCCTGCACGGCCAGTGCGCCGGGTGTATTCACCTGATAGCGGGCGAGGTCCAATGTCGACTGATTGCCGAGTTTCAATTGCAGTGGTGGACGATTGTCCATGAACAGTTGCAACCCGGTGGCCGGCCCGGGGTCGAGAATAACAATGCGCAACAGGCTGTCCGCCGGACGCTCAGGCAGATCGAAGCTGATTTCATCACCCGCGGTCAGGGCTGTGAACCAGGCAGTTTCCAGATTGTCCGCCAGTTGGCTGCGTTCACTTGCGGCCAGCAGGTAATGATCGGTATTGTCCTGCGGTTCGCGCAGTTGTCGTGCCGCAAAACGCGACCGCCGGCTTTCGCCATGCGTGGTAGCGGGTAACAGGTCATCGTAGTAGCTGTGGCGCTCAAGCAGCACCTGCGCTTCGGTGAGTAATGCCGGCATGTCCGGTTGACTGCGGGCAATATCCATGAGCGTCATGGGGCCGACCAGTCCGCCACCGCGGCGCCGGTTATCGACAATGATGCGCATGATGGCTTGCTGGACAGTCTGTAAAGGGCTTCCGGGTTGCAGCGCCGTGCGTAGCTGTTGCGGCGTCAGTGACCAGGCGTCGACTGTTGCCGGGGCCTGGTAGCGGTGTGTCGGCGCGTTCAGGTCTGCGAGCAGGTAATCGTCCGGCACGGATGTCAGTATGCGCAGCAGCACGCTTTCGCTGAATCGCAGGCGCAACCGATGCCGCCCGTCCGGTATGTCGATGTAGTCACTGCGCAGATTGCTCGCAAAAACCGCTTTGCCGTTGAGCAGCACCTGCCTGCGGCGGGCCGCCGAGACACTGGCATCCACGACGTGCATGATGCCGTCGTCCAGCTGGTAGCCAAGCTGGTAGTTACGCGGGCCGGAGTCCTTGTCAGTCAGCAGCAGTCGTTGCTGCAGTCGGTAACGTACCGGACCCGCGACGGACAGTTCAACGATCTCGCCACCCGCGAGCCGACTGAACAACTGAGCACCGGCATCACCCGCATAGCGAATATGTTCATTCCTGTGGTTAATATCCTGCCGGTAACGGTAAGGTTCGATTGCCGGAAGTTTGATCAGGCGCGAGCTGAACAGGGCAAACTTAACGCCATGGTCCGCGCTTGCACCCAGGCTGACGCGCGCCAGCCAGGGCCTGACACTTTGCGCGTCCAGTAACAGATCGCCATCAGGCAGATTATTCGGCGGCTGTTGGAGGTAAAGACCGGAACCGTCTGAGATCTCGAACTGTAACGGAAGCTGATCCGGATCGGAATCAAGCGGGTGGAGTCGCAAGCGGCTGTTTGCGGACAACTGCACCTCGATCCATTGGCCGGGCGCCAGATGAATCGTATGCAGTTTGGTACCCAGTGGTTTTTTCGGTTTGACACCGGCTACCCAGGTCGGCATCTGTTGCACATTATCCCAACGCTGCGTGACGCCATAGGCCTTGTGCAGATCAACCTCGCGCAGATCCGGCGCACCGGCAAAAGCCAGCGCGGGCAGGAGCACAAGCAGGGTCAGGCAAACTCTCACGGCGTGCCACTCCGGCCACCAGGCAGGCTGTCGGCAAAGGCACGGCAGGTTTCTGCATCGTTACGCAATTGTTTGCGTATTTCCGTGCTTAGCTCAATATGAATAAAACCGACGTTCCCTGCCTCGCGTAGTAACTGACCCTGGCGATTGGTTGTTGCACCCAGTTCGTGGATGTCGTAGGGGAAAACCCGGGTATCGACGTCAAGTGCATCGCGCAGACGGGCCGCCTGGTTGAGCACGGTTTGATCAGGTTGTCGTGTGCCGTTACTCACGATGATATGCGCGTCTTTGCCATTACCTTTGCGTTTCTGTCGCGAAAAACCATGAATCTGGATAACGCGCTCAATGCTGTCATCTGTTGCCAGTGCGCGCGTCAGCGCCGTGAAATAACTTTCCGGCAGGTGCGCCAGGTCGGCGTTGTGGCGCCCCTGTTCGTCATCGCTGTAGCGCGGCACAGTATTCCAGGCGACAACGCGAAAACGTGCCGCGTTTGCCATCGCCAGAGCGATGTACCCGGTATGCAGATCCTTGAAAGCGTGTGGTACCTGTAACGCCGTCCGGCTGCCGGTCTGCAGGCAGAACAGGTAAAAGCCACGACCCTCACGCCGTTCGGCCACCTCGTAGAGTACCTGGCAGCCATTGTTGCCAAGTTGAATGCTGGTGCGTTGCCAGCCCAGCGTCTGCCACGCCTGTTGCAATTGCGGTGACGGGTCGGCCGCCAGTTCCCGTTTGAACAGCGCTGTTGCCTGTTGCAGCTCGATACTGCCGGGGGTGCGGTACTGCCCGTCACGTGCCGCCTTCCATAGCGTCTTCAGTTCGCGGCTTTGCCCGGCCGACGTAGCACCTGTCAGTAATGACATGATAAAAAGTCCGGTTGTGAGTGATAGAAAAAGGTTCATACGCTGCCTATTCAAGTCCATTGACCTCGGTATCGGCGCGTTCGCGGAACAGCTGCCTGCGTTCGTGAAGTCCCGGTGTTAACCGGTAGAGGCTGAGATAGCCCTGTGCATCGGCATCTTCAAGCCACACCGTGATACGGTAATCGCCGGCTGCAAGGTCCGAGTGTAGTGGTACGTAGATACGCTGACCTTTGTCGACTGTTTCGCTGCGCGAGTTAAGTACCGGGATTTCTTCACTGTTATCGGGTGTCACCAGGAACTCCCGGTCTGTCAGTGACCAGCCGTCCGAGGCGATAATGCCGTTGCGGCGCGGGCCGCTGACGCGCACCCGCAAGTGTACCGGGGTCTGTCGTCCCCAGGGGACTTGCAGATGGCCGGTAAGCATCTCGTCGCGCTGTTGTTTCCGGTAGATAAAGCTTTGCGGGCGTTGATCGATGCGCACTGCAAGACGTTTGATCCAGGTCGGGCTGTCGGCTCTGATCTGGTTCATGAACCAGCGTACCGGGGTGGCCGATACGATGCGTAGCCGGTACTTTCCGGCGGGGATGTCCGGCAGGCGCAACTCGCCACGCCGTCCACGTATTTCACGCGCCAGTAGTTGTTTGTCGTCAAGGAAAATCTGCACGCTGAGTGGTTCCTTATGGTCGCGCAGGAAGCTCAGCCTTGGGCGCACGGCGCGCTTGCCGGGTTCGGCGACCAGTGTCACCGACAGCGTTTCTCCGTTGCCGAGTTCGTGAAACACCGCTTTCAGTGCGCGGTCAGGCAACGGCAGCTGATCGTCACGCGGGTTGAGCAGGTAACGTGCACGCCAGTTGCCACGCGGGTGAAACTCTTCCCACAGGTAGCGACCGGCCAGTACTTCGGGATCATCCTCCGCAGGTCGTTGTTGCCAGACCAGACGCTGCATACGCAGGCCGCGGATCAGTTGTTCTTCGTTTGCAGGTGCAATACCGTACCAGCCCGGCAGGCGCTGTTGCCCGGGGTCGTAACTGTAATAATCCTCCGGCACCCGGACACGGGTGATCATATCCGGTGGAACAGTATAGGCCGCCGTTAGTCCGGGTGCGGATAGCGCTACTCGCACCGTGTCAATGTTCGCGGCAACGTGCAGGTAACAATGCAGGCTGTCGGATATCAGTGTGAAGGCATCGGTTTCACCGTAGAGCCGGTCATAGAGCGATGACACGGCTTCGCCGCGACAGCTTCCCTCAAACATGTTTTTACCTGAGCTGTTCAGCAACCGGTAGCTCAGGACAAGATCAGCATTACCCGGTTGTGTCATCAACCGGCGGAAGTCGATGCGCAATGGCGTGCGGCGTTTGCCAAGGTGTACCACCGGATAATCCACCCATTGTTCAGGACCGGCACGGTAAGTACGCAGGAACGCCGTGTCCGGTGTAATATCCAGGCGAGAGCCGTCCGCCCGGGCCAGCTCGGCGGTAATAATCACCGTTCGGTCGCTGCTGATATCCAGCAGCCCGGCGGCGGGCAACAGCAACGTGCGACCCGCTTCGATATCGGCAAAGCTGATGCGCCGCTCAAAACGCGAACGATCACTTTCACCCTGCCAGCGGAACCACAGGTTGCCGTCGTTACGATGGTCGATACGTTGCAGTGTCAGGTGCAGCGGACCACCGTGCAACGGTACCGGAATCGTGCCGTTATGACCGGGTTCTACCAGCAGACCTTCCGGCAATATCGACCGGGACGGCTGCACACTGTCTCCATCACCCAGTACATACAGGATACGACGAAGGTTGTCATCGCCGGTGATGCCCTGCGGTGCTAACGGTACCCAGCGATAGCGCAGTAATGCCAGCTGTTCACGCGGTGTCAGCCATTCCTTGCCGTAGACATTGCCGCGGCTCAGGTGGGTCTTCTTGTGTTCGTTGATGCGGTTCCAGCGGTGGGTCAGTTTATGATCCGGAATTCGTTCACGCTGATACAGGCGTACCACAGCACCTTCGACCGGCGCGGAAGCCTGGTACAGGCGCAGTTGTATTTTGCGGGCGGTGGGGAATTCATCCGCGCGCAGCAGCATAACGCGGCCGTCTGCCGGGTTCTCATCACCCTCCAGGTAGAAGGCGGGCAGGCTGCCGGGTTGCCCGTTTTCATCAACAGAACGGCTGACACGGGTACGGTGGTAGTAGCTGCGTGTTTCCAGCACGGTATCGGACTCGTCCAGTAGCCGATATTCGATCGCGTATCCCCACGGTGCGGTCATCTCGTCAGCCGTCGCCGAAATATCGGCATTGGTGAGCACCCGGTAAAGAGGTTCGCCGGAGCGTGGCAGTTCGAAGGTCAGCCAGTCGTTGCGTTGCAGGCGGTAGACAATGGCGGCACTGGAGTTCTGCAGGCGTTCATCCTGTGCCAGAGGTTGTGGTTCCGGCAAAGGTATATCCGGTATATAGCGCAGCAACGGTAGCAGTACCGCCAGCAGTAATAACAGTACCATCATGCGGCCCAGCAGTCTCACGGTTGTCTCCCGAATACCAGGCGTCCGGCACGCGTCGCCATAAATGCAGCGATCCGTTGTTCGGACAGCGGGTGCAACGGTGCCTGTATCTGCAAGCCCGGTTTTCTTGGATTAAGGTTACTGACCAGGAACACACCCTGTTTATCCGCCACCGTCAGGAATGCCTGCTGTGAGTCAAGATCGATCAGACGCTGCAGGCGCCAGTGCGGCCATTGCACCTGTAACCGGCGCAGACTGACGATGTCGTGATTGCGCTGGTAATGAAGAATATCGGTTAGCAGATCACCCGGAATGTCAGGGCGCGCTGTTGCCTGTTTCTTCAGGTAATCCGTCAGATCCTGTTTCACGGTGGGGATGTTCAGTGCGCGGAATTGTTTTTCCTGTAAATGGTTATCGCTTTGCTGTCGATAACTATCACGCGACAGCGGTGACAGCCAGAGAATGAGAAATTGTTTGTCAGGCAGATTGGCCGCGTACAGTGACTGTGGCAGTCCGCCGACTTCATAGCCGGCGGTATCCGGCGTGCCATCGACGAGCTGGTAGGCAAGATCGTCTTCACGCAATGCATCCAGCAGACGCAGCCCCAGTGCAGGTAATTGTCGCTCGTTAATAATGCCGTCACTGAACGCCAGCAGGACATCGCTGCCGGTTTGTTCGCCGACCGGGCGCAGGCCGAAGGCGCGGCAATGGACGATCAGTTCAGGTTCATCCGGCGGCGTTTCCCGCAGGATGACCTGTGACACCAGATTGAAGAGGCTGGGGATATTTTCCATACGCACGGTGTCGGCGCTACCGTCGCGATTGGCGAAAGGGTGTGCGCCGGCAATCACCAGACCGCGCGCGTGCAGGCGTTCGAACATTGAGACCGCATATTCGAAACTGTTCAACTCGTACAAGGGACGCGGTACCTGTACCAGGTATTTTTCTGAAGGCCCGTAGCGCAATACGATGGTTCCCCAGTAGCGACGTTTCCGGATGTCTTCACGTTCTTCAAGAATCAGATACTCCCGACCGCTGCGCTGGTGATGGTATTTGATCAGCCGATAGTCGATGGACCTGGCGGCAGCAGCAATTCTGTTCAGCTCTGCGTTCTGCTGCTGCGCGCTGATGTTGGCCAGGTTATCGATCAGACCCAGCAGCGGAGTTATGATTTCTTCATCGAAGTACAGCAGTTCCTCCGCTGACGGTGGACGGTAGCGATCCGTACCCCGGCGCGCCAGACGCCCTTTTTTCTCCAGCAGCCATTGTTGCAGGTAGCCGTCGATCCTTTGCACGTTGACCTGGGTTTGCAGGGTTTCCTCCTCACTCAGCGACTGCGCCAGCAGTTTGCGCTGGTCGGTCTGGGTCAGGAACAGTTCGGCAAACCCCTGGTATTCCATATCACGAAGTCGATTGACCTCGAACGGTTGTTGCCAGGTGATGTCAATTTCGCCGATGCTGCGCTCCAGGAAGTTCAGGTCCAGCCCGGTCGGCAAGGTACCCTTTACCCAAAGCGAGGACAGCTGTTCAGGCGCCGGACTGTCCTGCGCTTCTTTCAGGCTGCTATCCGTGTAACCGCGGACCTGCAATACCGAGCCGCGGTTGAGCAGGCGCTGGAACGTGGCAAAGAAAGTCTGTCGGCTTTGCAGCACATCATTGACCCCGCCAATACCGGCATTGCGGTAGGATCCGGCAATGGCCAGTGCCTGGGCATTGAAGCGGGTGAACAGCCAGGCGCCGGCATCCAGCGCCCAGCGTTCCTCTGCCGGGGCGGGGACTTCCAGCAACAGATCGGTGCCTGCCTTGAGATCGATTATGTAAACTCCGCGGCCCTGCCCACCGGTTTTCTCCTGTAGGTAAATGTAGCGGTTCTGTACAATGTGCAGCACGTAACCAGCCTGCTTCAGCGAGTATTCCGCTTCCGCCAGGTGGATCGCCTTGTTGCTGTTGCGATAGCGGCGCAGCAGCTTGAGCCCGGCTTCGAAAGCGCGCAGTTCCACCAGGCTTGGGCGCACCAGGGTTTCCGGGTCGCGGCGCTGATAGATGGTGACCTTCTCCCGTCTGAGCAGCGGCACCAGATGGCCGTCTTCGGCGATGGTGGGCGCAGTGATACTGGCAGCCGTTTTTTTGCCGAGCAGGCTCTCGGGGGTGGGCAGCCAGATCAGCACGTAGCCAATCACGGTGGCGAACAGCACTGCGACTAAAGATGTCTGCAACGTTGAGCGGGTCAGCATGCCGACGATCATCTTGTCGTGCATCTTTATTGCCATCAGGCTGGACAGCAGGTAACCAAAGGCAAACGCATCTGATACCTTGACATCGGGCCACCAGGTTGCCAGCACCAGACTGAGCAGCCACTTGTAGGCGAAGCCGACGTTGAAGAACAGCAAAAGCTTGCGTGCGCCTTCGATATTGGCGTGTGCGAAGCGCGGCAGGCGCATCACCAGCGTGGACAGAGCGAGGATAATAAAGGCTTCCACGAAGGTGATGACGATCTTGCTCGGCTCGTACCATTGCAGCGCCAGCAGTGACGGGATCAGGATGCCGTTATATTCCCAGCCATAGTACAGATTCATACGCGAGGCGATGAGCGCGGTACAGATGATAACGATGTAGGCCTTGGGGCTCGCCAGAATAGAGCTGGCCAGATCTTCATAGACGTATTGAACGTTGCCGATACTGAAATTGGTCAGTTCCATCAGGCCATAGCGCACGATGATATAGCTGACGCCGACCGTGACAACCAGGGTGAGCATGCCGCGATTGAAGCCCGGCTTCCAGAACTGGTTTGCGATGAGTGCGATAACGATCAGGCCAAAGCTGTGCAGGTTGTTGACGTAATCGAAATTGAGGTGGTAGTTACGATTCAGCCAGTCACCGATGCCCGGGAATACCAGCCCGTCGAATACCAGGCGCACCACCACGCTGATGACGATGAGCGCAAAAAACCGGTCGCGCCCGAACAGGCTGCTCCAGCGGTTCCTGTGTCCGGGTGACTCCGAGAACAGCCACACCAGGAAGTAGGTCACGGAGCCTTCGATAACAATCGCTGCCACCGCCCAGGGTTTAAGCAGCAGCAGCGGGACCAGGTAGCCGGGAACTACCAGGCCCGCCAGGGCCCAGCCGAAACGCAGGTTGAAAAATGCGACGACGAACACACCGACCCAGACACTGGTAATAACGGAGCCGGACAATCCTCCCGCTGGAAACAGCGTTATGGGGAAGAAGTCCATCAGCTTTCCAGTAGCTGTTGCAGCAGCTTCAACAACTCCGGTGCCTTGACGGGTTTGCGCGCCACGCGGTTGGCGCCGGCGTCGAGGACGCGTTGTTCGTCGCCGTTAGCGGGATTCAGCGAAGCCGTCAGCACCAGTACCGGAATATCCAGTTTGCGAACCTGACGCAATTCGTGCAGAAATTTCAGGCCATCCATTACCGGCATCAGTAAGTCAAGGACGATGACGTCGACAGCAGCCTCGCTGCCGAGGCATCCCAGCGCCTCGATACCGTTACCGGCCTGCGCTACAACGTAACCGCCTTTTTCCAGGATGGCGGCAAGCAGGCGGCGCACCATGGCATCGTCTTCGACGACAAGTACGCGTTTCCTGTCTGTTGTCGCCGCCGTCACAGGAACCCCTTCAGGCAGATATCAAAACTCATCCCTTTGCCCAGCTCGGTTTCGGCACTGAACTCGCCACCCCAGGACTGAACTCTGCGGTTGGCCGTGCGCAGACCACGAAATTCATCCACGGATACGGACAAATCGCCATGCAGGTATTCGTGCAGACGTTCCGGTGGTAACCCGAAACCGGTATTTACGAAGTGGTAGCACACACGCTCGTCACAGGATGTGGCGGCAATGAAGATTTTGCTGCCGGCGCTGGCATCGTGGATCAGTACGCGCAGGACATCGTTGAACACTTCCACCAGACTCTGCGGTGCGGCCATCACAAAGCACAGCAGCTCGGGCAGTTCGGTGTGCAGCTCTATGCCCGCTTTTCCCGCCATTTCCGATAGCTCGTCGATACTGGATGTCAGGGGTTTCAGCGCATCGATGGGGTAGCATTCCAGACTGGCGTCTTCGAAGGTGAAGTACAGGTACTTCTGTACATCCTCGAATATCCGTGTGGCGTGATCGGCCTTGCTGCTGATGATTTCCCTGACCCATTGCCGGTCTTCGCCGCCGCTGCTGTCGCTCAGCAGATCTGCTGCCAGCACCAGTGCTTCCAGGTCATCCCGCAGGCGCATATTCAGCTGGTCGACAAGGTTGACCTGAAGATCGTTCAGGGTCTTGAAGGTACTGATATCAACCAGCTCGATCAGTATGCCGCCCAGCTGGAACGGCGTCAGATCGCTGTCGATCTCGTAGTGGCTCCGCTGTTTCTGTATTAACGGCCGGATCGTTAGCATGTAGGTATAACGGTCATTGTCAATGACCGGTGCCGGCAGTGAGATGACCGAACGTTCCACGACAATGTAATGCATGTACTCACGGACTGTATGCAGATCGCGGCCGCTGATTGCGCTGATCATGTCGATGGCGGTCATGTCGAAGAAACGCAGCCCGGCGCGTTTCATCAATGTTTCCATTTGCAGGTTGACCTGTAGCACGCGACCGAACAGATCGTACAGTATGGCGGCGCTGCCCATACCGTCGAATACGCGTTCCAGTACATCCAGCCGCCGGTCGAGAAGCGCCAGCGACTGATTGAACGAACGGTGGGTTTCGTCCCAGCCTTCCACGCGCAGGTAGCGATTCAGGCGATTTTTGTCGCGCCGCTGTTCTTCCAGCCAGCGATGGCGGTGGTAGAGCATTTCGGCGATCTGTTCAGCAAAATCACTGGCCAGACCGATGAAGCTTTCCTCGTGGGTGATTTTTTCCGGGTGTATGCCAAAGGCCCAGAAGCCGAGCACCTCACCGGCGAAGGTCAGCGGTACCAGGTACTGAACCTCTTCATCATCGATGTGTTTCAGGTAATCGCGTTCGACACGGACAGGTGCATTGGTGGCGATTGCCGTGCTGTAGGGTGTGCGATGATAATCACGGCGCATCTCATGGATATCATCCAGTCCGCAGTTGAGCGAATGCACTTCCCGCACGCGATGGTCGTCTTCCACCTTCTCCAGGAAAATCAGACGGTGCAGTTCCAGCGTCTGGTTGAGCAGGTTGGCAATGTATACCCAGGGCTCTTTGGAAGCGAAGAAGCTGGTGGGGATAACGCGATCACGGAGTTTTGCCGTGGTGTCCAGCAGAGTACGGCGGATGAGCTGTTCTTCACGCGATGCCTTGCGTATAAAGACGGCGCCGTATGTCACGCATTGCAGTATCGCCATCTCCACCACCGGCAGCCAGTAACCGGTAAACCCCAGTAGCAGCCAGGCAATGGCGACGTAGGCCAGTATCATCGTTAGTGTCAGCCATACCCCTGCTTTCACCGGCATGGACTGATACAGGTAGAGGAATGTCGCCACAATCAGCACATAGAGCAGCAGCTGCATGACAACCGGCAGTTCGCGAATGGCATCATCAGCCAGCAGCGTGTCCAGTGCCTGCGCGGTGTACTGGAGTAGCGATACGCTCTGACGGGAGCTACTGGCCGGTGTATGCAGACCGGTCTCGTGAATATTTTTCGCAAAACCGATAATCACGATACGGTTGGCGACCAGCGAGCGTACCAGGTTGTCCGACAGCGCCCATTCCAGATCGACAATCGGTACGCCGAGACCGCCATCGAGGAAGTTGACCAGGAACGGCGTGGTGTCGTCGGCATCGGTGTTTTCCGGGTCGCTCAGTGCGTATGCCAGTGTGGCGATGTGCTGCCCGTCAATCTCGACGTAGCGTTGCTGGCGACGACGTATACCGAGCTCATCAGGCGGCATCACCAGTATCGCGGCTTCTACACCCGTTTCTTCCATGCTCGCCGGCCAGGGTTTGAGTCCAATGATCCTGCCCGTCACGGCATTCCGGATCGGTTCCTGCGCGAATACCATATCCGGGTGTTCGCGCAGTACAGACAGCAGTTCAGGTGACAGAGGGGCGGGCGTGAACGCGAAGGCGACGCGCTCCGCGCCCAGTTCGTACAGGCGGGAGATGAGTCCCGGCCATTGGGTCGAATCGGGTGCGGAGGTTTTTGCCTGAATCAGCAGGGTACGGGATTTTGCCGCTGGTTCGGCCGGTGTGTGGCGGACCAGCGTATCGTACAGCCAGCCGGTGTAAAGCTGGATTGTTCCCGTGCTCCCCAGCCAGGTGACTACCAGTACTGCGACGAGTAGAAAGACCGGTGCCGAGTAGCGGTAGTACTGCCTGGATGAGAGGCGTCTGCTCAGTGGGGAATTGACGGGTTTAATGCTGTCCATAGCCATGGGTTTTTGCCTGTACGGGGGGTGCGAACCGGATTCGCGTATTTACCCTGCGTAGAGACGGATTATCTGTAACTACTTGTTATTCAACTATTTTCGCTGAATCGCTCTATACTGTCAGCGTGTTAACAAGTCACTTGATTATTTTACAGATACCCGTAAAACTTCCTTTTAAATCAGAATGATGTAACGTTCTGGCGACTACATTTCCGGCTATGCTTCGCCATACACAGCGGTTATTCCTGCCTGCATCCGGCAGGACGACTATTACTGTTAGCGCCTGTTTTACCGAGAATTTTAGCCCGATTTGTATGGGTGATTGCCTGATCCGCCATTGGTCGTTGCCGGCGGGATGTATCCAGGGGTTGAGTGGTATTTTGTAGAGTAAGAATAGCCGTTCATTGCGAGCACCTCACCCCGCTGCGCGGTCACAAATCGCAATGGACGGCTTGCGCCTAGAGCACCAGTGCGGCAATCGTGGTACACAGAAAGATGATTGCCAGTGTGCGCCAGAAGGCGACCGGGTTGCGTTCGATCAAGGGTTGTTGATCCAGTCGGGTGTAGTTTTCGTTCGGGTGAGAGAGTTCGTAAACGAACTCGGACAACAGACTGTGGCGGCGTTCGGGGTTGATGGCGACGGCTTTCATCAGCGCACCGTCGACCCAGGTCGGGATAGTTTTGTTATGTCCGCGTATGGAGACGTAGCTCAGCTTGTTCATGTTGCGCTCGGTGAATTCCTTCACGTAGGGCAGCTTGCCACTGAGCATTTCGTAGGTAATGACGCCGAGTGAGAAGATGTCGGAGCGGTTGCTGCCAGCGTGGCCACGCAGGTACTCGGGTGCAGTGTAGTTGCGGGTACCGAGGATATTGTCACGCTCCAGCGGGGTAGTGATCTCCGTGATGCCGGCAATCTTGGTCGAGCCGAAGTCGATGATCTTTACCACGCCGTGCTCGTCAATCATGATGTTTTCCGGTTTCAGATCCTGGTGGATCATTTCCTGCCGGTGCATGGTGCGCAACCCGCGCGTGATTTGCTCCACGATATCGCGCACCTCATCGAGCGAAGCTTGTGGACGGTCATGCATCCACTGGCGCAGCGTCGTGCCCTTCACATATTCGGTGACGTAGTACAGGAATTGCCGGCGGCCGTGTGGCTCCAGTACGGTCAGTATATGAGCGCTGTTGAGACGTTTCCCCGCCCATTCCTCGTGCAGGAACTGATCGATGTATTCCGGGTCGTCCTCGAAGTTGACCGAGGGTGTTTTCAGTACCACCTGAGTGTCAGTTTCCGTATCCAGCGCAAGATACACCTGGGTGCGGTTACTGGCGTGCAGTTCGCGCAGAATACGGTAGCCGTCCAGCACCATGCCGGGTTCCAGTGGCGGCGGGAAGGGCAGTTTGGTCAGCTTGCGGAAGAACTCGTGCTCGTCACCTTGCGGCAGATCGTCGATGTACAGCAGTTGCGCGCTCAGATTGTCGTTGCTCTTGTTCAGCGCGGCCTTGCGGACGATAGTATTAACGCCATCCTCGGGTGTTTTCAGATTTTCGATCACCAGACGTTTGAGTGTGGTGTCATCAACAAAGTCGTGAATACCATCTGTTGTGAGCAGGTAAGCATCATCTTTTTCGACCGCGAAAGACTGGTAGTCGATATCGAGGTGTACATCGATGCCCATGGCACGGCTGAGATAGCTCTTGTCGGCACTGACTGTGATGCGGTGGTCGCGGGTCATTCGCTCGAGCTCATAATTGCGCAGGCGATAAATGCGTGTGTCGCCGACATGAAACAGATAGGCCGTGGTGGATTTGATGACCAGTACACTGAGGGTCGTCACCAGGCCCTTCGGCGTGCCGTATTGCCGGTGGCCCTGGCTATACAGCCAGCTGTTGAGTGCGCCGAGAATTTTTTCGCCGGAGGTCTCGACGGTCCAGGAATCGGGTGTGCTGAAGTAGTCGTTGAGGAAACCCTTGACGCAGGAATCAGCGGCTTCGCGCCCGGCCTCACTGCCGCTCATGCCGTCAGCGATGACAGCGGCGACGCCCTTGGCGGTCAGCAACGGGCCTTCAGGGATGCGTATCCCGCAGGAGTCGTCGTTGTTTTCCTTGGCGCCGGCTTCGGAATGCTGTCCGGCAATGACAGTGAGTTCGGACATGGCAGGATGATGTTACGGGAAAACGGGGTCAGAGCACATATTCATCCACTCCCGTCATTCCGGCGAAGGCCGGAATCCAGGCTGCCTGGACAGCCTTTATAGATTCCGGCCTTCGCCGGAATGACGGTTGAGGGCTGTTTTTTCTGGACTCATTTGTCTCAACTCACTTTGATCATCTGCACTGTCCCGTCAGGCAGTACTTCGGTCATATGTCCTTCCGGTTCATCAAGGAAGAACAGTACAGCAACCAGTACCACAACGGCAGACCCGCCGATCACCAGGAAAAACACACTGGGTGCGACGAAGGATAATACCGTCAGGAAGGCTACGCCGCCGACATTGCCGAAGGCGCCGGCCATACCGGCGATCTGTCCGGTGAGGCGGCGTTTGACCAGCGGGATGACGGCGAATACAGCGCCATTACCCGCGTTGACGAAGATGGAAGCAAACACAGTAACGGCAACCGCTGCGGCAATCGACCAGCTGCTATCGATAAAGCTCATAAACAGGTAACCAACCGCGAGGCCCATCATGATGATGACCAGTGAACGCTTGCGCCCGAAGCGGTCGCTGATCCAGCCGCCGGCCGGGCGCATGATCAAGTTCAGTCCGGCAAACACAGAAGCAATCAGACCGGCCTTGATGATGGACAGGTCAAAGGTATCCTGGAAAAACAGCGGTAGCATGGACACCACGGCGAGTTCCGAGCCGAAGGTCACCATGTAGGCCAGGTCCAGCACGGCGACCTGTTTGAACTTGTAGCGCTCGATTTCGGGTACCGGTTTTTTGAAGACATGCCCGTTGATCTGGTAGATACGGATGGTCTGGAAGATATACAGGCCGGCCAGTGTCGCGTAGATGATATCCACCACCGCTATGTTGAGCATGCCGAGGTTGGCCGGGCTGAGTTTCCAGGTCAGTACCGCCAGTGCCGCGTACAGCGGAATGTTCATGACCAGGTAGAGGATGAAGTCACCCGGGCTGGTGATTTCAAGTGCGCCGTTGCGCTTTGGCTTGAAGTAGGTCGAGCCTTTCGGCGTATCGCTGGTAGAAAAGAAATACACGGCAGAGTAGAGCAGCGCCAGCACGCCGGTGGTGCCGATGGCATAGCGCCAGCCATCCTCGCCGCCGAAGGCGAGCGCCAGCGTGGGCAGGATCAAAGCGGCGCCGGCCGAACCGAAGTTACCCCAGCCGCCGTAGATGCCCTGTGCGACGCCGGCCTGTTTGGCGGGGTACCACTCGGTGATCATGCGGATACCGATGACAAAACCCGCACCGGCGAAGCCGAGCAGAAAACGCATCAGCGCCAGTTGTTCATAGCTGTCGGAAATCGCAAAACCGAAACACAGAAACGCAGAAACAAACAGCAGACCGGAGTAGATACGCCGCGGCCCGAAAGCATCCACCAGCATGCCGATGATAATGCGTGCCGGGATCGTTAAGGCGACATTGAGAATGAGCAGGGTCTTGATCTGCTGGTCGCTGAGGCCAAAGGTCTCGCGCATGGCGCCGAGCAGCGGCGCGTGGTTAAACCAGACCAGGAAGCTCAGGAAAAAAGCGAACCACGACAGGTGCAGGATTCGTGTCTTGCCGGAAAACGAGAGTATCTTGAATCCAGAGTCTTGCATGGTGTGACTTTTCAGCAAGGAGTGTGCCATGCGTAGTGAAAGTGTTGCACGGATCGGTATACCACCTGCACCCACGGTGTGTATAGAATCGTCTAAGGCCCTGTTGTCACAGGCGCTGGCCGGGTTACTCAGCATTGAAATCGTAAAAATGGCCGATGGATTTGCACGAGGTAGCCTCGGGGTTGGGGCTGCGCCGGCGCGCCAACATCGGGCAACCCAGTATTAGTACGCGCTAATATGGTGCATCAAGCGGGTATGTCGATCTTCAAAACCATCGTATACGTTAATCAACCACATGTAATAAAACGAGAAATCTGGATACTCAAGCGCTGGCATACGCCTTGCTACACCCTCTGCAAACCCAGACGTGGACGGTATTCATGAAAGAGAAACTCGTTTTAATCGGTAACGGCATGGCCGGTGTGCGTGCGCTCGAAGAGTTGTTGAAACTGGCGCCCGAGCAATACGACATCACCGTATTCGGTGGCGAGCCTTACGGTAATTACAACCGCATCCTGCTGTCGCCGGTGCTGGCCGGTGAAAAGACTATCGATGAAATCATGCTTAACGACGAGCAGTGGTATGTCGACAACAACATCACCCTGCACAAGGGCAAGTGGGTCGAGGACGTGAACCGTGCGCAGCGCGTTGTACGCGCTACAGATGGCACGGAAGAAAAGTATGATCGTCTTATCATCGCTACCGGTTCCAGTCCTTTCATTATACCGATTCCCGGTAACGAATTTGAGGGTGTCATTGCTTTTCGTGATATCGCCAACGTCGACACCATGCTGGTCGCCGCGAAAAAAGAAGGCGGCAAGGCGGTTGTGATCGGTGGTGGTCTGCTCGGTCTGGAAGCCGCCAACGGCCTGATGAAGCAGGGTATGGACGTCACCGTAGTGCATCTCATGGATACCCTGATGGAACGCCAGCTCGACAAGCCGGCGGGCGCGTTGCTGAAAGCCTCGCTGGAAGAGAAGGGCATGAAGTTCCTTATGGAGGCGCAGACCGAAGCCGTGCTCGGCAAGGACAAGGTAGAGAGCGTGCGTTTTAAGGATGGCCTGGAAATTCCGGCTGACATTGTAGTCATGGCGGTCGGTATCAAACCGAATATCGAACTGGCCAAAAAGATCGGTGTGCATTGCGAGCGCGGTATCGTAGTCAGTGACACCATGCAGACTTTTGATCCGCGCATTTATTCTGTTGGCGAGTGTCTGCAACACCGCGGTCAGACCTATGGTCTGGTTGCGCCCCTGTTTGAGCAGGCCAAGGTCTGCGCCAACCACCTCGCACACCTGGGTATCGCGCGTTACGAAGGTTCGGTGACCTCCACCAAGCTGAAGGTAACCGGTATCGACCTGTTTTCCGCCGGTGATTTTCAGGGTGGTGACGACACCGAAGAACTGGTGTTGCAGGATCCCGGTCGCGGCGTGTACAAGAAAGTAGTGCTGCGTGACCACCGCATCATCGGTGCCGTCATGTATGGCGACACCATCGACGGCACCTGGTACTTCGAGCTATTACGCGACAGCACCGATGTGTCGGACATCCGTGACCACCTGCTGTTCGGCCAGGCGCATCTTGGCGACTCCGGCCACGGAGATGACAACCGCGTGGCGGCGATGGCCGACACGGCGGAAATCTGTGGTTGTAACGGCGTATGCAAGGGTGAGATCGTCGCAGCAATCACCAAAAAAAATCTGTTCACACTGGACGATGTGCGCGCCCATACCAAAGCGTCCAGTTCCTGCGGTTCCTGTACCGGTCTGGTCGAGGCATTGCTGGCACACACGCTGGGTGGCGACTACTCCGAATCACCGGCCAAAAAACCGCTGTGTGGCTGCACCGAGTTTACCCACGACGAAATCCGCGCCGGTCTGCGCGACAATGAACTGAAAGATATCCCGGCAGTGCTGCAATTCTTCGAGTGGAGGACGCCGGATGGCTGCGCCAGGTGCCGCCCCGCGCTCAATTACTATCTATTGTGCCAGTGGCCGGGCGAGTTCAGGGACGACAGCCAGTCGCGCTTTATCAACGAACGTGCGCACGCGAATATCCAGAAGGATGGCAGCTATTCAGTGATTCCGCGCATGTGGGGTGGCGAGACCACGCCGGCGGAACTCAAGGCCATCGCCGAAGTGGCGGAGAAATACAAGGTCAAGACCGTCCACATCACCGGCGGGCAACGTATTTCACTGTTCGGTCTGCAGAAGGAAGAGTTACCGAAGATCTGGGGTGACCTGAGCAAAGCCGGTCTGGTTTCCGGGCACGCCTATGGCAAGGCTTTGCGTACAGTAAAAACCTGTGTCGGTCGCGAGTGGTGCCGCTTCGGTACCCAGGATTCCACGCAGATGGGCATCGACCTCGAGAAAATGACCTGGGGCTCCTGGACGCCGCACAAATACAAGATGGCAGTGTCGGGTTGTCCGCGTAATTGCGCCGAAGCGACCATCAAGGACTTTGGCGTGGTCTGTGTCGATTCCGGTTACGAATTACAGGTTGGTGGTAACGGCGGCATCAAGGTGCGGGTTACCGACTATCTGTGCAGCGTCGAGACAGCAGAGAACGTCAAGGAGTACGCCGCGGCCTACATGCAGCTGTACCGTGAAGAAGCGCATTACCTGGAACGTACCGCACCCTGGCTGGAGCGTGTTGGTCTAACCTATGTGAAGGAAAAGATCGTTGAGGATGAGGAAGGCCGCAAGGCGTTGGCCGAGCGTTTCCTGTACGCGCAGAAGTTCGCGCAGGACGATCCCTGGGCCGAACGCGCCGAAGGCGGCGAAGCGCACGAATTCACCCCGATCAAGCAGGTAGGGTGAAAAAATCGAACCGCCAAGGCGCAAAGAGCGCCAAGAAAGAATTTGTTTTTCTTTGTGGTCTTTGCGCCTTGGCGGTTCGAATATTTTGAATGCAGGATGAAATACAATGAGCGATAACAACTGGATTGAGATAGGCAAGGTCGAAGACATCCCGCGCCAGGGTGCGCGTGTAGTGACTCGTGCCGAGGGTGATATAGCAATTTTCCGTACCGTCGATGACGAGATATTCGCACTGCGCGACAAATGCCCGCACAAGGGTGGGCCGTTGTCGCAAGGTATTGTGCACGGCAAGCGCGTTGCCTGTCCGTTGCACGACTGGAAAATTCATCTGGATTCTGGTCACGCAGTAGCGCCGGATGAAGGCTGTGCCGCGCGTTTCCCCGTTAAGGTTGAGGGTGGCGTGATCCAGCTGTCACTAACACCAGACGAAGGCTGCCCGAATAAATAGCGAACCTGGCACTTACACAACCGTCATTCCGGCGAATGCCGGAATCCAGGCTGTTTGATCACGCTCTATAGATTCCGGCCTCCGCCGGAATGACGATATGTAAATAACAGGTATAGGCAATGCTTTTCGGACGCACTAAAAAAAATCCCATAAAACTCGCCGACAAAGGCGCAGTAGAGTGGAAGTACACCACCTGCGGCTACTGCTCAACCGGTTGTTCCATTGAAGTCGGTCTGAACAAGGACGGCAAAGCCGTATCGTCGCGTGGTGTCGGCGATGCCGATGTCAATCGCGGCAAGTTGTGCATCAAGGGCATTTTCGAGCATGAGCTGTTTGAAAGCAGCGGCCGTGGCCGTGTGCCGCTGATGCGTGAACGCACCCACGAAACCTTCCGCCAGGCGAACTGGGACGAAGCGCTGAACAAAACTGTCTCCGAAATCCAGCGCATCCAGGACCAGTACGGCCGCGATGCATTTTCCATAGTTTCCACCGGTCAGATCATGACCGAGGAGTTCTACACCCTGGGCAAGCTGGCACGCGGTGTTATCGGCACCAATAATTACGATGGTAATACCACGCTGTGCATGGCGTCGGCTGTGTCGGGTTACAAACGTTCATTCGGTTCCGACGGCCCACCCGGTTGCTATGAAGATTTCGAACACACCGATTGCCTGCTGGCCATCGGTTCCAATCTGCCGGAACAACACCCCATTATCTACTGGCGCATGCGCGAGGCGCGCGAGAAGCGGCATTTCCCGCTGATCGTCGTGGACCCGCGGGTGACCATGCTGGCGCAGAATGCAGACATGCATCTGCCCATTCGTCCGGGCACCGATCTGGCGCTGCTTAATAGTCTGGCATATGTGATTCTGGAAGAAGGCTTGCAGGATGAAGACTACATCCGTGCCCACACGGAAGACTTCGACAGTTTCCACGCCACGGTGCAGGACTACGACCCGCTCACCGCATCGAAGATCTGTGGCATTGACGAAGACACCATCCGCAACGTTGCGCGCCTGTACGCCAAAGCGCCGTCGGCCATGACTATCTGGACCATGGGTATCAACCAGTCCACACACGGTTCTGATGGCGTGGTGGCAATCAACAACCTGAATCTGGTCACCGGAAACATCGGCAAACCCGGCGGCACCAGTCTGTCTATCACCGGCCAGTGCAACGCCATGGGTACGCGCGAATGGTCGTCCTGCTCCGGCCTGCCGGGTTACCGTGCGCTGGAAAAGCAACAGGACCGTAAAGAGATTGCAGAGTTCTGGGGCATCGACGAGGATTTCTTTCCGGACAAGCGTGGCATGTTCATGACCGACATCCTGCCCGCCATCGAAACCGGACAGATCAAGGGCCTGTGGCTGATCGCCACCAACCCGATGACCTCCATGCCCAACACCGCGCGTATCCGCAAAACGCTGGAGAAGCTGGAGTTCCTGGTGGTACAGGATGCTTACGCCGATGTCGAAACCAATGAGTACAGCCACGTATTCCTGCCGGCCGCCGTCTGGGCGGAAAAGGAAGGTGTGTTCACCAACACCGAGCGTCGTGTCAATTTAATTCGCAACGTCATGCCGCCGTTCGGCGAGTCGAAGCCGGATTTCTGGATCTTCAATCAAATGGCGAAGCGCATCGAACGCGACAAAAAACCGAACTTCCCCGAGACCACCGAGCAGGCCTTCGAGGAAATGAAAACCTTGTCAAAGGGCCGCCTGCTGGACCTCTCCGGCATGAGTTACGACAAAATCGAACAGCAGCGCGGCTTGCAGTGGCCGTGCCGCGACGGTGACGAGACCGGTGCACAGCGCCTGTACAGCGACGGTGTGTTCCAGTACCCGGGTGGCAAAGCCAAATTAATTGCCCTGCCATTCGTCGACAACAACGAACGACCGGACGACGAATATCCCTTCTGGTTGAACACCGGTCGCGTGGTCGAGCATTTCCACACCCGCACCCGTACCGGCAAGCTGGGTAACCAGAACAAGTTCAGTCCGACACCGTATATGGAAATGAACCCCGATGCCGCAGCGGAATTCGGCGTAGAGCACAGTCAATATGCACGCCTGGTATCACGGCGTGGCGACGCTATCGTGCTGGTACAATGTACCCAGCGTGTACCACGCGACATGATATTCGTACCGTTCCACTACCACGAGTGCGTAAACCGCGTCAGCCTCGGTCTGCTCGACCCGCACTCGCGTCAACCAGCATACAAGCAGTGTGCCGTACGTGTAGAACCGATTGAAGACCAGCAAGCCGCCGCGGCAATGAACCTCGCCGCCCGAGCCTATTAACCGCTATGTGTGATGCCCCCTGTTTGAACGATATGGTTGATACACCCTGTAGGAGCGGTCTCCTGACCGCGATCAAAAAAAGCGCGGCGCCTCGGGCACCCTTCGCGGTCAGGAGACCGCTCCTACAGGTGGGGTCAATAAAGTTTGTGTGTGCCTCAATGAGCAGAACAGGTTTTACCGTACATGTATAAAATCAGAGACAATGAACCGGACTACGCTTTCGTACCAAAGGTCGAGGCACCGGAGAAGAATTGTTATGGCAAGCCGATCAAACTGGTTGACGATAATGATCCACTCGCCGGCAAGAGTCTGAACATTAACGGCGATTCCTCGGTGAGTGACAACCCCGACCGCTACAAACAGCACGGCTTCTATTTTAACGCCGACAACTGCATCGCCTGCCACGCCTGCGAAGCCGCCTGCGCGGAAAAAAACGACACCCCCGCACACCTGGCGTTCCGCTCGGTGGGCTACCTCGAAGGCGGCAGCTACCCGGCCACCAAACGCCTGAACATTTCCATGGCCTGCAACCATTGCGATGACCCGGTGTGCCTGAAAGGGTGTCCGACACGCGCCTATACCAAGTTCGCCGAGTACGGCGCGGTGTTGCAGGATCCGGATATCTGTTTTGGCTGCGGTTACTGTACCTGGGTCTGTCCCTACAACGCACCGCAGCTGGACCCCGAAGCCGGGCACGTCTCCAAGTGCAACATGTGTGTTGACCGCCTGGAAGTCGGCTTGAAACCCGCCTGCGTCTCGGCCTGCCTCGGTGGTGCACTGGATTTCGGCGTTATCGAAACCACACCGGAGCACCGCGAGCAACTGGAAACCGCCATCCCCGGATTCCCCGATACTTCGATCACCCACCCGAATATCCGCTTCGAACAGACCAAAAGCCTGCCGCGTGAAATGCACCGCACCGACAGTACTCCGGTGCGCTACATTCGTGACGATCAGAACGCCAAACCCGATCCCGGCGTAAAAGGCGGGCAGGGCGGTTACCGTAGCGCACCACTGGAACACAGCAACAAACCCAGACAGTGGAGCCTGAAAAAACTGCGCTCACGCGAAGATCCGCTGGTGATTTTTACCCTGATCACCCAGGCCGTGGCCGGCGCCTTTGCCGTCCTGTTCCTGGGCCCGCTGCTGGGTCTGGAAAGCCTGAGTGTAACGGTACATCCTGTAGCCGTGCCGATAACTTTGTTCGGTCTGATCGCCGTGCAGACCTTTGCACTGGTGATTTCGACGCTGCACCTCGGCCGGCCACACCGTTTTTATCGCGCCTTTAATAATCTCAGGTATTCACCGGTCAGCCGTGAAGTCGCAGCAGTGGCCGTGTTTTATAACTTACTGGGCGTCTATGCTGTACTGACCAGCGTACTACAACTGTTTGCCTGGTTGCCCGCTGACCTGGTGAACTTTGTGCGCGAAGCCAGCGGCTGGCTGGCCGTGGTCGCCGGGCCGGTATCGCTGTATTTCATGCAGCGCATATACCGTATCCCGGCACGGCCGTTCTGGAACCATTGGCAGGTACTGACGAGCTTCTATGGCAGCATGCTGACTCTTGGGCCATTGCTCGCCGCACTGGTGTTCGTACCAGTGATGGTCTGGCAGGGAGTTGACTATGCCCCCCTCATGCAATGGCTCGCACTACCAATGCTGGTCGGTTTGCTGCTGGAAGCTTTCGGGCTATGGCGCCACGCACACTATTTGCGTCACGGTGCAGGCGAAGGTGATGCCGCCTGGCAGGAACAGACCACCCGCTTTGGTAAAACCTATATCACCCGCAATGCCGGTCTGGCAGCAAGCGCGGTACTGATCGCGCTGGCAGCCGGTATCGGCCTGTCCGGTAGCGCCGGTCTCGCACTATGGGGAATTATCGCGTTACTGGTGACAGCAATGGCCCTCGCAGGTCGCGCCCTGTTCTATGTACTGGTTATACCCACCACCATGCCTGGCGCCTTCTTCTGGAAGAATCCCGGTTTCCAGGAGCACGCACGCGATACCGGTCTGGCAAGCATGCCGCAGGTAGGTGTGCAGGTCGCCACCCACCAATGATAATAATAACCCCCCGTAGGGGCGGGCTGGCCCGCGAACAGCTCTACACGGTTCCCCGGTTCGCGGGCCAGCCCGCTCCTACAGGTCCATGAGCCCAGGTATGGGCAAGCAGCTCCACACCATCAACAACGAGCTGGAGCGAGCCGTGTTCATGGTACGCTACAATTCCCGCCGACAGCGCCTGATCCGATCCGCAGGCGCATTACTGATCTTCGCCAAACACGGCCTGCGTGGCCTGCTGTATGTCTGGCCCCTGACCCTGCTGCTGTTTCTTGAACTGCCGGGTGCCTGGGATGGACTGCGCCTGGTCCTGATGGGACTGGCAGTAGCCGCCTGGTCCCGGTTTATCTACAGATCAGTGCGCGATGACTACCGGCGTTTCCTGGCCGGAGTGCTGCTCGAACTGGCGACACTGAAACGGGTTTTGTAAGCAGCGATCTCGGCACTTTATACGCGAGTATTTGGGCTGTCCTCAAAATATCAGCTAATGGACTGACCACAGCATTCCCGCCCCGAATCAGGAAAGGTGAGTTTTTCTTTCCCCTGTTTGCTGTCATAAAGCAAGCCCCTCTATGGACTGTGTTTATATACAGTAATACGGTAAGGTCGGGTTAGCAAGTGTGTGATAGGTCTGAAAATAAGGTGATTCAGCAGACAATAGTTGCAGGGGAACGACAGCGTATGTACAGCGTCGTGAGTGTACAGTCTTGAAATCACAAATAAATGAGAGTAGCGTGAAATTCTGAAATGGGGAAAGACGGAGAAACGTGATGGGGGACATATCTGAAATTCACGTGTTTAAACATCTTAATTTTCCAGATACACACTGTTATGTGCGGTAGAGACTTTATGTTTTTTCTGTTTTGTGCTCAAGACTCAGTGGCAGTACAAAGTGTGCTGA
>CAJXFW010000024.1 GCA_913053655.1 uncultured Thiogranum sp. | reverse complement strand
ACATGTTGCTGAAGATTTTTTCCTTCATGCCTTCCTCGGCACCCTTCAATGCCAGGATCAATGTTTCGGAAGACACTTCGCGCAGCAGCGCCTGAATACCACGATCATCTATGTCAATCAGGTTATCGAACACAAACATAAGATCCTGGATTTGCTGACCCAGCTCGGCGTCCGTATCCTTGATAGCCTCCATGATTTCACCTTCGATGGCAGTATCGACAAAGTTCAGAATGTCCGCTGCGGATTTCACGCCACCCACAGCGGAGGATTGCATGTTCTGGTTGCCGGCAAACTGGCGCTCCAGGATTTCATCGAGTTCCCGCAAGGCGGACGGTTGAATGCCGTCGAGCGTTGCGATACGAAGCAACACATCGTGCCGGCCCCGATCCGGGAAGAATTTAATAACTTCGGCGGCGTGATCGTTATCGAGATAGGATAAAACGATGGCCTGAATCTGCGGATGTTCCAGCCGAATAAGTTCCGCGACCGCCCGGGCGTCCATCCACTTCAGGGCTTCCAGGCCTTTGTTGCCACCGCCAAGCAGGATACGATCCATCAATCCCTTGGCTTTGTCCTGACCCAGAGCACCCACCAGCACCGAACGAATATATTCGTCCGAATCCACACCCAACGCGGTCTGTTCCTGTACGGTCTCCGTGAAACTCTCCAGCACATGGGTAACCTGGTCACGCGGTACGTTGGTCATATTCGCCATCGCCGAACCAACCTTCTGGACCTCCTTGGGGCCCATGTGTTTCAGTACTTCTGACGCATTTTCTTCCCCCAGCGTCAGCAGTAACACAGCGGCACGGTCAGTACCGTTCAATTTCGCTTTACCTTCAACCATCTTCGCCTACCCAGTTCTTTACCACCTGTGCCACGCGTTTCGGATCCTCGCCTACAACACCTTTTGCCGCATCCAGATGCTGTTCATAACCCATCTGCGGTGCTGCCAGCTGTGCCTGCTGCGGGCCGGCACCTGACAGGCTGAGCTGATCTTCGCCGGCGCCGCCCGCTCCTGCCCCAGCCGGGGCCATGGCCCCGGCCCGCATGCTTTGAGCACCTTTCTCGGCCAAACTGCGCATCACCGGTTTCAGTACACCAAAGACAACAATCAATAAGCCGAGTGCACCGACTGCCTGTTTGGCAACATCCCATACCCAGGGCTGCTCCAACAGGGTGAGTTCCGGTAATGCTTCGGCCTCCGGCTGCGGAGTGAATGATGAGTTGATGAGGTTTATGGTGTCACCGCGCTGCTGGTCGAAACCGATAGCATCCTTGATCAGACCGGTAAAGCGAGTCAGTTCCTTTTCACTCCAGGGCTTGCTGACCAGTTTATTGTCGTCGTCGAGTTCCTGTTTGTCGTCGATCACCACGGCAATGGACAGGCGACGAATGGTGCCACTGGCCAGCTTGGTGTGACTGATGGTCTTGTCCAGCTCGTAGTTACGAATACTGCTCTTGCTGTTGTTCATCGGCGCAGCATTCGCTGTCGTACTCTGGGCACCGGCATCCTGCCCTGCCGCGGTACCTGCGCCCGGCTGTTGCACCTGCGCAGGCTCCGGCGGCTGGTTGGAAAGAGCGCCCGGCACACCGGAGGCGCCGGCACTGGCGGTGGTACTGTCTTCACTTAACTGCTCGCTGCGCAGTAATTTTATCTGCGGGCGATTTGGGTTGTAGGTTTCCTGGGTACGTTCGATAACCGTAAAATCAAGATCAGCATTAACACTCGCGCGCACCCGGCCACTGCCGGTAATCGGTTCCAGCAACCGGCGGATACGATTGGCGTAATTCTGTTCCAGTTTGCGGTTGTAGGAAAACTGTGAGGATGTCGGGGCCATGCCGTCGTCTGAACCGGCACTGCTCAACAACTCGCCACGCTGATCAACCATAGTGATATTAGCAGGCTTCAGGTGTGGCACGCTGGATGACACCAGGTGCACGATGGCGGCAATTTGCTCGTCACCCAGTGAGCGTCCTGAATACAGATCGACCAGAACCGACGCGGAAGGATCTGATCGCTCGCGTAAAAACACGGAACGCTTGGGAATCGCCAGGTGTACACGCGCAGATTTGACATTACGCAGTGTCGAAATCGTGCGGCTTAGCTCACCCTCCAGAGCACGTTGATAGCGTGCCTTTTCGATAAACTGGCTGGTGCCGAACCCCTGGTCCTTCTGCAGCATCTCGAAACCCAGGGCATTGCCTTCCGGCAAACCGTCCTTGGCGAGTTCCATGCGCGCGGATTGCACTTTGCCGCTTTCCACCATGACCGCACCGGTAGTTTCATCCACCTTGAAACCAATACCGGATTTCTGCAAGGAGTCAACCACCTCCCCGGCGTCCTTGCTGCCGAGGTTGGCGAATAACACGGTGTATGTCGGCTGCTGTGACCAGAGCACCACTGCCACACCCAGCGCGACGCTTGCCGCAAGACCGACCATCAAACCGATCTGCCGCAAGGCCGGCAGACCCTGGAACCCGTAAACCGTTTCCGCTTTTACCATTGCCATTATTGTGCTCTACCCCATTGTTAGACCGGCATACTCATGATGTCCTGATAGGCCGACACCAGGCGATTACGCACCTCGGTCATGGCCTGGAAGGCTACCCCGGCTTTTTGCAAAGCAATCATGACCTCGGTGACATCCACCCCCGGATCACCCGCACTGAACGCGCTGGATAATTTCGACGCCGCCATTTGTGTATCGTTAACCTTGTCGACAGACTGTTTCATCAGATCGGCAAACTCCGTCCGTGAGGGTTGCGCTGCACCAGCCTCCGCCGGTCCACCCTGAACACCGATGGTAATCCGCCGCATTTCTGCCAGAACCTGATCTATATTGCTTATGCTGCTCATAACTCGATCTCCTAGGCCGGAACCGCTATACCCTGATCACGCATGCGCGCCAGCTTGTAGCGCAGCGTCCGCGGGCTGATACCCAAACGTTCAGCAGCAGCCTTGCGGCTGCCGTGGTCTATCCGCAATGCATCCAGAATCATCTGGAATTCATGTGTCTTTAATCCACTGCCCAGCGCGGCGCCGGACTGAGCCGCTACATCATCTACCGGCGCCTGCCGGGCTTCAGCAACGGCGCCGACCGTTACATCCAGTTCAAAACACAGATCTGCAACCTCGATCTGTTCTCCATTCAACAAAATAAGTGCGCGCTGAATAACATTATCCAGCTCCCGAACATTCCCGGGCCATGAATGATCCAGCAACGCCTGCTGCGCTTGCTTCGACATATGCGGTACGGCGCGGCCTTCGGCTGCATATCTGCGTATCAGGCGATGGGTCAGCGGCAGTATGTCGGCCTTGCGCTGGTGCAATGGTGTCAGGTGTAGTGGAAATACGTTGAGGCGGTAGAACAAATCTTCCCGGAAACGGCCCGCAGCCACTTCTTCGCGCATGCTTCGATTGGTAGTAGCCAGCACGCGAACGTCCAGTGGTATCACTTCGCGGCCACCCAGGCGTTCGACTTCACGTTCCTGCAACACCCGCAGCAGCTTGGCTTGCAAGCCCAGATCCATTTCAGAAATCTCGTCCAGTAACAGCGTGCCACCCTGTGCCTGCTCAAACTTGCCGGCACGCGTCTGGTAGGCACCGGTAAAAGCCCCTTTCTCGTAACCAAACAGCGAAGCCTCCAGCATATTCTCCGGTATCGCGGCACAGTTGATCGCCACAAAAGGCCCTTTGGCACGCGCCGAATGGCGATGAATCAGCTGCGCAAATACTTCCTTGCCAGTACCTGAATTACCGCTGATCATGACGGTTGCATCAGTCGCTGCTACCCGTCTGGCCAGTGCCGCCAGCTTGCGGGTAGCCTGGTCTTCAGCGATCACCTCGGGGTCGTCACCCAGATCGGGCAGGTAGCGGTGAATCATGTCGACCAGAATCTCTGCCTCAAACGGTTTGACCAGATAGTCGGCAGCACCGGCACGCATGGCATCGACCGCCTTCTGTATCGTGCCGTAAGCCGTCATCAGAACAACGGGCAACTCCGGAATACTGGCTTTCAGTTTCTGCAACAGGGTATTGCCATCCATACCTTTCATCTGCACGTCACTGACGATCAGGTCAAAGGACTGTTTATCGATAAGCTGCATGGCTTGCCTGCCGTCTTCAGCCGACTTCACTCCGAAACCGGCGAGTTCGACCGTGGCGCACAAGGCATCACGCAAGGCCAGATCATCTTCAACAATCAGCACGGTGGCTTGACTCATTACACATACCTCAAACTGGCACTATCTGCCTTTTGCTGTTTATTCAGCCGCTCGCTGGGGAGTTGCTGCTGCACATCGAGCAACGGCAGTCGAATAACGAACCGCGCCCCTTTCCGGTAACCAAAATCGACTTCAATATCGCCCTGATGCGCAGTGATTACTGCACGCGCGACCGCCAGCCCCAGGCCAGTGCCGCTGGAGCGGGTTGTGAAAAAGGGTTCGAAAATGTGTTCTTGCAGGTCTTCGGGGATACCCGAGCCGTTATCCTGGAAAGCAAGAGAAATTGTTTTACCCTGCACTTCGGCGTGCCATTCAAGACGCGGCCGGCTGTCACAGGCATCGAGTGCATTAGTGGCAAGATTCGCAAGTACACTGGCCAGCATTTCACGTTGACAACACAGGCGAATATCATTGCGGTCAAGTTCCACGGACCAGTGTGCAGCGTTTTCTGCCAGCCTGGGTAACAGTGTCTGGTGTACCTGTTCGAGAAGGTCGCTGAGTGCAACGACCTCTTCGCCACCCTGACCACCGCGTGCAAACACCAGCATGTCGTTCACCATGTGGTCGAGGTGACGCAATCCGACCAGCAACCGCTCCACAAAACAATCGTGCTGGGCGCGTGGCAGATCCGGCTGGTCCAGTTGTGATGCATACAGGAGTGCCGTGGAAAGCGGGGTACGAACCTGGTGGGCAAGACGGGCTGTCATTTCACCCATGCTGGAGAGACGCTTACTGCGCGACGCTTCCTGCTGCAGGGTTTGAATTTCGGCAACCAGGCGGGAGCGTTCAACACTGGCGGCCGCCAGTTCTTTATTCAGATTTACAACCTGCGTTTCCAGAACCCGGTAGGAACCGTTGAGCTGTTCTGACACCTGGGTGAACAGCTCAAAGGCATCTTGCAGTTGTTGTTGCTTAACAGCCGGCTGGCTCATGTACAGGCTTACTCCAAATGCGTTTCAACGTGGGCTTGTCGCCCATGCTTTACAAAGCAAGGAGTATGCCTGGAACCGTAATTATTTCTAAATCAGGAAGTTAATGAGCAAGACGCGAGAGTGTGTCAAACTCCCGGCGCATTGTCCGAGCGCTGCAGCCCGTATTTGCGCAATTTTTCCACCAGCGTGGTACGACGCATGCCGAGACGCTTGGCTGCCTGCGCGACAACACCATGAGCATCGTCCAGTGCCTGGCGGATGAACCCCACTTCCAGGTTGCTGAGGTGCTCTTTCAAATCGAGTCCACCACGCGGCAAACGTGGCTCGGCATCAAGCTGATACTGGTTATGCATCGGCTGCGTGGTCATGATCTCTTCGCTCAGGCGGACTGACTCTACGGAGGATATATCGGTCTGGAATTTTTCCGGTAATTCAGCGACTTCGACAACACCGAACGGATAGAGAATAGCGACGCGTTCGATCAGGTTGGCCAGTTCGCGTACGTTACCAGGCCAGTTGTACTGGCACAGTGCGAGAATCGCACCCTGGGTAAGACGCACTGAGCCACGCTTTTCGTGTTCAATACGGCGGATCAGTTCATTGATCAGCAAGGGAACATCTTCAACGCGGTCGCGTAACGGCGGCATCTCAATGGGGAAAACGTTCAGGCGATAGAACAGGTCTTCGCGGAACTTGCCCTCAGCGATCGCTTCTTCAAGGTTGCGGTGAGTGGCGGCAATTATCCGCACATTCGCCTTAATACTCTTGTTGCTGCCCACACGCTCGAAGGTACGCTCCTGTAACACGCGCAGCAGTTTAACCTGCATACTCAGGCTCATGTCACCGATTTCATCGAGGAACAGGGTGCCGCCTTCGGCCAGTTCGAAACGTCCCTGGCGCGCACTGATGGCACCGGTAAACGCGCCCTTTTCGTGACCGAACAGTTCGGATTCGAGCAGATCGGCGGGTATCGCGCCACAATTGACCGGCACAAACGCTTTGTCGCGACGATTGGAGTAATAGTGGAGATTGCGCGCCACGACTTCCTTGCCGGTTCCCGATTCGCCCAGAATCAGCACATTGGCATCGGAATTGGCGACCTGCTGGATCAGCTTGCGCACCATCTGTACAGCGCGGCTGGTTCCCACCAGACTGCGGAACAGGTCAACCGGGCGCTGATTCGCGTCATCGGCCTGTGTTTCGCGATACACCTCGGCCTGATGCAGGGCGGCCGTCAACTGAGTGTAATGAACCGGTATTTCAACCCGGCCCAGGATGCAGGAGCTGGGTTCGATAGCGACAGTCAGCTCTTTGTTTTTTTCCGACAGCAGAAAAATCGGCAGATGTTCGTCCAGCTCATGGACTTCCTTCAGGAGCTTTTGCAACGCCTTGTCGGAGTGGCAGCTACCGATCAGTACCGCCAGGATATCGTTGGCGTCTTCTATGGTCGAATCCCAGTGCCCGCAGTCAGTCGCCAGTTCCGGATCGTGGTTGATAAAGCGCAACACCGACATCAGCTCGCGGCCGCGATCTGCATCGGCTTCAATAACCAGTACCCTGGGCTCACTGACTGACACCTGAGTCTTCTCCCCCATCAAATCCGGTCTCTGCTGCTCAATATTGTTACAAAATACTGAATAACGGTGTATACACTTAAGGAAGCGCTGATCAATTCGTCATTCCGGCGCATTAATTCGTCATTCCGGCGTAGGCCGGAATCCAATACGCTGATTTTCCTGGATTCCGGCCTACGCCGGAATGACGGATAACGGATTAATCAACACTTCCTTAAGTTAAGCACTCTTGGGGGAAAATGTCAAAATTTTGTCGTAAGTTCGCCTTATACTGGCTAGTTGACTTAAGTGACTGATTATCAGCTCTTTAGCGAAACCCCACAGCACAATCGGAACCCCGCTCAAAAACGGTCTGTTCGACCCCGAAAAAAGGGCGTTCAGCCGCCGCGAGGAAACCCCGACGGCGGAGGGTGCGTTTGAATCTTTAGGGGGTGCAGCTCAGATAGGCTGTTGACGCGGCACGACCCAGCTTGTGGGCGCGCAGCTCTCCGCCCAGCTGCGCCTTGCAGTCACGGCCAAGCGCGGTGATTTCGTCATTGAGGCGCAGGATTTTCCGAATACAGGTTGCCACTTCCGGCGCATCCTGTGCACTGCCGGGATGCTGGAAACAGTGTATCACCAGCTGTTTGCGCCGCACCTCGAGATCGGCAACACGCTCCCATTCCAGCGCCCGGGCCTGTTCCAGCATCTGCTCACTGAGCACAATGATCTGTTTTAGCTGTTCACTACGACACCTGTCCATAGCGTATCCCGTTCCACGCCGCGCTCAGGCGGCCGATTCCTGACTGGCGGCGGCGTGTTCGGCGATTGCGTCCCAGGCTTCCTTGATCTGCCTGACCAGGTCCGATACCTCATCCAGCAGGTCGGGATCATTACCGCGATTAGCTTCCATCAGGCGGCGTTCCATGTAGATATACAGGTCTTCCAGATTCTGCGCAATCTCGCCACCCTGTTCCTTGTCGAGGCTCATCTTGAGACCTTTGAGAATGGCAATGGCGCAACCGACCTGCTGGCACTTGGGCTGGATCTCACCGCGCAGCATGTGACCCTTGGCGGTGGATATCTTGTCCAGCACACCTTCCAGCAGCATCTGGATCAGCCGGTACGGGCTGGCGGACTCGACTGCGGTGTGAACCGCATTCTGGCTGTATTGATTGAGTGCATTGCGTGCATTGGAAATGCTCATCGTACTTTCCTCGTCAATCCCGGACTGAGCGGATCAAGCTCCTCACAGACGGCTGAGTTGTTGGGTCAGAAATGAACTGGTCCCGTTTAATTGCCCCAGCAGAACATCCAGGGCGGTGAACTGGGCGCGCAGACGTTGTTCGGTAATTTGCAACCGGCGTTCGGCGCTGGTAATACGGTCGTCGACACTACTGATACGGTCATTGATACCGTCATTGCGGGCGTCAATCAGGCCACCGAAGGAGGTGAAACTGGTGACGGCGCCGTCGAGGCGGAACAGGAAACCCTGATTGTCGTTAGCGAATAGCTGCGCGACATCGGAGAAATTGGCGGCGAGCGCCGTATCCAGCCGGCTGGCATCCACTAACAGGGTACCGTCTTTCTGCATTGACACCCCGACTTCGGACAGATAGGAAACCCCGATCGTCAGACCGCCCGGCGGCGTATTGAGCACCGACTGGATATCGTTCTGAATACTGCGCAGGGTGCTGTCCGCCTGCAATTCCTTGCCGGCCAGGCCGTCCATGGTGGACTTGAGCGTATTGAACGCATCGACGAACAACTGGATATTGGTCTTGACGGTATCGGTATCGCGGCTGATGGTCAGTGGGGCCGTAGCGGTGGTCGTGCCTTGCAGCGTCAGTGCCACGCCGCTCAGCGCGTCGCTGATCACGTTGGACGAGCGCGTGACCGTAAAACCGTCTACCGTGATCTGCGCATCCTGCGCGGCGGTGGTCTGGGTCAGGCCGAGGTCGGTACCCAGGGTACCGGTGAACGCCGTGGTAATGGCGTTGGCCGTGCCGGTCTGGTCCGATGTCAGGATAAGGCGGTTACTGGTCGGGGTTTCGGTGAGGATAGAGGCCGTCACGCCGACATTGTCGGTGGCCGTATTGATGGCATCGCGCAGCTGGGTCAGGGTCAAACCGCCGCCATTGACCGTGAAGGCAACGCTGTTGACGGTGATCTGCATCGTATCGCCCGCTCCGCCCAGCGTTGTCGTGCCGGTGTCGGCGATGCCGACTGATGCCAGTTTGTCCGCGACAGCGAGTTGCACGACCTGGATATTGCTGACCCCGATGGCCGCCGTGCTGTCGGCTGTGGCGGTGAAGGCCACGCTGTTGCCGGAGGTGGCGGTGAGCGCCTGGAAAGCGCTGACCGTCTTGAGGCTGGCCAACGCGCCCTGGAACGTGGACAGGGCGCTCTTCAGCGTACCAAAGGCACTGACCTGTGCGCCCAGTGTCGCCTTGTTCGCCTGCATCCGATCAATCGGCTGGCGCTCTATCGCAACCAGTTGCTGGACGATCGAGTTGACGTCCAGTCCGGAACCGATACCCGGCGAACTAATCATACCTGGTACTCTGTTACGCGGTTGCTCATAACCCCGATAAAGCAAGAGCGATGCCAGTTCATGCCTGTTCGCTCAGGATCAGACTGTCGGACGCTCGCAGATTCCGCGCCAGGCGCAGTACCACCTCGGAGGGAATCTGGCGAATCACTTCGTTGGTCCGGGAATCAATGACTTTGATCACCATGCGGCCGCTGTCCTGGTCTACGCTGAACGACAGGTCGCGCTGGAGGTTCTGTACGAACTCGCTGATCCGGCTGACCGCAGATTCCACCTGCCGGGGATCGGTGCTGTTCTGCGCGGATTCCGGCGGCAAAGCCCGGCCGTCCGCGGCCGATTTGTTCCGCTCCACCGGGGCTGCGGATGGGGTTCGTACCGGTGGCGCCGGCCGGTCGGCCGGTACGCCTAGCGCCGGTTGCGCTGACTGGATGTTGTAGTCGATGGCCATACGTCACCCGCTACTTGCTTAAAACAAAGGGGGGCAAGGCAATCCCTGCCTCACCCGTCCCTGGTTCGGACCGAAGTCCGTGCCGATTACCGCAACAGCGACAGTGCCGCCTGCGGCAGCGTGTTCGCCTGCGCGAGTATTGCCACACCGGCCTGTTGCAGGATCTGCCCCCGGGTCAGGTTGCCCGTCTCCTTGGCGAAGTCCGCGTCCTGGATACGGCTGCGTGCCGCGGTCAGGTTCTCGGCAAAGTTGGACAGGTTGCTGATAACCGCCTCGAAGCGGTTCTGCACCGCACCGAAGGTGGCACGGGCCGTAACCAGCGTGCTGATGTCAGTATCCAGACTTGCGATGGCACCCGAAGCCGCCGACGCGGACGAGACGTCCACGGTGGTCGTTCCAGCCAAATCAGCAGAGTAGGAATTCAGACCGGTCTCGTTGACACCGGACACGGACACCTGGTTATTGGCCGCGCCGTCCTGGCCGACCTGGAATTTCAGGGCTGTGGTGTTGTCGAGCAGGTTGGTGCCGTTAAACTCGGTGGTATCGACGATACGCGAGATTTCCTGGGTCAGCTGGTCGACCTCTTTCTGCAGGCCGGTACGGTCCCCGGCCGTGGCGTTGGCGGACTGCACCGCGATCTCACGGATACGCTGCACGTTGGCGGTGATCTGGCCCAATGCGCCTTCCGCGGTCTGGCCCAGCGAGATGCCGTCCTGGGCGTTGCGTACCGCCTGGTTGACGCCGCGGATGTCCGAGGTCAGGTTTTCCACGACCGACAGACCGGCCGCGTCGTCCTTGGCGCTGTTGATACGCAGGCCGGAGGACAGACGCTGCAGCGAGATCTGCAGTGAACTCTGGGACTTCGCCAGGTTACGTTGCGCATTCAGCGCTGCAATATTGGTGTTGACAGTTAATGCCATGATGAATACCTCTGATTTCGTGAGGCGCATCCCCTTGTGTTTAAACGGCTGTGGGGCAAACGCCTGTTTTAGCTAGCGGATATACCGGTTTCCCGAAGGTCTGGTATTTACCGCTTCCGAACAGGTTAGCGCTCAGAAAGCGTCAAACTTTAGGCTCTCACACGAATGGCACTTAACTTAAAGCTTAAATGTACATATCCCCCGTCATTCCGGTGAATACCGGAATCCATACAGCCTGGATTACTCGCTTTGCTCGCCCTACGAGCCGCCCTCTGTGGGCGTTCAACGCGCAAGCGCTTCTGTCCGGCCTGCGCTAACCGCTACCGCCGCCGGCAGCGACGGGTTCAACGCCGCCAACCATTCGTCCAGGTGTTGTTCGAGCAGCCAGTTCGACCGCACCCAGTCGCGTAGCGCATCCCCTTCCCGGCGGCTCGCGTCGAGGTCATCGAGATGCTCGCGGATAGCCTTGGTCCAGGCCGCCGGTTTATTGATAACCCGGCACACGGGAGCATCCCGGTACGGTGCTATGTCGCTGGCGATGACCGGCCAGCCGAGCGTGCCGTATTCGAGAATGCGCAGGTTGCTCTTGGCTTCGTTGAAGCGATTATGCTCCAGCGGGGCAACGGCAAGATCCAGATTCAACGTCGCCAGCTTGCGCGGGTAGTCTTCGAACCCGACCGCGTTATGCACTTCCCGCACATAGGGACGCAAAGCCTGCGGGCACATGCCGAAAAACACCCAGTCCACCTCATCGGCGGTTTCTCGCAGCACCGCTTCGAGCAGTTCCAGATCGCCCTGGTGCTGCTGCGCACCGGCCCAACCGACCCGCGGCCTGGCGCCGACGCCGCGTTGTGAACGCAACTCACCCCACACCGCCGTATCCAGGTAATTGGGCACCACCCGCACATCGTCAACCATGCCACGCAGTGCCTCGGCGAGCGGTTCGGTGGTCACCACCAGCCGATCCGCCAACGACAGACACTGACGCACGCGCTTCTTCATGTCTTTGTATACTGTCTTTGCGAACGGGTTTTTGGATGGCAAAGCCGTCATCAGGTCGTCTTCGCCGAAGACAATAAAGGTGCCATTGATGCGCTTGTAAAGCCGCATCGCCTCCATACCCTCGTCGTGCACCGCATTGTGCAACAGTAAAACATCGGCCTGCAGGCGCTCGAGTTCGGCAACCGTGGGCAGGTGAACCTTGTTGCGGCCTTCGAACGGCAGCAGCAGGGCATCGGCCAGTCCCTGTTCGTGCAAGCGGCCAACCGGCTGGGCCACACGGTACTGCCAGGCGCCGTAGGAACCGGTGCCGTAGGCAAGAATGCGCTGCCGTTCGCGGCCCTGATCCCGCCACGGCGCAATCAATGTCTGCTCGGCCGAATAGTCGCCCCCCAGCAGGCACAGGTTCGGGTTGTAGGCCGGGTCATTCGCCAGCCGGGGCAGCCAGCGTTTACACAGGGCCTCCGACTCCTTGCACACGACTTTTTCCAGCTCCGACGCGTTACCACCATCCTGCGCGCCCTCCACGTACAGCAGCGTCGAATGCGGCGTCCACACGATACGACCGCCGTCCTGCGTAGCCCGCAAGCAATAATCAACCGCCCGGTACAGCGCGACCGTGGGGGTATCCGTGGACTCCTGTATACGTGTCAGGGCTGACTTGCGAACCAGCATGCAGGTAGTGGAAACAGCGGACACCTGCTGGCTGACCAGGGCTCTGCCCATATAGCCCGGATCGTCCAGGGCCAGGCCGCTGTGGGCAATGGCGCCGACCGCGCGGGCGCCACCGCCAAGCACGATACCGCCGTTCAGCACCCGGTTGTCGCCGGAGATCAGGCGCGGTGCGGCGATAGCGACGTCGGGGTCCTGAAGGCAGACTGTCAGTTGTTCCAGCCAGCCGGGCTGGATCGCCATCACGCACGGCTCCATCAGCAGCACAGCATCACCGTCGGCCGCCGTCATGGCGCGGCCGACGGCGTTCCATACGCCCTCCTGCGCCGGGTAGCGGCGGACGGTCAGACGCCCGTCGCCGGGCATCCCGGCCGGCAGTTCCAGACCCTCGCACACCACCAGCTGTACGCTGAAATCTGCATAGTCAGTCTGTCCCAACAGGCGCTCCAGGAATACCTCGAACAGCGCCGGTCGCTCGTCGACGGGCACCACGATAGCCACTCGCGGCCTGTCAGCCCCGGCATATTCCGTGACGAAACTGCCGGACAACGGGCCGTGCTTCACGCTGACGCCCATGCCGCAACGCTGAAAGTGCGCTGTCACACACGCCCGCCTGTTTTCGGCAACTGTTTGTTCATCGGTGCCAGGCCGAAACCGGTCCTGGCTGTGTGTAAGAATATCGGCGATGTGACCGATAGCCGCGGCCCCGCAGCATTCAATAATACGGAAAGCCATTTCATAAGCCGTTGCGCCGACCACAGGCGAGTAACCCCCTATCGCCATCAGGGCATCCCGCCTGACCAGGAGAAAGTCACCCAGGTAAGGCATACTGCGCAAAAGATCGAGGTTAAAATCCGGTTTGAACAGCGGATCATAGCGTTCACCACCGTCACCAATCCGGTCCTCGTCCATGTAGACAAGGCGCGATTCCGCGTGCTGATGCAGGTGCTCCACATGCCGGTACAGCATATGCGGTTCCAGGGTCCTGCCGGCTTCCAGCAGGCCCAGCCAGTCTGCGGAAGAAGACTCGACGACAGCATTCATGCCGACCATCAGGTCACCTTCGACCTGATTCCACTCCAGCATTTCCATTTCTTCAAATACCGGATCCGGACAGGGTGAATTGGAAATAATACTCAAGCCCCAGCCGCCGTACAGTTGCGCCCCAAGTGAGTCCAGCGTATCGGCCAGGGCCTCTTCCTGGCCCGCAACATGCGTCATCACCAGGTGGATAGAAGGCTGAATCGTCCACGCTGTCATCATGCGCCGGGTAAAGCGCTGCACGTCGCACTCCTGCAAGCGGTGGGCCTGCATCCATTTCCGGTACCCGGACCCGGCTTCCTGCTCCAGACCGGTTTCTGTCTGTGTGGCCTCGGGTGGCGTCAGGGCTGAAAGCCAGCTATCCAGATGCTGCTGACACGGCTTATTGTCCTGCGAATAGTTCATGCCGAAGAGATCGGGTATGACCCTGATATCGTCGATAACACCGGACCACGCATCAGCAAGCTGGTCCGTTGGCACCAGCAGGCGGTCACAGCATGCCAGCGCCCTGCGTATACGTTGTTCATCCTCAGCGCCCGATGAGCCACGTTTTTTATGTTTTCGTGCCGGGAGGCATTGCGGGTGCACCAGCACCTTGAACGCCGACTTGTTGAATGCCGCATAATACTCAAGCACCTTCAGGTGCAAATCCGGCAGTGGAGCACGAAACAGCAGCACATCGGGTTTTACCCGCTCCAGCTCGACGGGCTGGGGCGCCCATGCCACCGCAGAGCCATGCGCAGGCACATAGGTGCAGCGCAGGTCGTTATTGCCCTGTAACTGCGATAGCAGAGGTCTCACACAAAACTGATCATCACACCATGCCTCTGTCGGAAATGCGACCACCCGCAAACAGTCGTGGCGGTGCATATCCCAGCCCGGAACAAATTTATCGTCCGGCCGGACATCCTGACTGGAAAGACTGAGGTTTCTGTTATAGGCCGGGTCATCGGCCAGCACCGGCAGCCATTTTCGAATAAGTGTCAGGCATTCCCGTTGACGAGGCTTGGGAGTCTCCTGTTTATTTGCTTTTTTCTTCTTCAGGCTGAATGAGCCGTGGTGCATCAGTACCGCATGGGGTGTATAGACAACATGCAACCCTTTTCCCCTGACCTTCAGGCACAAATCGACATCATTGAAAAGGACCGCGAAATTCTCTTCGTCCAGACCACCCACGGAAAAATACACATCTTTTCTAATCAGCAGGCACGCCGCCGTTACCGCTGACACACCGCGCACGGTGAGATTCTGTCCCCTGTAGCCCGGCGACTCCGCCGCTGCGCCGACATGTGAATGATCCGCACTGCCGGTCATGCCCAGCACGATCCCGGCATGTTGTAGGGTGGTATCCGGGTGCAGAAGACGAACGCCAACAATGCCAACATCCTCACGCTGACCAAGCGACAGCATCCGGTCCAGCCAGTCTTCCTGGAGAACCCCGGTATCGTTGTTCAGGAGCACCAGATAGTCGCCTTTTGCCAGTTCCGCTGCCATATTGTTGATGGCCGAATAATTGTAAGGCTTTGAATACGCCACAACCTTTACACGTGGATCATCACGCTGGATTTTATCGAAATATGCCAGTGTCTCCGCTTTGCTGCTGTTGTTGTCGACCACGATGACTTCGAAATTCCGGTATGCGGTTTTTTCCAGCAGAGTTGAAACACACGGTTCCAGAACCTCCAGCCCGTCCTTTGTAGGGATAATGACTGAAACGAACGGCACGGCTGCGTGCTCGTACTCCACATAGAAAACGCCCGGCCTGTACCCTTCAATCACGAGTGACTTCAAACCACATCTGTCGAGATGTTGCTCCAGGTAGTCCTTGCGTCTACTAATCGAAGTAGGCAAATTCTCCAGTTGTGCATTTTCTTCATAGCAATGAAAAAGAATTGTGGCATCATGCGCGAATGCGCTTTCACCACTGTCCTCGATGATTTTCAACAACAAACCATACACAAAACTGTAATGCGTCAACGACACAAGGCCGATATTTTTCTTTACTGTATCTGTTTTAAGCAGGCAGCCATTTCCAATGTAATCCACCGAACGTAGCAGATCGATATCAGCCTCAGGCTTGAAATTCGCTTCGAAAAACGCTCCATCACCCTTGATGGAATCCGTATCGGAATACACAACTTCAGCACCCTGCCGGACGTCTGCCAGATCAAGCATTGAAACCAGGTAATGACGCTCTACCCGGTCGCCGGAAAAAAGAAAGCTGATCCAGTCCGTGGAAGACTCCCTGATCAGTTTCCCCAGTTCCTTTTCCAGACAATCGGTCGTAATCCATTCCAGATTCGGCTCTGATTCAAACTCTGCTGTAATCGCCGGCCTGCCTGAGATAACGGACAACCCCCATCCGCTGTACAATTGCGATGCAATGGAAGCTACCGAATCAATAACGGGGTGCTCGTCCGTGTGCACATCGATAAGGATAAAATGTACCGAAGGACATTTTGACCATTTCGTGCGCATGCGGTTTTCGAACAGGGCAATATCATGATTTTCCAGTACATGCTGGCTACGCCATTTTTTATGAGGTTCTACGTTATCCTCACCAGGCTCGTCCAACGCTGACTGACGCTGTCCCTTGATCAGTGCTTCCAGCTGCAACTCACGCAGACGTAACAAAGCTCCATCACCTTCCACGCTATAGCGCGCATATATTTTTTGAAATAGAGAGGGGTAATCCTTGCGTTCGCGCTGGGTCATCTGATCCTGTGCGGAAGATGAACGCATATGAACTTCTACTGTGATTTGAGGAATATGCACAAAGTCAACCAACCTTGAGAATCGGATCAGCAAATCCCAGTCTTCCAGAGCATTCAGTTCAGTATCGAACATACCGGAACGCTGTAGTAACCCACGCCGGTGAGCCCAGGTGTTGACCGGAATATAATTTACAACATGCAGTCTATCCTTGGAATACTCAATCCCCGAATAAGGTTGACTGCGAGTTAGCAGGTTCCGCCTGCCGTTTTCGATTTTTTCATCTACGTATTCAGCTTCTGTATAAACAAAAGACGCCTGATTCTCAGATATACCCCTCACCACGATTTCCAGGTGATTTGGTAGAAATATATCGTCATCGTCCAGGTAGCAGAGAACATCCCCTCTACTACAGCTAATACCTGCATTACGAGCACTTGGCAATCCTTTTGACGTTTCGTGACAGATATACCGGAAGCGGTTATGACAATCCAGGGCTGAAACTATTGCCCCAACGTCTTCTCCACCATCATTGATAATAACTGCTTCCCAGTTTTTATAAGATTGGGCATTAATCGATTCAAGCGTATATTTCAGCAACTCAGGGCGATCCTTTGTAGGAACGATCACGCTTACAAGAGGCTCAGAGGCCAGGTATCCGGGCGTCTCTTCTTTAGCAATGGCATCGTCAACGGTTATCTTACTGACATTCAGATCTATAGGCAGAATACTGTTCTTTTGAATGTCCGCTAAGTCTGTCGTCTGTATCTGCGGCACCGTATTCTCGCCTGTCTGGCATGTGTCACTGAGTAACCGCAACATATTTTCCAGTTCGTTGTCTCCAGGATGTTCATCAAGAAACGATTCCAGCAGTTCCCGCGCACGCTCAGCCTGATCACAGGCCAGAAGAACCTTGCCGGCGTTCACCACTGCCGGCCGATAATCCGGATTGGCGGATAAAGCACGAGAGAGTTCCAACAGTGCTTCACCGGGCTTTCCGTGCTGCCAGAGCAACACACCGAGATTATTGCGTGCCACTGGATCATTGGGAGAAATTTTCAGCGCCAGTTCGAAACACACCCCGGCCCCCTCCAGATCGCCGTTTACAAACCGGCTTTCGCCCTCCACATTAAGATCACGCGACGTCATCGAACCCATATAGCTTTCTCCCTGGCACAGGCTTGTGCGCAAACATTTATCCCAAAAATTATGCAGAGAACGTGCCAGGCTGTTCTCCCGCCGTCAGAAACCGGTCGCACCTTGCGACTTCCACCTTCCAGATTGACCGTCACCTTTTCGACATCAAGCCGTCGAACCTCTGGCGTAAATAGAAGCAAAATATAGGGAAGCAGACTAAAACCGGTCATTGCTCTGGCACTCCCCCCTTATTTCTGACTGGCTTGGAACTTGCTTTAAGTTACGATATTTGCAGATATACCTGCCGGCAGCGGATAACGGATAACCTCCATGACTGAAACCACAAATCACGTGCTTTTTCTTAGCAATGCCAAGTCACCTGACGGATCCTTGCAAAGGAATTTTCTCAGCGACCTCAAACAAACCTTTTCACTAACAACATTCGTAGAAACAGGTACTTATTTGGGGGCGACCACAGATGTCGCCCGCTCGGTGTTTTCTGAGGTACATAGCATAGAGTTGAGTACCGAGTTGCATGAGAAAGCCCGGGAGCGATTTCTCGGTGACAGTCGGGTGCACCTTTATCAGGGTGATTCAGCCACAAATTTATCGCAGGTCGTTCGCAACATCGAAGGAGCCTCGTTACTGTGGCTCGACGCCCACTATAGTGAAGGTATAACCGCATGCGGAAAAACCAATACCCCTATCCTGGAGGAACTTGGCACTATCGTGAAAAACGGCCACCAGAACCCGGTCATCCTCATCGATGACCTGCGCATCTTCCAGAAGCCAACCCAGGCACCTCCCGCCAATTCGTCGCTATACAACTACCCTTCACTAATGGAGGTATATGCTGCGATTCTCGATATCGCTCCGGATTACCAGCTATTTGTTTACGGCGATATCGTACTAGCCTTCCGCAACACTCAGGGAGTGGATGTCTCGCCAGTGATCCGTGCCTGCACGATCAGCCGTCTGTTCGATGGAGAAAACCTCGACCTCAACGATGTACTGTACAGCGAACAGATCATTGCCAGCGCAAGCGATAATGAAAGGGAAACACTCGAGAATCTGCCAGCCCAGCACCAGGCTACAGAAGATTACGGATTAGGAACTCACTATCGCCTGTGGTCAGGCATGATACTGGCGAAACAGCAGAGACATGCCGAAGCCAGTGCTGCGTTTCTGCGCTGCATAAGCCTGGGCATGAACCACTGGAGGATCTACGGATATCTGGCAAAAAGCGCTATTGCCAGCGGCAATACCACTCTTGCCCAGCAAGCCTCACTCCATGCAGTTGAAGCAACCAGCACGACAAAACCTGTAGCCAGCAACCCGCCTCCAACAAACGATAGCCCTGAGGTCAGCCCAATCAGGCATGACACTCAGGTGTCGGGTACGCTCGCGGAGCTCTATACAGCCGGTCTGTGGAAACATGGCCGGCCACTGCGTCTGCACCTGGGTTGCGGCGAACAACATTTCGATGGTTATATAAATATTGACCATACACCGGGGGAGCACAATGTCATGCAGGTTCAGGCCGATTTCCACGCGGACCTGAAGACACTGGATTTCCCGGCAGGCTCGGTCGATGAAATACGCTTGCACCATGTGTTCGAGCACTTTGACAGAACCACCGCACTGGCGCAGCTGATACGATGGCAGATGTGGCTTCGTGACGGTGGGCGCCTGCATATCGAAACACCGGACCTGGTTGGCAGCGCACGCACCCTGCTCTCTGACGCCCCAATGAAAGTAAAAATGGGTGTGGCACGACATCTGGCAGGTGATCATGCGGACCAATGGGCCTTTCACCTTGATCACTGGTTCGCCGAGCGTTTCGAAACCACGCTGTCCCGACTGGGGTTCACTTCAATCGAGACAAAAAACTGGTCATGGCCTCACCCACCCTACCTTTCAAATGTCGAAGTTATAGGGATCAAGACCCACACACTTGATCAGACGGTGCTGATCAATGTGGCAGATGAACTACTTGAGGACAGCATGGTTGCGCCCAGCGAATCACCAATGCACGATATCTGGCGTGAGCAGTTACGTCATGCTATCGCCGGTGAGGTCACGCCGTCCCCGTCAAATATTCCACAAACCAACACGAACGCTCTACCCGCCCAGGAGACAAACTCAACCACCCGGGAAACCGCACCAACATCGGCAGAACCGCAGGGTCTCATGATTTCTGGCATGCTTTCCACGAGCGTCCGGAAAATCACGAAAACCACCCTGCACAGCAGTCACGTAGTTAGCATACTGTTCAGCAAGGATCGTCCACTACAGCTCGAGGCAACGCTACGCTCGTTCTTTTTGTGCTGCAAAGATTCTGAAAACACGACCATACGCGTTTTATATACTACGTCTACTGAAAGTATGGAATCACTCTATAACCACGTCGCCAAGGAATACCCGCAGGTCGAACTGGTTCGTGAATCACATTTCAGGAATAATCTACAAGCACTTGCGAGCGGATCTGATTTTATTCTCTTCATGGTTGATGACGCCCTGTTTGTTCAATCATTTTCCGTAAGCAGCCTATGTCATTCGCTTGAACATCATCCGGATGCGCTCGGATTCTCACTACGACTCGGCACCAATATCCAACACTGTTACCCTGTCGACCAGCCACAAAACCATCCGGATTTCGAGCAAGCCGAGCCAGAGGTATTGCGCTACAACTGGCCCATGGCCAAACATGATTTTGGCTACCCCCTCGAGGTATCAAGCTCGCTTTACCGGGCTCACGACATCCTGCCGCTGCTAGAGGAGCTGTCCTTCAGTGACCCGAACACCCTTGAAGCACAGCTGGCTGGCGCGAGCTGTCGCTTCATTGGACAGCGCGATAGCATCCTATGCGCTCCCCGTTCACTGGCCTTCTGTATCCCGGTCAATAAAGTACAGACTGTATGTCACAACCGATCCGGAGAGAATCCCAGATATTCTATCGACAACCTGGCCGACCTCTATGCAGATGGTTACCGTATCAACGTAACGAGACACCTCGGATTTGTACCGACAGCCTGCCATCAGGAGATTGAGCTGTCAGTCGACGCACCACCGTTAGTCTCGGTAATTATCCCGTGCTATAACCAGTCAGCGTTTCTTGCTGAGACAATTGAAAGCGTAGCGCTGCAGAACTTCGACAGATGGGAATGTATCATCATTGATGACGGCAGTACGGATGGAACTGAATCAGTCGCAAACACAGCTATTGAAAGACATCACGACAAGCCGATCAGGTACATTAGACAACCCAATCGCGGAGTCTGCAACGCACGCAATACCGGAATTTCGGCAAGCCGTGGAAAATACATCCTTCCTCTTGATGCCGATGACAAGCTACGCTATGACTATCTAACAGAGACAGTTGCTGCTCTGGAGGGCAATCCAGACTATTCTATCGTTTATGTCGACGAACAAAATTTTGGCCTGAAGAAACATGTGCACAGCAAGGGTACATCCAGTATTGAAGCCCTGAAAATGGGGAACGTCCATGACTATTGCTCCCTGTACCGTCGTGAAGTATGGGAACGACAGGGCGGCTATTCACCGGCAATGTACTTGGGCGGCGAGGACTGGAACTTCTGGGTCGGCGCAGCCAAGCTCGGTTTTCGCTCTATTCATCTGGCCAAGCCTCTGTTCCTTTACCGGAATTATGAACGGGGCACAGAGGCAGCAGACCGCAATAATCCGAATGCTGTTTGGTCACATCTAGAGACCCAGGCCAACCTGAAAATTGTGTGGTCACATATAGTTATGCACCACCCTGAACTCTATACCGCAGAACAAATACACTGCGCACAGGCACTGCTGGCCCAGGTTTCTCAGGAGCAAGTTCAGCGAATGGAATATATGCTGCACAATTATCCGGATAACCGTCTGCTAAAAATGTTCCTGGATATGACAACATCTGTTTCACGTGGCTCGGAGATGGCCGGCTTCGGCTAAAGTCGGCACCTTCCACTTCAAGCGGAAGACCCCCGCCACCTGGTCCGGCGGGACTGTTACACTTGCTACAATTGTCGGACAATTATGACAGACAACCGGAACCCCAACTCCAAAGCTAAACAGAACAACCGATGAGACCCACGAAATCACGGCATATATCAGTATTGACGACCGGGAGCTGTAAGGCTGCGGCAGCACATTGTATTGAATACTGCACGCACTGACAGTCGCGCAGACGCGTTGAATGATGAGGCACATGTCTGGTTCCTTATACCGGAGTCCATTGATGATCCCACCATCCTGCAACACTGTCGCGCCATGCTGGACGCACACGAACGTGAGAAACTCGGCCGCTTCATTTTCGCCGATGACAGACACCGCTACCTTATTTCGCACGCGCTGGTGCGCAGCGCATTGTCATATTATGCCAACGTCGCACCGCACGACTGGTGTTTTAGCCAGGGTCTGCACGGACGCCCGGAAGTTATCAACGACAATCAACCCCGCCTGCGGTTCAATCTTACTCACACGAACGGACTGGCCGCCTGCATCGTCACAATCGCGGGTATCTTTACCTTTAAAACGGAAGTTATAATCAGTAGTATTCATTTATACGTTCTGCACTGTTAAACTCTGGATTACCCGCCTTGAAATAACGCACAATCCATACCACGCACCTGATACAAAACGCGACTGAAATACGGAATGCTCGCCCTCCTGCCCCGGCACGAAGCCCACATCTGGCTGATAGACCCCGAAACCATCCGGGACGGCACCGTATTAACGGATTTCCGTACGCTGTTATCTGTCGAAGAACGCACACAGTGCGACCGTTTCCATTTCCCGCAAGACAGTCACCAGTATCTGGTTTCGCATGCCATGGTGCGCAAGGTGCTCTCCGCCTATACCGGCCTGGCTCCAGCTGAATGGCGTTACTCCCGCTCAAATCATGGACGCCCCGAAATTGCCAACCAGGACGTAGCTGATATCAGATTCAACCTCACCCACACGTGCGGCCTGGCCGCCTGTATCGTCACGCGGGACGTGGAATGCGGTATCGATGTTGAGAAACTGGACTCACGCCACCATCTGGCCGGCATTGCACAGCGCATGTTCGCTGCCGAGGAGTGCCAGCTGCTGGAACAGCTGCACGGCAAGAAGCAGATTGAAGCATTCTTTACCCGCTGGACCTTGCGCGAAGCCTTCGTCAAGGCCAAGGGCATAGGCATCTCATACCCGACACGCAAGCTTCATTTCGATATCGAAGACGACGATACCATCCGGGTGCGCTTTGATTCAGACCTTGATGAAGACGATGGCCACTGGCAGTTCAGGCTCCTCAGACCCAGCGGGGAACATATCATGGCGATTGCTCTGCGCACGGACGAGCCAGCCGAACACCGCATTGTGAAGCACCGCTTCAACCGCTAGATAAAATTAAACAGGCTCAGACCCTGAACCTTGACAAACGCCTGCTGCGCCGCCTGCAAGGTCACACTCTCCCGGCTCAACCGGCTGGCGGCTTCGGCATAATCGAGATCTTCTATAGTGGACCGTGTCTGTTCGAGCTGCAGCAACAGGGTTTCGTTAATGGTTTGCTGACTCTCGAGTGCATTCAGACGTGCCCCGGCTGTCGCCCTGAACCCCAGAAACTGGCCCATAGCCCTGTCGAGCTGGTCCAGGCTGCTGCCGTTAGGTGCATTGGCTTCCAGATCACTCGCCAGTGTTTCAAGGGTTGCAAAGATACTTTCAACGCCACCACTGCCATCCGGAATATCCATGAAAACAGCCTGGCCGGAATCGCCGTCGGCGATCTGGCGCGTCGGCCCGACCTGGATCTGGCGTTGGCCCGTGTCGCCATTATAATTAGCGCCTGATCCGGTCTTGGTGAAAGGCTGCGTCAACACCTGGAAACCGGCGAACATGAACTGGCCATTACCATCCTTGCGGTTAGCCAGGCTCAGCACTTCACCGGCCAATTGACGGATCTCAGCCGCCATGGCAGCCCGCCCTTGCGGGCCATTGGTGTCATTCAAACCTGCCACGGTCAGTTCCCTGATACGCTGCAAGGCATCCCCCACCGACCCCAGTGCAGTATCTTCCATCTCCAGCCGGGTACGCGCTGCGAGAATATTGTCCTGATACTGTGCAGTGATTTTGGTTGATTCGGACAGGCCTACCAGTTGTGCCGCACCAGTCGGATCGTCGCTGGGGCTATTGATACGCTTGCCGGTTGATAGCTGGTTTTGCGTTTTAAACAGCGTCGTCTGCTGGTCAAGTATCGAATTGATGCCCTGACGGAACATTTGCAAGGTACCGATACGCATGCCTATCGTCCTATCGCACTCAACAATGTCCGGAAGGTGGAATCGGCTACAGAAATGACCTGTGCAATGGCCTGGTAGGCCTGCTGAAAACGGATCAGGTCGGCAGCCTCCTCATCGAGATTGACACCGGACAGGGCATCGCGCGATTCCTGCGCCTGTGCCAGCAACGCTCCCTGTGCCTGTGCGGAAATTTCGGCGCTGCGAGTCTGTGTGCCCAGCTGGGCGATCAGCTGACCATAGGCCCCCTGGAAGTTGGTAGCGCCGTTTTCCATAGTCAGTGACGTCTGCAAGCCGGCCAACAACAGCGCATTACTGTTGTCACCCGGCGACGCACTGCCGCCGGCCGGCGCCGCTGCGGCGATTCCGCGCGGATTGCTGATCAGCACGCCCATCCCCGCCGCGCCGCTGCGCGTGGGACGGATCTGGAAACGATCGCCGGCTGCCGCACCCGCGGTAACCACGACACTGAGTCCGTCGAACAAAAAAGGAGCCAGCGCTGTGCCGCTGCCCGTCATGGTCACGGCCTGCCCGTCGCTGACCCGGCTAAGCGACCACGCGGTACCATCGAAGGCCAGGGTGTAATCTTCTGTGGTCAGCTTATCGATATTAGCGTTGTCGAACGCTGCGGTCACGGTCGCTGTACCGGTGTTGTTGGAACTGCCCGCCACCAGTGGCGTGGTCACGGAAAAATAGTTTGTTCCAGCCACACCGGCGAAGTCCACACCTGCGGTATGTTGGATATTGAATGTAGTCCCCAGACTGACCGCGATACGCCCCAGCGAATTCTGTGCGGGGTTCAGTACCTGATCGCGAAAATCCAGCAACGCGCCCAACTGGCCACCGCCGAGGCTGCCGGTAATCACGGCCGCGGTGCCGCCACTGGCAATCGCGATCTCGGTCCGGCTGGAATCAAAATCATTACGTACCGTCTGTAACGG
>CAJXFW010000023.1 GCA_913053655.1 uncultured Thiogranum sp. | reverse complement strand
TTTTAACAGAATTTTATATCCTTCCTTGGCGCGCTTTGCGTCTTTGCGAGAAAATAACTGGTGTTTATGGACGGGCACTAAGTTAGTAGTTTTCGTCATTGCGAACACAGCGCGGCATTCTACAAAAGTTGAAGCGTTTCTATAGCAACCATCACCAAGCAACTGATTTCTAATTCAAACCCTGCATACGAACGATGCCAGGCTGGTCTCCACCTGGCTGCAGTGTCCTAAGTTATTGTCCATAAAGAAGGAATTTTCGTTTTTCGCCTTGACAAGGTGGGCGGCTGCTACCTATAGTGTGGAAAAGTGGGGTCTTGTGGATATAAGTGGTAAATATGGGAGGTCGACGGGAGTCAGGTGTTTCGCGGTGGTAGTTCAGTCAAGCTCGATGCCAAGGGTCGCCTGGCGTTGCCGACCCGCTATCGGGCATTGCTTACCGAGCGTTATGACGGCCAGCTGGTGCTGACCGTGCATGACGACGGCTGCCTGATGCTGTATCCGCAACCCGAGTGGGAAGACATCGAACTCCAGCTTGTCCGCACCCCCAACCAGGACCGCCGCACACGCGACATGCAGCGTATGTTGGTCGGTTATGCCACAGAAGTCGAGATGGATGGCAATGGGCGCATCCTGATCGCCCCGCGCCTGCGCGATTTCGCAACGCTGGACAAGAGTGTAGCGCTGGTTGGCGTAGGCAAGAAATTTGAAATATGGAACGAGGAAAGCTGGGCGCAGATCGGCAGTGGCTGGATGGGAGGCCGTGCGGAGAAAGAGGGTACCCCGCATCCGCTTGAGTCGCTGACGCTTTAGCCTTGGCTGGCGAATTACACCGTCCGGTATTGCTCGATCAGGTACTGGATGCATTACAGGTCAAGCCGGATGGTTTGTATATTGACGGAACCTTTGGACGTGGCGGTCACGCAGCGGCAGTGCTGGACAGACTGGGTGCGCACGGAAGGCTCCTGGCTTTCGATAAGGATCCCGATGCGCTGGCGTTTGCGGCAGATCGCTTCGGCGGGGAGCCGCGTCTCGATTTGCGCCACGGGAGTTTTGGAAATCTTGGGACGGTGGTGCTGGAACTGGACTGGAAGGGGAAAGTGGACGGGATCCTGCTCGATCTTGGCGTGTCGTCACCACAGCTGGATGATGCCGAGCGTGGTTTTAGTTTCCTCAATGACGGGCCTCTTGATATGCGCATGAATCCGCACAGCGGTATCAGTGCCAGCGACTGGCTTGCCGGTGCGTCAGAAAGGGATATCGCAGATGTGCTCTGGAAATACGGTGAAGAGCGTCACTCGCGCCGCATCGCGCGTTCTATCGTAACTACGCGCGAAGAAAACCCCGTTACCACGACTTCGCGGCTCGCCGGCCTGATAGCCGCCGCTGTGCCGGGCCGTAATCATAAGCGACACCCGGCGACCAAAAGTTTTCAGGCGATGCGGATTTTTATCAACCGGGAGCTCGATGATCTGGAGTCTGTTCTACCGCAAGCGGTTGACGCGCTTGCACCCGGTGGCCGGCTGGTGGTGATCAGTTTTCACTCGCTGGAAGACCGTATCGTCAAGCGCTTCATCCGGGATCAACATAAAGGCCCGCAGCTGCCGCCTGACCTGCCGGTGATGCCGGCCCTGTATCGGCCACGTCTGAAGCCGGTGGGTAAACAGATGCGTGCTGATGAACAGGAAATACAGATGAATCCGCGCGCACGCAGTGCGGTGCTGCGTATTGCAGAGCGTCCAGCATGAGAACGATTTTGTTCCCGCTCTTGCTGGTGGCGGTTATTGCCAGCGGTATGGGAGTCGCTTACGCAAAGCATAGTAGCCGTAAACTGTTTATCGAATTACAGGCACTGGAAGCCGAACGCGACAGTATGAACGTCGAATGGGGGCAACTACAGCTGGAGCAAAGCACCCACACCACGCACGGCAAAGTTGAATTTGCGGCACGCAAGCGGCTGGGAATGAAAATACCCGATCCGCAACAGATAGTGATTTTGCGTCGATGAAAAACAGATGAGTAAACAGGCAAACATCAGCCGTATGCGGCACTTTGTATTAACGGGTCTGATGCTGACCGGTTTTGCGGTGCTTGCCGGTCGTAGCGGGCAGTTACAGGTGCTGGACCGCGAATTTTTACAGGGACAGGGTGACCAGCGGCATCTGCGCGTTGTCCAGGTGCCCGCGCATCGCGGCATGATTGTCGATCGCAATGGTGAACCGCTGGCTATCAGTACGCCGGTGCAATCGGTGTGGGTGAATCCGAAAGAGCTGGTGGCATCGCCGGCTGACCAGTCGCGTCTGGAGCGGCTGTTGGGTCTGGGCTCCGACCGGCTGCAGCGCTTGCTGGGTCAGAGGCAGGGCCGTGAGTTTGTTTACCTGCGCCGCCACATCACACCGACCCGCGCGCAACAGGTCATGTCACTGGATATCCCGGGCGTCTACCTGCAACAGGAGTACCGCCGCTACTATCCGGCGGGCGAAGTCGCCGGACATCTGCTTGGCTTCACCAACGTGGATGATACAGGCCAGGAAGGTCTGGAGCTGGCTTATGATGACTGGTTAAGCGGTGAGCCGGGTGCCAAGCGCGTGGTCAAGGACGGGCGTCGCCACACCATAGCCAATATCGAAAATATTCGTTCCGCGCATCCGGGCAAGACCCTGAAGCTGAGTATTGATCGGCGTATCCAGTATCTGGCTTACCGGGAATTGAAGGCCGCGGTAAGCAAGCATCATGCACGTTCCGGATCGATCGTGGTGCTGGACAATCGCAGTGGTGAAGTATTGGCACTGGTCAACCAGCCATCGTTCAATCCCAACAATCGCAAACGGCTGAAGGCCTACAAACTGCGCAATCGTGCGGTCACCGATGTTTTCGAACCCGGGTCGACCATGAAGCCCTTTGTGATTGCATCTGCGCTGGAAAGCGGTCGTTACCAGGTCAATACCAAAATCAATACCTCACCGGGTTATTTTCAGGTGGGCGTGAACACCATCCGCGACATGCATAACTACGGCATCCTGGATCTTACCGGTGTCATCCGCAAGTCCAGTAATATTGCTGCCAGCAAGATCGCGCTGTCACTGGATCCTGAACTGATCTGGAAAGGGTTGACCGATGCCGGGCTGGGTATAGCGACGGCCACGGGTTTTCCCGGTGAAGCTGATGGTTACCTGTCGGATTTCCACCGCTGGCGCGATATCGAGCGGGCGACACTCGCTTATGGTTACGGCCTGTCGGTAACGGCCATCCAGCTGGCGCAGGCCTATAGCGTATTTGCCAATGACGGTTACCGTATTCCGGTAACCCTGTTGAAACGCGAAGATCCGGTACAGCAGAAAAAAGTCTACCCCCCCCGAATCGCGCGTGCGGTACGCAGGATGATGGAGGAAGTGGTCAAAAAAGGTGGCACGGCGCCACTGGCGGCGGTCCGGGGTTACCGGGTTGCAGGCAAGACCGGTACAGCATACAAAGCGGAAGCCGGCGGCTATGCCGATCACCGCTACCTGTCTGTCTTTGCGGGTATGGCACCCGCCAGTGCTCCGCGTCTGGTCGCGGTGGTGGTCATCAATGAACCGCGCAATGGCGAACACTTCGGCGGTATCGTGGCCGGCCCGGTATTTTCCAGGGTGATGGCCGGCGCATTGCGCTTGCTGAACATTACGCCGGATGACGCCGGGCTGTTGCAAACCCGCTCACAAGGTGTGGAGGGGCCGGCATGATGGCGGTTGAATCCAACCTGTCCGGGTTGTCGCTGGCGTGGCTACTGGAAGACCTGCCGGTAGATGGCGCGGTGGCCGATGTTGAAATCTTTGGACTGGCGGCTGACAGTCGCAGCGTACGCCCGGGCGATCTGTTCCTGGCGAGCAAGGGTTTGCAGGTGCATGGGCTAAGTCACGCTGAGCAGGCGCTGCAGCAAGGTGCGATCGCGGTGGTATGGGAGCCGGTTGAAGATCCGGACATTGGCGATATTGCCGCAGCCCTTACCGTTCCCGCAGTTGCGGTGGCAGGACTCACGCAAAAAACCGGTGTAATCGCTGATCGTTTTTACGCTCACCCTTCACACGCGATGCACGTTATCGGTGTGACCGGTACCGATGGTAAAACCTCGGTCAGTCATTTTATCGCCCAGGCGCTAAGCACAGAGCAACAGCCGTGCGGTTTACTGGGCACACTCGGTTACGGTGTTTATGGTGATTTGCGGAAGCCGACACATACCACACCGGACGCCTTGCGCCTGCAAGCAGAGTTTGCAGAACTACGTGAGCAGGGCGTGAAAAATGTTGCGATGGAAGTCTCTTCACATGCGCTGCATCAGTCGCGTACTGCGGGTGTCGACTTCAATACGGCTGTTCTGACCCACCTGAGTCGCGATCATCTTGATTACCACGGTAGTATCGAGGCCTATGCGGAAGCCAAACGCCGGCTGTTTGATAGCGTGGATCTGCGTTGTGCTGTCGTGAACGTCATAGACGACTTTGGTCGCCGGCTGGCCGCAGACCTGAAAAACAGATTGCGGGTCATTGCATGGCAGGGACAGCCGGGTGGAGTTGCGCGTAGTTACCCGGAGTGGATTGAACTGAAAAGCGTCCGTGCCCTGGATAAAGGAATAGCGCTGGAACTGGATTCCAGCTGGGGGAGTGCAGCGTTTGAAACAGCGCTGCTCGGCGCTTTTAATGCAGAAAATCTGCTTGCGGCACTGGGTGCGCTACTGGCGTCCGGCCTGTCTTTGCAGACCGCAGTAGAGCGTCTGGCACGGGTAAAAACCGTGGCGGGTCGGATGGAGCTGTTTTCCCGAACGGGTGCGCCGCGGGTGGTCGTGGATTACGCGCATACCCCGCATGCACTGGCGACCGCCTTGCAGGCACTGCGCCCGCATTGCACGGGTGAGTTGATATGCGTGTTTGGCGCCGGCGGTGATCGCGATCGCGGCAAGCGCCCGCAAATGGGAGCGCTGGCGGAACGTTACGCCGACCGCGTGGTGTTGACCAGTGATAACCCGCGCAGCGAAGATCCTGACAGTATTATCGACCAGATCATGCAAGGTTTTGAGCAGCCACAGCGTGCCGTGCGTATCAGTGATCGCGGTACAGCGATTGCAAGCGCGATTCTCGAAGCGGCGCCGGATGACCTGGTGCTGGTGGCGGGCAAAGGACACGAAGACACTCAGCAGACGGGCTCACAATTGCTGCCATTCAGTGACCGCACCCGGGTGCTGGAAGTATTGCGGGAGCCTGGGGAATGATGACGATGCCTCTTTCACAGGCTGCACAGATTCTGGATGCGAAGTGGCTGGGTACAGATGTGACCTTCCATGGCATAAGTACCGACACGCGGACTCTGGCGGAAGGCAATCTGTTTGTAGCGCTGCAGGGCCCGAACTTTGACGGGCACGATTATCTGGAACAGGCGCAGAAGATGGGCGCGGTTGCGGCTGCTGTAACCAGTACCACGCGCGATGGGTTGCCCATGCTTCAGGTCGAAGATACCCGTCTCGCCCTCGGCGAACTTGCTGCACACTGGCGCACACAGTTCCGCATTCCGGTGATTGCAGTAACCGGCAGTAACGGCAAGACATCGGTCAGGGAAATGCTGGCGTCGATCCTGCGCTGTTGTGGCGAGGCGCTGGTGACAAAAGATAATTTCAACAATGATATCGGTGTCCCGCAGACACTGTTCGGGCTGACTGTCGGGCACGACTATGCGGTCATTGAGCTGGGCGCCAACCACCCCGGTGAGATTGCTTACCTGGCGGATATTGTACGGCCCACCGTAGCACTGATTAATAATGCCGGGCCCGCCCATCTGGAAGGTTTTGGCGATCTGTCCGGTGTTGCGCGCGCCAAGGGTGAGCTGTTTGAGCGTATACCGGCTGATGCTGTGTGCATCATCAATACCGATGATGCCTACGCCGAATTATGGCGTTCTCTGGCGGCGTCACGGCGCATTATCAGCTTTGGTATGAACGCCCGGGCGGATGTGCGCGCAGGCTGGAAGGGCGACATAGACGGCAGCGACATCCGGCTGGTAACACCGATGGGTGCTAAATCATTCCGCCTGACGCTGCCTGGCCAACACAATGTCATGAATGCGCTGGCGGCTGCGGCGGCAGCGCTGGCGGTGGAAATACCGCCGGCCAGGATAGCCGAAGGGCTTTCCCGCATGCAGCCGGTGCACGGGCGTTGGGAGAGTCAGCCCGGTATGGGCGGTATCCAGCTGATTGATGACACCTACAACGCCAATCCGGGTTCGTTGCAGGTTGCGCTGGACTTGCTGTCCAGAACCGATGCCGAGACCTGGCTGGTACTGGGCGACATGGGCGAACTGGGTCCGACAGGAGAACGTTTGCACCGCAAGGTCGGTGAGGAAGCGCGTGAAGCAGGTGTTCGTCGTCTTTTTTCACTTGGCGAGCTTGCACAGCAAGCTGCTGTAACGTTCGGCGAAGGCGCAGAATCGTTCAGCGATGTGGATAGCCTGAATGCGCAGCTCCAGCAGCAGGTGTGCAAAGGTGTAACCGTGCTGGTCAAGGGCTCGCGTGCCATGCGTATGGAACGCGTGGTAGAAGCGCTGCGTGCCGGCGGGGTGACACACTGATGCTGGTCTATCTTGCCGATTACCTGAGCCAGTACCACAGCGTTTTTAACGTTTTCCAGTATCTGACGCTGCGCGCCATCCTGGGCGTCCTGACCGCTCTGCTGATCTCGTTCGTGGTGGGGCCATGGATGATCCGCCACCTGAGTTTTCGCCAGATCGGGCAGCAGATACGTAATGACGGACCGGAATCGCACCTGGCCAAGGCCGGCACGCCCACTATGGGTGGTGCGTTGATCCTGGTAGCGATTCTGTCCGCCACCTTGTTGTGGGCTGATCTTGCCAATCGTTACGTGTGGGTGGTGGTGCTGGTGACGCTGGCTTTTGGCGTTATCGGCGGGGTCGATGATTACAAGAAACTGGTCTACGGAAACAGCAAAGGCCTGTCTGCTGGTGTTAAATTCTTCTGGCAGTCGATCGTGGCAGTCGCAACCGGTCTGTATCTTTATTACGCCGCCCGGTCACCCGCCGAAACTGAATTGATTGTGCCGTTCTTCAAGGAGGTCGCAGTACCCATGGGTCTCTGGTACCTGGTGCTGGTTTACTTCGTTGTAGTTGGCTCGAGCAACGCGGTAAATCTCACCGACGGTCTGGATGGTCTGGCGATACTGCCGACGGTTCTGATTGCCGGGGCGCTGGCGGTATTTTCCTACGCCACAGGGAATATTTATATCGCCGAATACCTGCACATTCCTTTCATCCGCGAGGTGGGTGAAGTCGTCGTTTTCTGTGCTGCCATAGTCGGTGCCGGTCTGGGATTTCTCTGGTTCAACGCCTATCCCGCACAGGTGTTTATGGGTGACGTCGGCGCCCTGGCGCTGGGTGCTGCACTGGGCACGGTTGCAATACTGGTGCGCCAGGAGCTGGTGTTTTTTTTAATGGCCGGCGTGTTTGTGATGGAAACGATGTCGGTCATATTACAGGTGGCTTCATTCAAGCTGACCGGGCGGCGCATTTTTCGTATGGCGCCGTTACATCATCACTTTGAGCTACTGGGCTGGCCGGAACCGCGCGTCATTGTGCGTTTCTGGATAATTACCGTGATCCTGGTGTTGTTCGGGTTGGCAACCCTGAAGATTCGTTGATCAGAGGTGGCAATGGACGAAAGAGGTCAAATGGCAATTGTGGCGGCAACCTTTGCAGTTATTGCAGTGCTGCTGCTCGTGCTGATGTAGAGAGATGCCGGCAGCCGCAAATCATATGGAACCGGATCTGTTGCAGGAAGCACGCACGTTAATTGTCGGGTTGGGTGCAACCGGGTTGTCCTGTGCGCGTTTCCTGGTGCAGCGTGGTGTGGAGGTTGCGGTTATCGATAGCCGGCAACACCCGCCGGCACTGGCGAATATGCAGCAGGAGCTGCCCCATGTAGCGCTGTTTACAGGGGGTTTCGATGCCGGGGTTTTCCGGCGTGCGGAGCGTATTCTGGTGAGTCCCGGCGTCTCGCTAAAGGAACCTCTGCTGGTGGAAGCGCGACAACGTGGTGTCGAAGTTATTGGCGATATTGAACTGTTCGCACGGTCTGCGCTGGCGCCTGTTGTCGCCATCACCGGCTCCAATGGCAAAAGTACAGTGACCACGCTGCTGGGTGCGATGGCGCAACAGGCCGGTATGAATGTGCGCGTGGGTGGAAATCTGGGAACCCCGGCACTGGATTTGATCAGAGAGCAGGAGCCTGATCTTTATGTGCTGGAGCTTTCCAGTTTTCAGCTTGAGACAGTGCAGAGTCTGCACTGCCGGGCGGCAACAGTTCTTAACATAAGTCCGGACCATCTCGACCGGTACGACTCGCTAGCCGCCTACGCCCGGGCCAAGCAGCGGATTTTCTCCGGCGCAGAGATACAGGTTGTCAATCGCGACGATGTGGCAGCCGCAGCGCTGGCATCTGATGAAATTCCCGCGGTCGGGTTCGGTCTGGGCGAGCCCGTTCCCGCTATACAGGAATTCGGCTTGCTGAAAATGCCCGACGGCGTCTGGATTGCCAAAGGTAGCGAGTGCTGGATGCCGGCATCCGCTGTGCGTATACCGGGCCGGCATAACCTGGCCAATGCGCTTGCCGCGCTGGCGCTGGGCGAGGTACTGGGGTTTCCGCGCGAGGCCATGTTGCAGGTGTTGAAAGAATTCCAGGGCTTGCCGCACCGTACCCAGTGGGTGGCCGAGACCGGTGGCGTGCGCTGGTTCAATGACTCCAAGGCAACCAATCCGGGCGCCACATGCGCGGCAATTCAGGGATTTGACGGGCCGCTGGTGCTGTTAGCCGGAGGCCAGGGCAAGGGCGCGGATTTTTCCGGGCTGGCGGCAAGTCTTGATGCGCGCGTCAAGGTTGTTGTGCTGCTGGGTGAAGCCGCAGACGAAATCGATGCCGCGCTGCAAGGCAAAGTCGCCACACAACGTGCTTCCGATATGTTCGACGCAGTGCGCCAGGCGGCTGCACTGGCCGTGCCCGGGGATACAGTCCTGCTGTCTCCGGCCTGCGCCAGTTTCGATATGTTCAGGGACTACCGGCAGCGCGGTGAAATTTTTATACAGGCCGTAAAGGAGTTGCACCGGTGAATCTGGCAGTGCTGTTACCGGATATGCCCATGCGTCGCGGCGAGCACCTGCCACGCCTCGATTTCGCGCTGCTGGCAGCGGTAACTGCGCTGTTTTCTCTCGGCCTGGTCATGGTTACATCGGCTTCCATGCCGGTCGCCGAACGCCTGGGTCTGAATGTATTTTATTTCGCCTTCCGTCAGAGTATTTATCTTGTACTGGGTCTGGGCCTGGGTCTACTGGTATTGCGCATCAGGCTGGCCTGGTGGGAGCAGTGCAGCCTGTTAAGTATTCTGCTGGCCATCCTGTTGCTTGCCGCCGTGCTGGTGCCGGGTGTGGGTAGCGAAGTGAATGGCAGCACCCGCTGGATCAATTTGGGTGTGTTCCGCTTGCAGGTGTCCGAACCGGCAAAATTGCTGGCGTTGATTTATCTGGCGGGATACCTGGTGCGCCATGGCGAGGATGTACGTCACACGGGTGCCGGTTTTATAAAACCGCTCGGGCTGTTGACGGTGGCCGCAGTACTACTACTGCTTGAACCTGATTTTGGCGCCACCGTGGTGCTGATGGCTACAGCACTGGCGATGATGTTCATGGCCGGTGTGAGCCTGTGGAAGTACACTGCGCTGATAGCCACCGCAGGTAGTGCTCTGACACTTCTCGCCGTTACATCGCCTTACCGCATGCAACGCCTGACCGCGTTCCTGAACCCCTGGGCTGATCCTTTCAACACAGGTTTCCAGTTAACCCAGTCGCTGATGGCCATTGGCCGCGGGGAATGGTTAGGCGTCGGGCTGGGCGCCAGTATTCAGAAACTGTTTTATTTGCCGGAAGCGCATACCGACTTCGTGTTCGCCGTGCTGGCGGAAGAACTGGGGCTGGTCGGTATCCTGATATTGCTCGGGTTGTACAGCTTTGTTGTATTCCGCGCCTACACCATTGCGGCGGTGGCCGAAAAGGGCGGGAACCTGTTCGCTGCCTATCTGGCTTACGGTATAGGGACCTGGCTGGGGTTGCAGACCCTGATCAATATCGGTGTTAACACCGGCCTGTTACCCACCAAGGGTCTGACCCTGCCGCTGATAAGTTATGGCGGTAGCAGCATGCTGGTGACCTGTGTGGCGATTGCGCTGTTGTTACGCATTGATTTCGAGACACGTTGCACAGTGTCCAGCGTACCGGTATCGGGTACTGCCGCCTCCAGACGCCGGCGGAGATCGCGATAATGATGAAACGGCCTATCCTGATCATGGCAGGTGGTACCGGTGGCCATGTGTTCCCGGCACTTGCCGTGGCTGAGCAGTTACAGGCACAGGGCTGGCCAGTGGTATGGCTGGGAACGCGGCTGGGTCTTGAAGCACGCGTGGTACCGCCCACCGGAATTCCAGTCTGCTGGATCAGGGTCAAGGGCTTGCGCGGCAAAGGCATACTGCGCAAGTTGACTGCACCCTTTATGCTGGCATGGGCTTTGTTACAGGCGGTTGTGGTGTTGCTGAAAATACGCCCGGCAGCGGTACTGGGCATGGGCGGTTATACGACCGGGCCGGGTGGTTTGATGGCCTGGGTATTGTGCAGGCCGCTTGTTATCCATGAACAGAATTCTGTTGCCGGGATGACCAACCGTTGTCTGGCGCCATTTGCGAAACGGGTGCTGGAGGCATTCCCGGGCAGCCTGGAAAATGCCATTCATACGGGTAATCCGGTGCGCCGCAGTATTGCGGAGCTACCTTTTAGTGAACCCGACACGCAGTCGCGCCGGCCGCGCCTGCTGGTCATCGGCGGCAGTCTTGGCGCTGCCGTTCTAAATGTACAGGTGCCGGTCGCGTTGGCGGAACTGGACCAACAGGGGCGGCCGGAAGTCTGGCATCAGACCGGCGAGTGTCTCATGGATGAGGCGCAGCATGCGTATTCAGCTGCTGGTGTGGAAGTGCGGCTGGATGCCTTTATCGACGATATGTCCATTGCGTATCAATGGGCGGATCTGGTGTTGTGCAGGGCGGGCGCGCTAACGATTGCGGAGCTGGCTGCGGTGGGTGTGGCGTCCATCCTGGTGCCTTATCCGTACGCCGTCGATGATCACCAGACCGGCAATGCACATTACCTCGTGGACGTGGGCGCCGCGGTGCTGTTGCCGAATGCTGAAGTGACGCCGCAAACGCTGGTGCAGGAACTGGCGCTGTTGCAGCAGCCACAGCGGCTTGCTGTTATGGCGAAATGTGCACGTCTGGCAGCATTGCCCGATGCGGCACAGCGTGTTGCCGAAGTCTGTATTGATGCTGCCGATCGGAAGGAAGCGGCATGATGGCGGTACTGAAACAGCCTGCGCAGCAACCGGACGGTATGCGACGTATTCGTCGAGCGCATTTTGTCGGCATCGGTGGCGCCGGTATGGGCGGAATTGCGGAAGTGTTGCTGAACCTGGGTTACCAGGTCAGTGGCTCTGACTTGCGTGAAAATGCGGTGACGCGCCGACTTGCAGTACAGGGCGCGCATATCCATATCGGACACGATGCCAGTCATGTGGACAGCTGCAATGTGGTGGTGGTATCCAGTGCGGTCGACGCACAGAACCCGGAAGTAGAAGCGGCACGCGAACGGCGCATCCCGGTCGTGCCGCGTGCAGAAATGCTCGCCGAAATCATGCGTTTCCGCTACGGTATTGCTGTCGCCGGCACCCATGGCAAAACCACCACCACCAGTCTGGTCGCCAGCCTGCTCGGTGAAGCGGGTCTGGACCCTACCTTTGTTATTGGTGGCCTGCTTAACAGCGCCAATAGTCATGCCCGTCTGGGCAGTGGCCGTTATCTGGTCGCCGAAGCAGACGAAAGCGACGCTTCGTTCCTGTATCTGCAACCGATGCTGGCTGTGGTAACCAATATCGATGCTGATCACCTGTCAGCCTACGAAGGAGATTTCCAGCGCCTGCGCCAGACCTTCGTGGAATTTCTGCACCACTTGCCATTCTACGGACTGGCGGTGCTGTGCCTGGACGATCCCAATGTGCGTGATGTGCTTCCCACCATCACCCGCCAGGTGCGTAGCTACGGTATTGAAGCGGAAGACGCTGATATCCGGGCGGTGAATCTTCGTCAGGACGGTGTGCAGATGCGCTTTGAAATTCACCAGGATGAACACGAGCCGCTTGCTGTTGTATTGAATCTCCCCGGCCATCACAACGTACTCAATGCACTGGCAGCCGTTGCGGTAGCGCGTGAGCTGGAGGTTGATGACCAGAGTATACAGCGGGCACTGGAAACCTTTGCAGGTATCGGGCGGCGTTTCCAGCTGAATGGTGAACTGGCGGTCGCAGAAGGATCGGTTCTGTTTATCGACGACTACGCGCACCACCCGCGCGAAATCTCCGCCACACTGGAAGCGGTACGCAATGGCTGGCCGGAACGGCGCCTGGTCACCGTGTTTCAACCACACCGCTACAGCCGCACACGTGATCTGTTCGATGACTTTGCCCAGGTGCTGGGCAACACCGATCTGCTATTGATCAGTGAAGTCTATGCTGCGGGTGAGGAACCTGTTACTGGCGCTGATGGCCGGACCCTGTGCCGTGCAGTGCGTGGTCGGGGCCGCGTTGACCCGGTATTTGTAGAGGATATTGAGACCCTGCCCGCAGTTTTGCAGGATGTGTTGCAGGCCGGTGACCTGGTATTGACCCTGGGCGCGGGATCCATCGGTGCCGTTGCAGCCGTCTTGCCTGAAACGCTTGGCCGGATGGTAGCGGGAGGCGATGTATGAGTTCCAGTGGCAATGTACGCGTACACATGGGTTGCGGCGAACCTTTGCGGAGTCGCTGGTGGATACCCAAACCGGTAAAAGTATTGCCAGTGAGCGGGCGCGATGGCGAGTCAAAGCGTGCCTGTACACAGACGGAAAATGTGCAATGCGGGGACAAGCGCAGATCATGATGGTGGCCGAATCTATGTCTGGATTACGCGGCGAGTTGAGCAGCGACGAGCCCATGTCAGCCCATACCAGCTGGCGGGTGGGTGGACCGGCGGACCAATGTTACCGGCCGGCTGACCTGGAAGACTTGCAGCAGTTTCTGGCTGCGTTAGCGCCCGACGAACCGGTGACCTGGGTAGGACTGGGCAGTAATTTGCTGGTGCGGGATGGCGGTATCCGCGGCACCGTGATCCTGCCGTTCGGCGGACTGGATACGCTGGAGTCGGTCGACAGCGGTCGGGTGCGCGCAGGCGCCGGTGTGGCCTGCGCCAGGGTGGCGCGTTTTGCCGCCCGGGCCGGATTGACCGATGCAGAATTCCTGGCGGGTATCCCGGGCACTATGGGCGGTGCGCTGGCCATGAATGCCGGCGCTTTTGGCGGGGAAACCTGGTCGTTGGTAGCGTCGGTACAGACTCTGGACCACCAGGGTGAACTGCACCAGCGAAAGCGCACTGACTATGAAGTCAGTTACCGCACGGTCAGTGGGGCAAAAAACGAATGGTTTGTCGCGACGGATTTGCAGCTGCAGGCCGGTGACAGTGCGGCTGCGCAATCACGTATTCGCAGTTTGCTGGAACGTCGTTCGGCAACACAACCCACACAGCAGCCCAGTTGTGGTTCGGTATTTCGTAACCCGCCGGGCGATTTTGCCGCGTGCCTGATCGAATCCTGCGGTTTGAAGGGTGAACAGATTGGTGGTGCCCGGGTGTCGGAAAAACATGCCAATTTTATTGTCAACCTGGGGTCGGCCAGCGCAGCCGATATCGAAACGCTGATTCGTTATGTACAGCGACAGGTGCAGCAACGGCATGACGTTCGTCTGCATATGGAAGTGCGCATTATCGGGGAGTTTGAGTGAGTGACCGGATCCAGAGCGCAGATCAGTTCGGAAAGGTTGCCGTGTTAATGGGCGGCCGGTCTGCCGAGCGGGAGATTTCGTTGCACAGTGGTAACGCCGTATTGCGCGCCCTGCAACAGCGCGGAGTTGATGCGCAGGCGGTAGATACCGGTGACGTGGATTATGTGCAGCAGTTGAGTGACGGTGATTTTGTGCGCGCTTTTAATGCCTTGCACGGTCGTGGCGGAGAAGACGGTGTGGTGCAGGGGTTGTTGCTTAGCCTGGATATTCCCTGCACGGGCAGTGGTGTGTTGGGCTCTGCGCTGGCAATGGATAAATTACGCACCAAGCAGATATGGGAAGGTGTCAATTTGCCGACCCCCGCCTTTGTCATGCTGGGTTCTGATGCTGATTTGCAGGCTGCGGCGGAGCAACTCGGTTTTCCGATAATACTCAAGCCGTCGCATGAAGGATCGAGTATCGGTATGACAAAGGTAGAACACGAGAGTGAGTTGCATCAGGCCTGGCAGGATGCGGACCGTTACGACCATGAAGTGCTGGCGGAACGCTGGGTTGAAGGTTACGAGTACACCGCAGCGATTGTGGGCAACACTCTGCTGCCGTTGATTCGGCTGGAGACACCGCGCGAGTTCTATGACTACGAGGCCAAGTACCAGGCGGACAACACCCGTTACCACTGCCCCTGCGGCCTGCCGGCAGAGCAGGAGGTGCGATTGCAGGCACTGTCAAAACAGGCATTCGATGCCGTCGGTGCGACCGGCTGGGGACGTGTTGATTTCTTTCTGGATGCTGGCGGCAACTGCTGGCTGATAGAGGTAAACACGGTTCCGGGTATGACGGACCACAGCCTGGTACCGATGGCGGCAAAGGTTTTCGGTTGGGATTTTGGCGAGCTGGTATGGCGCATTCTGGAAACAGGCACGCTCGGGGCTGATTGACGATGGCAAAAAAGAAATCACAGGCAAAACGCAGGCAACAGGTCAAGTTGGGCTTTGGCTGGCTGAAGCCGACGCTGGCGCTGCTCACCGTGATGGCAAGCGCCGGGGGTCTGGCCCTGTTGCTGGACTGGATGAACAATCCAGATGAATGGCCGGTGCGGTCGGTGCAGGTCGAGGGTGATTTCAGGCACCTGCAGCGCACGGATATTCAAACCATAGTGGAACCGTTGACCAGCGACGGGTTCTTCGCCATGGATGTGGCAACCGTTCAGCAGCGCATCCAGGTATTACCCTGGGTTGAACAGGTATCGGTGCGGCGCGTCTGGCCGGACGAACTGGCTATCCAGGTGCGAGAGCAGCAGCCGGTCGCACACTGGGGGGCGCGCGGCTTTATCAATGCGCGAGCGCAGGCATTCGAACCACAGCAAGCGCAGGAACTTGCACAGTTGCCACACTTCGCAGGCCCTGATGGTTACGAGCGCCGCGTACTGGAGATGTACGGGCGTATGCAGGTGCTGCTGAAACCGTTAAAACTTGGCGTCAGCAGTTTGCAACTTGATGCGCGGCGTACCTGGCGTGTGCAGTTAAGTAACGGCCTGACCATTGAGATAGGCCGTGCTCATCCCATGCAGCGGCTTGCCCGGTTCGTGCGCGTTTATCCCGCTATTCTGGCGTCGGGAGAAGGGCAGGTGCTCTCTGTAGATCTGCGTTACAGCAACGGTTTTGCGGTCCGCCGGCAGGCACGCGACGAGGTGAATTGCGAAGCAAGAGAAGGCACCCTGGGGTGCAACGCAGCCAGGAGCGCTGGTTAATGGCGAAGAAACCTGAAAAGAACATGATTGTCGGTCTGGATATCGGTACCTCCAAGGTGGTTGCCATTGTCGGCGAGATCGGGCCGGACGGGGGTATAGAAATAATCGGTATCGGCTCTCATCCCTCGAAAGGATTAAAAAAAGGGGTAGTGGTCAATATTGAATCAACAGTGCATTCGATACAGCGCGCGGTTGAAGAAGCGGAGTTGATGGCGGGATGCCAGATCCACTCGGTATATGCCGGTATTGCGGGCAGCCATATTCGCAGCCTGAATTCGCACGGCATCGTGGCCATTCGTGATCGGGAAGTCATGGCTAACGATGTCGATCGCGTCATCGATGCGGCGCGCGCGGTTGCCATACCTGCTGACCAGAAAATCCTGCACATTCTGCCGCAGGAATTTGTCATCGATGACCAGGACGGTATCCGCGAACCGGTGGGAATGAGCGGTGTACGCCTGGAGGCCAAGGTACACATGGTGACCGGCGCGGTGAGTGCCGCGCAGAACATTGTCAAGTGTGTACGGCGCTGCGGACTGGAGGTGGACGATATCATTCTGGAGCAGCTGGCTTCCAGCTACTCGGTGCTGACCGAGGATGAAAAAGACCTCGGTGTATGCCTGGTGGATATCGGTGGCGGGACTACCGATATTGCAGTTTTCACCGAAGGCTCTATCCGCCACACCGCGGTGATTCCTATTGCCGGTGACCAGGTTACCAATGATGTTGCGGTGGCCCTGCGCACACCGACCCAGTATGCGGAAGAGATCAAGATCAAGTATGCCTGTGCCCTGACCCAGCTGGCCGCCAGCGATGAAAATATAGAAGTCCCCAGCGTGGGCGATCGCCCGCCGCGCCGTCTGGCCAGACAAACGCTGGCCGAGGTCATCGAACCGCGTTACGAAGAACTGCTGACGTTGGTGCACGCGGAACTGCGTCGCAGTGGTTTTGAAGAACTGATCGCCGCCGGTGTGGTGCTGACGGGCGGGAGTTCAAAAATTGAAGGGTTGGTGGATCTGGCGGAGGAAGTGTTCCACATGCCGGTGCGTCTGGGGTCGCCCCAGTACGTTATGGGCCTGGCGGATGTGGTACGCAATCCGGTTTATGCAACGGGTGTGGGCTTGCTGCTGTTCGGCAGTCAGAACCGCGCCCCGCGGGCGTTCGATTCTGATTTTGGACGTGGTGTGCGAGGTGTACTGGAGCGGATGAAGAGTTGGTTTCAGGGTAATTTCTAGTGGTTGAGTCGAGTAACGAACTGTTAACGGATAGAGGAGATACAACAATGTTTGAGCTTATGGATGCATACAGTCAGAACGCGGTCATCAAGGTGATTGGTGTCGGCGGTGGTGGTGGTAATGCTGTGCAGCACATGGTCGAGGCGGATATTGAAGGCGTAGAGTTTATTTGCGCGAATACCGATTCACAGGCCCTGACTGCCATGAGTGCACGCACCACGTTGCAGCTGGGCAGCAGTATTACCAAGGGCCTGGGTGCGGGTGCCAACCCGGATATCGGCCGTCAGGCCGCAATGGAAGACCGTGACCGGATTCTGGAAGTGATCGAGGGTGCGGACATGCTGTTTGTTACCGCAGGTATGGGTGGCGGAACCGGCACGGGTGCTGCGCCGGTGGTCGCGCAGGTGGCCAAGGAGCTGGGGATTCTGACCGTAGCGATTGTGACCCGGCCGTTTCCCTTTGAAGGTGGCAAGCGCATCCAGGTGGCGGATCGTGGACTCAAGGAACTCAGCCAGTATGTGGATTCGCTGATCACCATCCCTAACGAGAAACTGCTGCAGGTGCTGGGTAAGGAAATCAGTTTGCTGAATGCGTTCAAGGCGGCCAACAATGTGCTGCAGGGTGCGGTACAGGGTATCGCTGAACTCATTACCCGTCCGGGCCTGATCAACGTTGACTTTGCCGATGTGCGTACTGTCATGTCCGAAATGGGGATGGCGATGATGGGTTCCGGCGCCGCATCCGGTCAGGATCGCGCCCGCGAAGCGGCTGAGGCGGCCGTGCATAGCCCGTTGCTGGAGGATATCGATCTCATGGGTGCACACGGCATCCTGGTCAATGTCACGGCAGGTCTTGATCTGGCTATCGGCGAATTCGAGGAGGTTGGCAACACGGTTAAGGAATTCGCATCGCGTGATGCGACAGTCGTTGTCGGTACGGTTATTGATCCGGAAATGCACGATGAACTGCGCGTCACCGTAGTGGCTACGGGACTCGGTACCGATGATCTGCAAATGGAGGAGGAGACACCTGAACCGGTGAAGCTGGTAAAACGTACCCGGTCCGGTGAAGTGAATTATGCTGAGCTGGATCGTCCGGCGATTATCCGCAAAAGAGCCGCCGGTGATCCGACCCCGCCGCCAGCCAGTACTGACGATATGGATTATCTGGATATCCCGGCGTTTTTGCGCCGCCAGGCGGACTGAATCCCGGGCAAATGACGCTTTAACGGGGCGCTTGCATTGGTGTTAGCCGGGTTTGGCTGGCATAATCATTGGCAAGGTCGCCAGGGAGCTAGAGAGTGACCCATAGTCGCAGGTACGGTGGTACGGAGGGCAAGTGCTTGCGTGAATGTCGTAAATTTACTTACATATCATGACACTGAGGCAGACGCAAACGGGTCTGCTAACCGGATGATATATCAAAAAACGTTAAGAAATGTTATCCGCGCAAAGGGGGTTGGCCTGCATAGTGGGGAGCAGGTTTACCTGACCTTGAGACCGGCACCCGCAGATACCGGAATTATCTTCCGGCGTGTGGATCTGGAGCCGGCCGTGGAAATAGCGGCGACGCTGGATAATGTCGGTGACACCCGTCTGTCCACGGCCCTGTGTTACGGGGATGTACGAATTTCTACGGTCGAACACCTGCTTTCCGCCTTCTCCGGGCTGGGTATCGATAATGCCGTGGTTGACGTGACAGCAGCAGAGGTCCCGATTATGGATGGCAGCGCCGGGCCCTTTGTTTTCCTGATCCAGTCCGCAGGCATCGAGGCGCAGCGGGTCGCAAAACAGTTTCTGCGCATCCGCCGTTCCGTCGAAGTCAGCGAAGACGATAAATGGGCGCGTTTCAGTCCGCACCAGGGTTTCAGGGTCGGTTTTACCATTGATTTCAGCCACCCCATGTTTCACGGCCACTGCCGACAGTCGGAGATAGATTTCAGCAGTACCTCGTTTGTTCGCGAAGTCAGCCGGGCGCGGACGTTCGGTTTTATGCGTGACATAGAGAAACTACGCGAAAGTCAGCTGGCACTGGGTGGCAGCCTGGACAACGCCGTCGTGCTGGATGACTATCGGGTGGTCAACGAGGACGGCCTGAGGTACGAGGACGAGTTCGTAAAGCACAAGATACTGGATGCTGTAGGTGATCTGTATCTGCTTGGCTATAGTCTGATCGGCGCTTTTACAGGCTATAAATCCGGGCATGCCCTGAATAACCGCCTGTTGCGCGAGCTGATTATGCAGCAGGATGCCTGGGAAGTGATCACTTTCGAAGATGGGGCGCAAACGCCGAAATGGTTGACCGGGCCAGCCGGCGTGTTTCAGGCCTGACTGCCCCCGGGTACCCTGAAAATCCTTCAGAAATCGCTGGCTTTGGCCGCTAATCGATACAGGGCTTCCCGAAGCGCCGGATGATTGACGCTATCGGCGGCCTGGGCCAGCAAGTTGCCGCTGGCCGTTGAGAGCCTGGGTTGGTGCTGTTTAACCGGTTGTAATTCATACGTTTCTGGCTCGATTTTTATCTGGATAGCGCGCAGGGTCAGAGATATCTGGCACTCAAGTTGCTTAATCAGGTCAGGAACAGCAAATCTCAGGCGCGCAGCCCAGGCCGGGGAAGTCGTGGTGAGAATCAGTATTTCGCTTTTCAGATTCTGGACCTTACAATGCGCGCTTAGATTTTTTGGCAACAGTTGCAAAACGACCTGCTCCAGGCGCTGCAATTTTCGGGCGCGTTCGAGTATGGGCAGCGCCGCAGCGGCCAGGATTCCGGAACAGGATACAGCGTCTTTACGTGGCATCGGACTAACTACAAGTGAATCGGTATCTACACTAAATGAAATTTTTACTCTATACCACCACCTACGGTAAATCAGGCAGTATCCAGCTGGGCCATCCCGGTTTCTGGGTGCCGGCAGTTCTGGTGTTATCCGGCCTGATCGGGGCAGCTGCCGGCCTCGGATATACATTCGGGGGTGGTTCTGCGCCGCTGGCAGATGCCTCTGCCGGGGAGGAAAATTCCTGGCAACATGCGCTCAGTGAGCAAAAGCGGGAACTGGTTCAGGCGCGGGATGCCGCTCAAAATGACCTGAATGCCCTGGCGGTGCGTCTGGGTCAGATGCAGGCGCAGATGATGCGCGTAGAGGCGCTTGGCCAACGCCTCACCAGGACGGCTAAACTTGGCAAGTCAGAATTCGATTTTGACCGGACGCCTGCGCAGGGCGGTCCTGCTGACCCAGTTGTCCGCGAGCCACTGAGTTCTCTGGATTTTATGCAGGCGCTGAATGACATGGAAACACAAATCGATGACCGTGCCAGACAGCTGCAGGTCATTGAAGATATATTGAGCAGCCGCGCGTTGAATAATGCGGTATCGCCGGGCGGACGTCCTGTTAGCAAAGGCTGGCTGTCGTCCTATTACGGGAAACGAACCGACCCCTTCAATGGTCGTCAGGCTATGCACAAGGGTGTGGATTTTGCCGGCAAGCTGGGGTCCGACATTGTTGCGACTGCTGAGGGCGTCGTTACCTGGGCCGGCAAACGTTACGGTTACGGCCAACTGGTAGAAATTAATCACGGCAACGGTTATTCAACACGTTACGGACATTGTCAGCAAATCCTGGTAGCGGTCGGCGATAAGGTCGAGCCGGGCCAGAAAATAGCATTGATGGGTTCCAGTGGACGATCCACCGGACCGCACGTCCACTACGAGGTTCTAAAAAATGGCCGCCAGGTCGATCCGACCCGATACGTTCGGGCCAGCCGCTAGACCTCGCGCAACAAGTACTTTCAAGGCAAAGGTGGTCGGGACAGATTTAATCCCTGCCCTGATTGACTATATGCGGTATGATTCCAGCCTTCTGAATTCACCAACTTCGTACTGAACAGACCATGGTTACTTCGCTATTGCGCAAGGTTTTCGGTAGCCGCAACGACCGGATACTTAAGCGATTATCTAGAATAGTCAATAAAATAAATGAGATAGAGCCTGAGCTGGAAAAGCTTGGCGATGCCGAATTGCGCGCCAGAACGGACAAATTCCGGCAGCGCTACCAGGATGGCGAAACCCTTGATCAGTTATTGCAGGAAGCGTTCGCAGTGGCACGGGAGGGTTCGCGCCGTGTCCTGGGCATGCGTCATTTCGACGTGCAGTTGATGGGGGGCATCATACTGCACGAAGGCAAAATTGCCGAGATGCGTACCGGTGAAGGCAAGACGCTGGTGGCGACGTTGTTCTGCTATCTGAGTGCCCTGTCAGGCAAAGGTGTGCACGTTGTTACCGTTAACGATTACCTGGCCCGCCGTGACGCCGAATGGATGGGCAGGCTATACGACTTTTTGGGACTGACCACCGGTGTGGTGGTTGCGGGTATGAGCCACGAGGAAAAGCATGCGGCTTACAACGCCGACATCACCTACGGTACCAATAATGAGTTCGGTTTTGACTACCTGCGCGACAACATGGCGTTCCGTATTGAAGACAAGGTACAGCGTGAACTCAATGCGGCTGTGGTGGACGAAGTCGACTCCATCCTGATTGACGAAGCACGCACCCCGCTGATTATTTCAGGTCCCACCGACGATAATTCAGATCTGTACCTGGTCATGAAAAAGCTGGTACCGCGGCTCGTCAAGCAGGAAGAGGAAGACGGACCCGGTGATTACAGTATTGACGAAAAACAAAAGCAGATCAATCTTACAGAAGATGGTCATCAGCTCGTAGAGTCCCTGCTGGAAAAGGAGGGTCTGCTACAACAGGGGCAGAGCCTCTACGACGCAGCCAACCTTACCCTGATACACCACCTGAATGCAGCTCTGCGTGCACTCGCGCTGTACCATAAGGACGTGGACTACATTGTCCAGGACGGCCAGGTCGTGATTGTCGACGAATTCACCGGTCGTACCATGCCGGGGCGTCGCTGGTCGGAAGGCCTGCACCAGGCGGTTGAAGCCAAGGAAGGGGTGGAGGTTCAGAACGAAAACCAGACACTGGCATCGATTACCTTCCAGAACTATTTCAGGCTGTATAAAAAACTGTCAGGGATGACCGGTACCGCGGATACCGAAGCCGCCGAGTTTCAGCAGATCTACGGTCTCGAAGTCGTTGTGATGCCGACCAACAAGCCCATGGTACGCAACGACATGGGCGACCTGGTATTTCTGACAGTAAAGGAAAAATTTGCTGCGGTCGTTGAAGATATTCGCGATTGCCAGCAGCGTGGTCAGCCGGCGTTGGTAGGAACGACATCAATCGAGACCTCCGAGTACCTTTCCGGTTTGCTCAAAAAAGAAAAGATCGAGCACCAGGTGCTCAATGCCAAACAGCATGAACGCGAGGCGCATGTCATTGCCCAGGCCGGTCGGCCGGGGACTATCACTATTGCCACCAATATGGCCGGCCGGGGAACCGATATCGTGCTGGGCGGGAGCCTGGACGCCGAGCTGTCAGCGCTGGAAGGTCCGGACGAACACACGGTTGCACGTATCACCAAGGAGTGGGAACAACGTCACGCTGCCGTGCTTGCCGCCGGTGGTCTGCACATAGTCGGCACCGAACGTCACGAGTCACGGCGCGTCGATAACCAGTTGCGTGGCCGCGCCGGCCGCCAGGGCGACCCCGGTTCCAGCCGTTTCCACCTGTCGCTGGAAGACAACCTGATGCGTATCTTTGCCTCGGACCGCGTTTCCGGGTTGATGCAAAAGCTGGGTATGCAGGAGGGCGAGGCGATCGAGCACCCCTGGGTCAGCAAGGCCATCGAGAATGCCCAGCGCAAGGTGGAAGGGCATAACTTCGGTATACGCAAAAACCTGCTGGAGTTTGATGACGTAGCCAATGACCAGCGCAAGGTCATTTACGAACAGCGCAACGAGTTAATGGCTATCGATGATGTATCGGAAACCGTCGCGGCGATTCGGGCAGATGTCGTCAACGATGTGATCAATAATTATATCGCGCCCGACAGTATGGACGAGCAATGGGATATCCCCGGGCTTGAGACGGCCATTGAGACCGAACTCGCGCAGAAGTTCGATATTCAGGGCTGGCTGGATACTGATGAAGCGCTACACGAGGAAACGCTGCGGGAAAAAATTCTGGCCGAGCTGGAAAAAGCCTACCTGGGAAAAGAGCAGACGGCCGGTCCCGAGACCATGCGCCACTTCGAAAAATCCGTGATGTTGCAGGTGCTCGACCAGACCTGGAAAGAACACCTGGCGGCGATGGATTATCTGCGCCAGGGTATTTACCTGCGTAGCTATGCACAGCAGGATCCCAAGAAGGAATACAAGCGTGAAGCTTTTGATATGTTCACCAGTTTGCTGGATCGTATCAAACTGGACGTCGTGAGTATCCTGTCCAAGGTACAGGTGCGGACTGAATCGGATGTTGCCGCAGTGGATGAACAGCGCCGCAGCAAGTCAGAAGTGCAGTACCGCCACGATGATGCCAGCGCCATGCAGGAGCAGGACGGAGGCGATGACGTGCCACCGGAGGAACAGCATGAAGCTGTGCAGCCCTTTGTCAGGGATGGTCGAAAAATAGGGCGGAATGAACCCTGCCCCTGTGGCTCAGGCAAGAAATTCAAGCAGTGTCACGGTAGGTTAAGCTAGGAACTTGTTGGTGAGACCGGTCACGTATGCCCGTCGTATTTCCCCAATTGCCTGAAGCATTACCCGTCGCCGGTATTCGTCTGGCGTCTGTCGCAGCCGGTATCCGCTACGAGGGTCGAGACGACCTTGTGCTTATGGAACTGGCAGAGAGCAGTCAGTGTGCAGCTGTATTTACCCGCAATGCCTTTTGTGCAGCGCCGGTGATCGTCGCCAGACAGCATTTGGTCACACAGCAACCTCGTTACCTGCTGATAAACAGCGGTAACGCTAACGCAGGAACCGGTGATCCGGGGATTCAGGATGCGCAACAGACCTGCACGCTGCTGGCAGAAAAAGCAGGGTGTTCGGCCGACCGGGTATTGCCATTCTCCACCGGCGTGATTGGTGAACGGTTACCGGCGGGTCGCATCGAGGCCGTGCTCGACCAGGCGCTCGCCGGACTTGCTACAGACGGCTGGAAGGCAGCCGCGCACGCCATTATGACCACGGATACCGTTGCCAAGATACTATCCAGATCATTTACGACAGGTAGCCAGCGATTCACCCTGACCGGAATGGTAAAAGGGGCGGGAATGATACGGCCCGATATGGCAACCATGCTGGCTTTTGTCGCCTGCGATGCAGATGTGGAAAGCGGGGCGTTGCAGCAGTGCCTGAACCGGGCGGTGGAGCGCTCGTTCAACCGCATAACGGTGGACGGTGATACGTCGACCAACGATGCCTGTGTGCTGGTGGCAACAGGGGCGAAGGATTCAGGCAAGATTCAATCCGGTACCGCAGACTTCGAGACCTTCTGCAAGGCTGTGAGCGAGATATGCGAGGATCTTGCACAGCTCATAGTGCGCGACGCCGAGGGTGCCACAAAGTTTGTAACCGTGCGTATCGAAAACGGTCGCGA
>CAJXFW010000022.1 GCA_913053655.1 uncultured Thiogranum sp. | reverse complement strand
AAGTAGAGTAGGGACACTGCTCACTTAACCACTTAAGGAAGTGCTGATCAATTCGTCATACCGGCCTTCGCCGGTATGACGAATTGATCAGAGTTACCCTGGAGATTATGTGTCATCCTTTCTTTGGCAGTTGCCTCTGAGCAACTTCGGCCAGCGTTTCCAGCCGAATAAGTCGCCACACCGATATTGTGTTTTAGCCGCTATTTCGGCGGCGGTTCCGGTTTGCCCCCGTCCCTGGTCAGAATAAAGTTTTGCAGCGCGGAGCCGCAATAAAATTCGGGTGAATGAACGTTCCCGCGATAGTTAATAACGTTCAAGGACATAACGGATTTCCTTATGAAACCAAGTATTTTGCGTAATCTCCTGATTGGATTTGTGTCTTTCGGTCTCGTGGTGGGGGGTATTTTCCCCTTTTTCGCGGACTTCTTCGTGGAATGGGGGGAAGACATGTTTGGCTGGTTTGTGGCTGGTTGCCTGGTTGCCGGTGCGGGTATCGGGGTAGCCAACTACTGGCTGGTGAAGGTGATCCTGCTGAATCGCCTGCAGCGTATTTCAGAAATCGCGAATGCCATCAGTCAGAACGATATCTCCCATGAGTGTCAGATGCAGAGCGACGACATGATTGGCGAAATCGTTGACGCCTTCAATCAAATGGCAGCAAATCTCAGGGATATGATCGGTCAGATCAGCGGTTCAACCACCCAGCTGGCAGCCGCAGCGGAACAGACTACGGCGATTACCGATGAAACCAGCCGTGGTGTACACAAACAGCAGGCGGAGATCGACAGTATCGCCGCAGCAATGGACGAGATGACCAGCACAGTGCAGGAAGTTGCGCGTAATGCTGCAGATGCTTCCAGTGCGGCGGATTCGGCGAATACCGAATCCAGGAATGGCGCGCTGGTAGCGACGGAGGCCATTGGTGGCATCGACGCGCTGCAAGCCCAGGTGGATTCCGCGGCCCAGGTTATACGTGACCTGGAGAAGGAGAGCGAGCACATTGGTTCAGTGCTGGACGTGATTCGTGGTATTGCGGAACAGACCAACCTGCTGGCGTTGAATGCAGCGATTGAAGCGGCGCGTGCCGGTGAACAGGGTCGTGGTTTTGCGGTGGTGGCCGACGAAGTGCGTACGCTTGCCAGCCGTACCCAGCAGTCCACACAGGAAATTCAGGACATGATCACGCGCCTGCAGGATGGCACAGGGAATGCTGTGAAAGTGATGGAAGGTGCGCAGAGCATGGCGCAGGAGAGTTCGGATCTGGTAGAGAAGGCGGCAGAGTCATTGGCGATGATTGCCGGCTCGATATCCGCCATAAACGACATGAATACCACGATCGCCAGCGCAGCCGAGGAACAGAGCGCCGTGGCGTCGGAAATGCAGTCCAATATGAACAACATCCGCGAGGTGGCGGACCGTTCTTCTGAAGGTGCGCAACAGACTGCTCAGGCCAGTGAGGAGCTGGCGCGTCTGGCGGCCGAGCAGCAGTTATTGATGGCAAAGTTCACGATGTAGGCTGGTTTTGTCGGTTAAGGCCGACCCCGGGACATATCAGGCCAGACGGATAACCGCCTGGCCTTTTTTGTGTCACTTACCTCCTTTGGGAGGGGTAAAACGCATGCAAAAGGGTGAGCAGTCCTGTATTGTTCCACCCGATCAAATATTTTTATTGGCTCGCAAAAATCCCGAGGGGCGCTGTTCGGCGCTTTTTTACATAAACAAGGGTTCGTCATCATGGCAGATCGGAGATTGCAGGTTTTCCATACCGTTGCACGCCTGCTGAGTTTTACCAAGGCGGCGGAAGCACTGCACATGACCCAGCCGGCAGTCACCTTCCAGGTGCGCCAGCTTGAGGAGCAGTTTAATACGCGCCTGTTTGATCGCACGCATAACCGCATCAGCCTGACCGAAGCCGGCAAGCGCGTATACGAGTACGCACATCGTATTTTCGAGTTGTATTCAGAGATGGACAGCGCTGTGCGCGAAATGACCGGTGATATCAGCGGCGTGCTGATGATCGGCGCCAGCACCACCATCGCCGAGTACATGCTGCCGTCACTGCTTGGAGATTTCAAATTGAAATACCCGGATGTCAACGTGCAGCTCAAGGTGTCGAATTCGGACGGCATCGTACACATGGTGGAAAATAATGTCATCGACCTGGGTGTTGTCGAGTCGCCGGTTCTGAACAAGAACCTGGTAGTGGAAGTTTGCCGGATGGATCAGCTGGTCGGCGTGGTCTCCCCCAAGCACCCATTGGCAGAACATGGCACAGTGAATCTTGAAACCCTGCTTGAGCATCCCTACATTTGTCGTGAAGAAGGCTCCGGTACCCGCGAAGTTATTGCGGAGCACATGAATAAACTGGGTATTCATGAAAGTCAGATGCACCTTACCATGGAGCTGGGTAGCCCGGAATCGATCAAGGGTGCCGTTGAAGCGGGCATGGGTGTTGCGATTATTTCATTCGCAACCATCCAGAAAGAACTGAAACTGGGTACGCTGGTAGCATTGACGCTGGAACCGAAGCTTGAAAGACCGTTTTCGTTTGTCCACCAGAAGCAGAAGTTCCGCCACCGGGCGATGGATGAGCTGCTCGAATTCGCGCGAAGTTACTGCAAATCGCACCCCAGAGTTGTATAACGCCGGGCATGGATCAGCCACAGCAAGAGAAAATACTCAGCCTGATTGAGCGATTGTCACCCGCTGATCGTGACGCTGTCACCGGCTTTGCCGAGTTTCTGCTCAGCCGCGCGGGTACCTCTGTGATCACGTCACCGCCGATGCCTGCAACCCCTGTCGAAGTCCCTGAACCGGATTTTATACCGCGCCCGGATGGGGAGCGTGTGGTTGCTGCCGTAAAACGTCTCTCCAAAATCTATTTCATGCTGGGTAAATCAACGATGCTGGGGGCAACTTCCGACCTTATTACGCAGCACATTATGCAGGGGCGAGAGGCAGCCGGGGTTATAGACGAACTGGAGAAGATATTTGCCGATCAGTACAAGATACTGAAAGAAGGTGGTGAAGACTGATGGATGTCGTACGGCAGTGGTTCCGCCGCTTTGCATCCGATCCACAGGCCGTGATACTCGCACTGGTATTGCTGGTGGGTTTCGTGGTGATACTCACTATGGGCCGCATGCTGGCGCCGGTACTGGCGGCACTGGTTTTGTCCTATCTGCTGGAAGGGATTGTTACCAAAATGCAGCAGCGTGGCATGCCACGGTTTGGCGCTGTCAGTCTGGTGTTTACCCTGTTCCTGGTATTCCTGTTGTTTTCTTTACTGGGTCTGTTTCCACGACTGTCGTACCAGGTGACCCAGCTGGTACATCAGCTGCCCAATATTATTGGTACGGGGCAGGAAGCCATCATGCGCTTGCCGGAGCGCTATCCCGACCTGATTAGCCAGGCGCAGGTGCAGGATCTTATCTACGCCATCCGTGCCGAGCTGGGCAGGCTCGGGCAGAGCGCGGTTACGCTTTCGATGGCCTCCGTCGTTGGTGTAATAACCCTGCTGGTTTACCTTATCCTGGTGCCGGTTCTGGTGTTTTTCTTCCTTAAGGACAAGACGCGTATCATCGACTGGTTCAAAGTCCATTTACCGCGTGACCGGGCACTGACAGCGCGGGTGTGGCGGGAGGTGAATGCCCAGATTGCCAACTACGTGCGTGGCAAGATCTGGGAGATCATGATTGTCGGTACCGTGTCCTATATCACCTTCCTGGTGATGGGGCTGCAATACTCTGTGTTGCTGGCTACGCTGGTAGGGTTGTCAGTGGTGATTCCCTATATCGGTGCCGCTGCCGTAACCCTGCCGATTGCCGCGATTGCCTTTTTCCAGTGGGGCTGGAGTGCAGACTTCGGCTACATCCTGTTTGCTTATGGCGTAATCCAGGCGCTGGACGGTAATGTGCTGGTGCCGCTGTTATTCTCCGAGGTGGTGAATCTGCACCCGGTAGCTATCATTATTGCGGTACTGGTATTCGGCGGGCTGTGGGGGTTCTGGGGCGTATTTTTTGCCATCCCGCTGGCGACGCTGGTGCAGGCGGTGATCAGGTCATGGCCGGACGCCCGGCAGCAATTGCCGCTACCGCAAGCACCCCTGTCTTCGGGACATTCTGGTTAACACGTGTGTAGGAGCGCCGGCCTTCGGCGCGATGGTTATGCGGGGTTTTTCGCGGTCAGGAGACCGCTCCTACAACGTATCGGACGCGTAGTCGGCCAGCCGCGAGCGTTCACCGCGTGTCAGAATGATGTGGCCGCTGTGCGCCCATTTCCTGAAGCGGTCGACGACATAGGTGAGACCGGAACTGGTTTCCGTTATGTAAGGTGTATCGATCTGCGCAACATTGCCCAGGCAAATGACCTTGGTGCCCGGGCCGGCACGTGTCACCAGGGTTTTCATTTGCTTGGGTGTCAGGTTCTGCGCTTCGTCCAGGATCAGGTATTTGTTCAGGAACGTGCGGCCACGCATGAAATTCATGGAACGGATTTTGATGCGGTTGGTGAGCAGATCATTAGTCACTGCACGGCCCCAGTCGCCACCCACATCGGAGCGTGTCAGGACTTCCAGATTGTCCATGAGTGCGCCCATCCAGGGGGTCATTTTTTCTTCCTCGGTGCCCGGGAGGAAACCGATGTCTTCACCCACCGGCACCGTGACGCGCGTCATGATGATTTCCTTGTAGCGGTTTTCTTCCAGCGTCTGGGTGAGGCCGGCGGCCAGCGCCAGCAACGTCTTGCCGGTGCCTGCTGTACCGACCAGACTGACGAAATCAACGTCCGGGTCCATGAGCAGGTTGAGTGCGAAATTCTGCTCCCGGTTGCGCGCGCTGATGCCCCACACCGTGTGTTTTGAACCGCGGTAGTCGATAGCCGTTTCCAGCACGGCGGAATCATTACCGACTTCGCGCACCAGAGCCTCGAAGCCCTGTTCCTCCGGCAGGTAGACGCATTCGTTGCAGTTCCAGGATTCAACCAGCGGCCCACTTACCCGGTAGTAGTTGCGCCCGTCTTTCTGCCAGGATTCCAGCGTATCGCTGTGTTCCTGCCAGAATTCTCCAGGTAGTTCGCTGGCACCGGAAAACAGCAGGTTGACATCTTCCAGTACCTGGTCGTTGTAATAGTCCTCCGCATGAATGCCGAGTACCGCAGCTTTGATGCGCAGATTAATATCCTTGGAGACCAGTGTAACCGTGGTATCGGCGTGTTCAGCCTGCAATGCCAGCGTCGTGCCAAGGATGTTGTTATCCGACCTGTTGCCCGGCAGGGCCTCAGGCAGTGAAATTTTCAGGGTGCGGGTCTGGAAGAACAGACGGCCGTAATTCCCGGTGTCTGCGCCTTCTATTATCCCGCGGGTGTTGAGCGGAATGCCTCGTTCGATATCGGCAACGCTGGATTCAGACATCAGCTGGTCAAGAAAACGGCTGACCTGGCGTACGTTGCGCGCCACCTCGGACATGCCTTTTTTACCCGCGTCCATTTCCTCAAGCACAACCATGGGCAGATAGACGTTGTGTTCCTTGAAATGGAACAGCGCCGTGGGGTCGTGCATCAGCACGTTGGTATCAAGGACAAAGAGCCGTTTGGACAATATGTCAGTTTGAATCATTGGAGACCGGGGTTACCCTTTGAGCGGTTCGATCACGGCATCAAGATTCAACTGGTCACAGAATTCCAGGAATTCCTCGCGCAAGGTGGCGATATGGGTATCTGCGGGGACATCCAGGCACATGTGCACCGCAAACATCATGGTACCGGTGTGGGCGGCGGCGTAGCTGGTGGTGGACAGATCCTGGATATTGATGCTGCGCCGGGAGAAAAAATTCGCCAGGTTATGCACGATGCCGGGATGGTCGAGTGCAACCACATCAACGGCGTAGGGCAGGAACTTGCCGGTGCGCTGTTTGGTTTCAGTACGCTTGACACTCAGCGACATGCCGAGCTTTTGCTCGATCTGGCCGACCTGGTCTTCCAGTCTGGCGAGTTTGTTCCAGTTGCCGGAGACCAGCAGCAACACCGAGAATTCGCCGCCCAGCACCATCATGCGGCTGTCCGCGATATTACAACCGCTGTCCAGAATCCAGCCGGAAAGCTGATCAACCAGGCCCGGGCGGTCTTCGCCAAGGGCAGCGATAACCAACTGTTCAGTCATGAGGGCAGCCTACCACTATTCCAGTTCTACGGCACGCAGTTGCGCGGCGGCCTCTTCCGGGCTGATGGTGCTGACGAACAGGCCGGAGCCGAGTTCGAAGCCGGTGGGGATGCTGGTACGGGGGCAGATTTCCAGATGCCAGTGGTAGCTGTCGTGGCAGTTCGAAAACTCGTTACTGTGCGGAATGGAATGCAGGAAGAAATTGTACTGCGCACCCCCGATAACGGCATCCAGGCGGGCCATCGAGTGCTTCAGTACGCGAGCCAGATCTTCGCGTTCCGTGTCGCTGATGTTGGCAAAATCACTGCTGTGTTGCAGGGGCAGAATATGCACTTCCCATTCGTAGCGGCTGGCGAAGGGTTTGATGGCGACAAAGTGTTCTCCGCGTTCGATCACATACTGGCCGACGTTGAATTTGCGCCGTACCGAGCCGGATTCGCGGTCGTAGATGGTGGCTTCAAAGGTCAGCGCCTCGTCGATCAGCGAACAGAAAATACACTGGCGGTTTTTTTCGAAGTAGTGGCGGCTGTGTATCACTTCGTTGTAGACGTTTTCCGGCACTACCGGCATGGCGATGACCTGGCTGTGGGTATGCGGGATGCTGGCGCCGGCGGCGGGGCCGAAATTCTTGAACACCAGCACGTACTGGATCCGTTCGTCGGCTGCGTACAGCGCGCGCACCCGGTCCCGATACATGCCGATCAGGCGTACCAGGTGTGCTTCCGACATGTCCTGGATGGCAATACCGTGCTCCTGATGATCGATAATGACTTCGTGACGCCCGTACCCGTCGATAGCCTGCTGCAGCCCGAACACCAGGTTGGAGGCGTTGCTGTCATCGCCCAGCACCGGGTACAGGTTCTCTACCACCCGTACTTCCCAGTTGTCGGCATCCGGTGAGGCCGCCACGGTCGGCGGGGTCATATCCTCATTGCCGGTACAGAACGGGCATCGATCCACGTGTTTTCGGGTGTCGCGGGGCGCAGGGGCCTCGTCCTTGCGCGGGCGCGTGCCACGCGCAGTGGAAACCAGCACCGATTCACTGGGCACAATGGGGTTGATGCGGATTTCTCTGATGCTGTCGGATGGTTCGGTCATGGCGGGTCTGTATTCCGGTTTGGCGCTGGTGCGAATTATCGCCGCTGGTGCGGTAATGAACACAAGGGACTCCTGAGGTAAGCATTAACTGGGCTAATCGGGGACCTGGAATGGGTGCTCGGGGCCGGCCGGCTTGTCACCGGCGGGCCGGAAACGTACCATGCGCCTTACTTTTTTGCGGAGAGCTTCATGTTTCACGGCAGTATGGTAGCGCTGGTCACGCCGATGCGCGATGACGGTGCAATAGACCAGGACAGCCTGGAAGCGCTCGTTGATTTCCATATCGGGGCCGGCACCGACGCCATTGTCGCGGTGGGCACCACCGGTGAGTCAGCGACCCTGAACGAAAAAGAGCACTGTGACCTGCTGCGCCGCATTGTTGCCATGGCGGCCGGGCGGATACCGGTGATCGCCGGTACCGGCGCCAATTCCACGCAGGAGGCGATTGATTTAACCCGCTGCGGTTTGCAGGCAGGCGCGGATGCCTGTCTGTTGGTGACACCTTATTACAACAAACCGACCCAGGAAGGCCTGTACCAGCATTACAAGGCGATCGCCGAAGCCGTGCCAATTCCGCAGATCCTGTACAACGTGCCAGGCCGTACGGTTTGCGATCTGTTGCCGGAAACGGTGCAGCGACTGGCACCAATTTCCAATATTATCGGACTCAAGGATGCCACCGGTGATCTGCAACGAGGTCGACAGATCATCGCCGGCTGCGGTGATCGTCTGGACCTGTACAGCGGCGATGATGCCACAGCCATGGAATTGATCCTGCTGGGCGCAAAGGGCGATATTTCCGTTACCGCCAATGTGGCACCCGAAGCCATGCACGACATGTGCGCCGCAGCGCTGGCCGGGGATCGCGCGCGCGCGGAGCAGATCGACCAGCGCCTGCGTGCCTTGCACAGAGAGCTGTTCATCGAGTCCAGCCCCATCCCGGTAAAATGGGCATTACATGAAATGCAACTGATCCCGCCCGGTATACGCTTACCGCTGACTCCCCTTGCTGACACGTGCCATGAGCCGGTTCGGAATGCCCTGCGGCAGGCCGGTGTACTCGAGGCTGCAGATGCCTGAATTGAAAAATACTGAAGCCCCGTTCATGCGCAGATTTTTATTCACAGGCCGGTTACTGCTGGTGGTGGTTGTGTTGCAGCTGACAACAGCATGCAGTTTTCTGAACAAGGTGTTTCCGGACCGAAGCAAGGAGTATAAAAAGGCCGAACCAACCCGGCCGCTGGATGTCCCACCGGATCTGACTACCACCCCGGTTACCGATGCGCTGATTGTGCCGAGCGGATCAACCACGCTTTCGGGTTATACCGGTGCGCGCGAGACGCTGGCAAAAGGTGGTGGCGGGGCCAGCCCGGTATTACCCAGCCAGGAGTCTTTGCGGTTCGAGCGAGAGCGGGACCGGGCCTGGTTGGTGGTGCAAGGCGAACCGGCTGCCGTGTGGCCCGAAGCCAGGGAGTTCTGGCTGGAAAACGGGTTTTTCATCATGCTGGAAGACCCGGCAGTGGGGATTTTGCAGACAGACTGGGTCGAGAATACCGAGGCTATACCCGAAGGCCTGATTCGCGGGTTAATCAGCCGTGTTATCCCCAATGCGTATTCATCAGCCTTTCGAGACCGCTATCGTATGCGTCTGGAGCGTGGTGAAGAGTCCGGTACCACGGAAATATTTATCAGCCACCAGGGTATTCAAGAGGTGGTCACGGATGAAAACGACGGGGGGACCATTACATGGGAACCCCGCCCCAGTGATCCGGGACTGGAATCGGTCATGCTCAAACGCATGATGATCTTTCTCGGTGTTGAGCCAGAGCAGGCCAAACAGCTCGTAGCTGAGAAAAAAGCTGCGCCGGACCGTGCCGAACTGACACAGAAGGATTCGGAACAGGCTGTGTTGTTATTGCACGAGAACTATTCGAAGGCGTGGCGTAATGTCGGTATTGTGCTGGACCGTATCGACTTTGCCGTTGAGGATCGGGACCGTCTGCAAGGTCTCTACTATGTACGTTACAACGATCCATTGAAAGGGCGGGAGGATAAAGGGCTATTGTCCAAACTTGCGTTCTGGTCCAGCAATGACGACAGGCAGGTTGAGCACTTGCAGATCAAGCTGACCGACGATGGTACCAATACGCGTGTGGTGGTGTTAAACAGCAAGGGCGAACATGAGACGTCGGTGACGGCCGTGCGCATCCTGACGCTTTTGTTCAACGAATTGAAATAGCGTATGCGTTTCGCGTCCCTGGGCAGTGGCAGCAAGGGCAATGCTACGCTGGTAGAGGCCGGTGCGACACGCGTACTGGTCGATTGTGGTTTTTCCTGCACAGAAACAGAAAAACGTCTGGCCAGGCTGTCACTGGAACCGGGCGACCTGAGCGCTATTCTGGTAACCCACGAACACGGTGATCACATTTCCGGGGTTGCACGTTTGTCGCGACGCTATCAATTACCGGTGTGGATGACGGCGGGTACCGAGGCGGCGCATAAAGGTGGAGCGGTCGCCGCCTGGCACTGTTTCAATGGCCACCGGAATTTCAGTATCGGCGAACTCGGTATCGAGCCGTTTCCGGTGCCGCACGATGCACGGGAACCCTGCCAGTTCGTATTTTCCGACGGGGAAAAGCGCCTGGGCCTGCTGACCGATGTCGGCAGCATCACCTCGCATATTGTGCAGGCGCTGCTGAATCTGGATGCCATTATCCTGGAATGCAACCACGATCCGGATATGCTGGCTACCGGCCCGTACCCACCCGTCCTCAAACAGCGCGTGGGTGGGTCTTTCGGACATCTCAGCAACCAGCAGGCCGCCGATCTGCTGGCGCGTATCGACACCGATCGCCTGCAACACCTGGTGATTGCCCACCTGAGCGAGAAAAATAACCATCCCGGGCTGCCGCGCGCCCTGTTATCCGAGGTGCTCGATTGCCGCACCGAGGATATCCTGGTGGCTGACCAACCCGATGGTTTGTCCTGGATGAGCCTGAATTAGCCCGGTTTGTGTAAGGGTGGTGGGGTCAAGATCCTTCTCAAACTGCCAATAGATATCTAGGGAACCTCTGATCAATTCCTTTACCGTCATCCCGGCGCAGGCCGGGATCCAGTGTTTTCAATGACCTGGATTCCGGCATACGCCGGAATGACGAATTATTCAGAGGTTCCCTAGACAGGCCAGTGATTGGCCGGAGGGTGCATTCCGCGAGCGGACAGCCAGGGTTTTTTGAAGGGATATCAAGGGAGAATCAGTGAATTTTCGACGTCTTTCAGATTTACCGGTGCGCCAGAAGGTATGGGGTGCATTCGGCATCCTGCTGGTATTGATGGTCGTGCTATCCGCCATCTCCTGGCGTAGCCTGTCCCAGGTTAGTGACGATCTCACCCTGGTGGTGGAAAAACTGCAACCCACCATGCTGGCTTCCCAGGACCTGTCCCAGTCTCTGGCGCAGGCCTCCTCGGCGCTCGGTCTGTACCTGCTGGAAGGGGAAGAAAGTAATCGCGCAATTTACCGGGAGTCGCTGGAAACTGTCGATCTGGCTATGTCGCATCTGGAACAAGTGCTGTCGGAGCACCCGGATGCGTCCTTACAGGCATCGATGCAGAATCTTCACAGCCTGGTCGAGCGCTTTAAATCCTACGAAAAGACAATGATCGGTCTGGTCGATGATCCGGTCAGCAATTTTGCAGGCCTGTCTTTCGCTGGGCAGTACCTGAACCCGGTCAGCCAGCAGATGCTACAGCTCAGTGGCGAGATGATAATGAGCGAATTCGAGGAAGACGTCAGCCAGTCGCGCCGCGAACTGCTTAACGAAATTCACGAACTGCGCTATGCCTGGGCCAACGTAATGAACGGTGTGCGTGGCTACATCGCGTTCCGTGGCGAGCGTGCGCTGAACGAAATCGGCCTGTATATGCAGGAGACCGATGAAAGAATTAAAAAGATTGCCGCGTTCAAAGACGAATTGACCTTCGAACAGGAAGAGGGTCTGGCGGGCTTTATCGAACTCAAGCAACAGTTTGTCAGTAGTTTTGCCAAGCTGCGCGCTATCGAGGAGGCCGGGAAGTGGCGTACCGATATTCAGCTGATCCGTGACGAAATCGGTCCGTTGCTGAATCAGCTCGACGGCGAGCTGGATACGTTGGTGGAACAGCAGCGCAGTCTTGCGGTTGCTACCAGCACGTCTTTGCTGACCAGCCTGGACCAGGATTCGACCTTTATCAGCGCCCTGCTGTTGGCCGGTTTGCTGGTTGGCGTATTGGTGTCCCTGCTGGCCAGTAACCAGATTGTGACACCGATCCTGCGTCTCAGGGAAATCCTGGAGGGGATGGCCCGGGGAGAGGGAGACCTGACCCAGCGCGTGAAGCTGGCCTCCGGCGACGAGCTCGGACAGGCATCCGGTTTCTTCAACCAGATGATGGCCGGTTTGCAGGAAATGGTCATCGAAATCGTCGCAGAAGCGCGCCAGGTCGAGCAGGGTGCTGAACAGTCCAGCGAACGCGTGGCAGCAGTACAGGCCAATGTGACGGAGAGTGCCGAGCGCACCCGCAACACGGCGGCCGCCACCGAACAGATGTCCGCCACCAGCGCCGAGATCGCACGCAATGCCGAGACCGCCGCGGGCGAGGCCGAGAAAGCGCGCACACAGGCCCGGGACGGGAGAAATGCCATGCAGCAGGTGGCGGAAAAAGCCCAGACCATGGAAGCGCAGATTGGCCGGCTACAGGAGAGTGTCGACGCTATCGAGGCCAAGGGCCGCTCCATGCATAAAGTCATCGGGGTAATTAACGAGATCGCCGATCAGACCAACCTGCTGGCGCTGAATGCAGCGATCGAAGCGGCCCGTGCCGGTGAGGCCGGCCGTGGTTTTGCCGTGGTGGCCGACGAAGTGCGTCAGCTGGCTTCCAAAACCCAACACTCTACCGCACAGATTCGCACGCTGCTGGATGACAACCGCCATTCCAACCAGGCGCTGGTATCATCAATGGAACAGGTGGCGGAAGCAACCGGTACCATGCGCGAATCCGTGGACGACACCGAGCACGTGATCCAGCTCATGTCGGAAAATGTGGAAACGATGAACGAAATGGTCGAACAGATTGCACACGCCGCGCGTGAACAGTCGCAGACCAGCGGGGAAATCGCCCACAACGTGGATGTGATGTCGAGCAAGGAAGCCGAGAACGCCGAGTGGATGAAGGCCGGCAGCGAGGATCTCGAAGAGTTGACCCGCACTTCGGCGCGTCTGAACAAGGTTGTCGGGCATTTCAAAGTCTGATTCGCTGTACCCCCTTTAAGCCATCCAGTATCATCGCGGGCTTTCTTTGACCGAGAAAGTTCATGTTGCAATTGCTCGGCGCACCAGCCTTTTCTGCCTTTCGTAGCCAGGAATTGCGGGAGCGTATCTGCGGACTCGCTCCGGCCGTCAGTGAGCTGAGTGCTCGTTTCATGCACTTTGTCGACCTCGAACAGTCGCTGTCTCGTGACGGGCATGAGGTGTTGTTGCAGTTGCTGGGTGTTAAGGGGACAGGTGTTAAGGGGACAGATTTGAAATCTGTCCCCGGTCAGGCGCAGGCCCAGGGCCTCGATCAGGTTTCGCTGTGGGTGGTGCCGCGCATCGGCACTATCTCCCCCTGGTCGAGCAAGGCCACTGACATAGCACATAACTGCGGCCTGGCAGTGGTGCGGCGTATAGAGCGCGGCGTTCGTTTCGATCTGACCCTGGCGCAGGGTGCCCGGCTGGATGCAGCGGCGTACAACGCCATACTGCCATTACTGCACGACCGCATGACCGAATCGGTACTGGACGATGAGCAGAACGTGCAGCTGATATTCCGCCAGGCAGAACCGGGGCCATTGGTCAGCGTAGACATCCTGGGTACCGGGCGCGTGGCACTTGAGCGGGCCGACGTTGAGCTGGGGCTGGCATTGTCAGGCGATGAGATCGACTACCTGCTGGACAGCTTCACGGCGCTGGGCCGCAATCCCAACGATATCGAACTGATGATGTTCGCGCAGGCCAATTCAGAACACTGCCGGCACAAGATATTCAATGCCAGCTGGGTTATTGATGGCAAGGCACAGGACACTACGCTGTTCAACATGATCCGCGCCAGTCATGCAGCCAGCCCTGAGGGTGTCCTCTCCGCCTATCACGATAACGCAGCGGTCATCGAAGGGCACCGGGTCAAACGCTTTATGCCTGACGCGCAGACCGGTGAGTACCGTGCCAGTGCGGAAGATGTGCACATCCAGATCAAGGTGGAGACGCATAACCATCCGACCGCCATTTCACCTTTCCCGGGAGCCGCTACCGGATCCGGCGGCGAAATCCGCGACGAGGGTGCCACCGGGCGTGGTGCCAAACCCAAGGCCGGGTTGTGCGGGTTTTCGGTATCCAACCTGCGTATCCCGGATTACCTTCAGCCGTGGGAAACCGACCATGGCAAGCCGGGGCGCATTGCGTCCGCGCTGGACATCATGGTCGAGGCACCGCTCGGCGCTGCCGCCTTCAACAACGAATTCGGTCGCCCCAACCTGTGCGGCTATTTCCGTACCTTCGAGGAGCGGGTGCCGGGACCGGCCGGCGTCGAGCTGCGCGGTTATCACAAGCCCATTATGATCGCCGGCGGCTACGGCAACATTCGTGCTGAGCATATCGACAAACTGGACATTCCGGCCGGTGCCCAGATTGTTGTGCTGGGTGGCCCGGCGATGCTGATCGGCCTGGGCGGCGGCGCCGCGTCCTCGATGTCCAGCGGTACCCGTTGCGAAAATCTCGATTTTGCATCGGTACAGCGCGGTAACCCGGAAATGCAGCGGCGCTGTCAGGAGGTCATCGATCGCTGCTGGGAAAAAGGCGCTGATAATCCGATCCTGTCTCTTCACGATGTCGGCGCCGGCGGTATTTCCAACGCGCTGCCGGAACTGGTCAATGATGCCGGCCGCGGTGGTGCTTTTGAGCTGCGCGCTGTTCCTAACGATGAACCCGGCATGTCGCCCATGCAGATCTGGTGTAACGAATCCCAGGAGCGTTACGTGCTGGCAGTGCTTGCAGAGCGGATGGATGAGTTCCAGGCGCTGTGCGAACGAGAGCGCTGCCCGTTCGAGGTGCTCGGCGAAGCGACACAAGAACGACAGCTGGTGCTGGGCGATGGTTATTTCGATAACACGCCCATCGATCTGCCCATGTCACTGTTGCTGGGTAAGCCACCCAAGATGCTGCGTGATGTTCACCATCGCACCTTTAACAAACCGGAGCTGGAGCTGCCTTCTGATTTGAAGGAGATGGCGCACCGGGTGCTGCGCCTGCCGACCGTTGCCGGCAAGCAGTTCCTGATTACCATCGGTGATCGTTCTGTCACCGGGCAGGTTACACGCGACCAGATGGTCGGACCCTGGCAGGTGCCGGTCGCCGATGTGGCCGTCACCTGTTCGGACTACCAGGGCTATCGTGGTGAAGCCATGGCGCTGGGCGAGCGACCGCCGCTGGCGCTGGTCGAGCCGGCGGCATCGGGGCGTATGGCGGTGGCCGAGGCAATTACCAATATCGCTGCAGCGCGCATCAATGCGCTGTCTGATATTCGGCTGTCGGCCAACTGGATGGCGCCCGCCGGTCATCCTGGAGAGGATGCCGGCCTGTTTGATACGGTGCGTGCAGTGGGCACCGAGCTGTGCCCGCGGCTGGGCATTGCTATCCCGGTTGGCAAGGATTCGCTGTCGATGAAAACGGTGTGGCAGGAGGATGGTGTGGACCATTCGGTTACCGGGCCGCTGTCAGTCATCATAACGGGATTTGCCCCCGTCGTGGATGTGCGTCAGACACTCACTCCGCGGCTACGGTCTGATTGTGGCGACACGGATCTGCTGCTGATCGACCTCGGCAAGGGGCACAACCGCATGGCCGGATCGGCACTGGCCCAGGTTTACAAGCAGGTCGGGCATCATGCTCCCGATCTGGATGACCCGGATGCTTTGAAAGCTTTTTTCGCTACCATTCAGGACTTAAACCAGAGCGGACTGTTGCTCGCCTATCACGATCGATCCGACGGCGGGTTGTTCGCCACGCTCTGCGAAATGAGTTTTGCCGGTCACTGCGGGCTTGAAGTACAGCTGGATGATCTGGGTGATGATCAGCGCGCCGCCCTGTTCAGTGAAGAACTGGGTGCCGTCGTGCAGGTGAAACATTGTGATACCGATACGGTGCTGGAAACCCTGCGCGAGTCGGGTCTTGGCAAACACAGTCACGTTATCGGCACCCTGCGTGACGACGACCGCGTTGTTTTTTCCTACGCACGTAAACCGGTGTTTGATGAAAAGCGTGTCGACCTGCACCGGGCCTGGTCGGAGACCAGTTACCGGATGCAGTCGCTGCGTGACAATGCCGAGTGTGCGGAACAGGAATTTGCCGCGTTGCTGGACAGCGATGATCCCGGCACACAGCCAGTCATTACTTTTGATATCGAAGAGAACCCGGCCGCGCCGATGATCGCTACCGGTGTCCGGCCCAGGGTTGCGATCCTGCGCGAACAGGGCGTCAACGGTCAGCTGGAAATGGCGGCGGCTTTTGATGCGGCCGGTTTCGACTGCCGTGATGTACACATGAGCGATGTCATTGCCGGCCGCACCGATCTGAGTGGGTTCAGCGGGCTGGCTGCCTGTGGTGGATTTTCCTATGGTGACGTCCTCGGCGCCGGCCAGGGCTGGGCAAAATCCATTCTGTTCAACGCCGGTGCGCGTGATGCATTCAGTGCGTTCTTTGAACGCGCAGACAGCTGGGGGCTGGGTGTGTGTAATGGTTGCCAGATGATGTCGGGTCTGAAAGATATTATTCCCGGCACTTCGCACTGGCCACGTTTTGTGCGTAATACATCCGAGCAGTTTGAAGCACGCTTCTCCATGGTCGAAGTCGTGTCGTCGCCATCGCTGTTGCTTGAAGGTATGGCAGGTTCCCGCTTGCCAATTTCTGTGGCACACGGTGAAGGGCGGGCGGCATTCGATCATCCCGATGGCGCACAGCAGGCGCTCGATCAGAACCTGGTTACCCTGCGCTTTATCGACAATTACGGCGCAGTAACCGGGCAGTACCCCCAAAACCCCAATGGTTCCCCGCTGGGTATTACCGGCCTGACCACCGACGACGGCCGCTTCACCATTACCATGCCGCACCCCGAACGCGTATTCCGTACCGTACAGAATTCCTGGCACCCCGATGCCTGGGGTGAAGACGGCCCCTGGATGCGTATGTTCCGTAACGCCCGCAAGCAGGTGGGTTAACGGGCGATGCTGTAGGAGCGCCGCCCTTCGGCGCGATAGGTTGGGTTACCGACAATCGCGCCGAAGGACGGCGCTCCTACAGGCGGGGCTGTGATCGATTCGTGATGAACAGGGCGCCGTAACTCCTCTATACTGGTTCCAGGACTCCGGTCGACGGTCGGGTTTTCTCCGTACGCGGGGAACCCTGGGCCGGGTACGCAGTCTCATATTTTTACCAGAACAGGACGGGATTGTGCTGATTAAAATCGCAACGGACCTTAACGAGTCCGACGTTACGCCCTGCGAGATCTATCAGCAGCGGCGCCGGTTCCTGCAATCCGGTATCGCTATTGCCGGTGCAGCGATTGGCGGTTCTTTACTGAGCCCTGACGTTTCGGCTGCACTGCAACTCGGAAAGATAACGCCAGGTCCGTTCAGTACCGACGAGGAGAAAACGCCGCTCGATGACGTAACCAGCTATAACAACTTCTATGAGTTTGGCGTCGACAAGTCAGACCCGGCACGGTATGCCCACAAACTGGTAACCGATCCCTGGTCAGTGTCAATCAGCGGCGAAGTGGGTCGGCCCGGCACCTATACGCTGGAAGACATTCTCAAGCCGCATGCGCTGGAAGAACGTATTTATCGTTTGCGCTGTGTGGAAGGCTGGTCAATGGTTATTCCCTGGGTCGGTTTTCCGCTCGCGGATCTGCTCAAACGTTTCGAGCCGACCTCGAAGGCAAAATTCGTCGAGTTCGAAACCCTGGTTGACAAAAAACAAATGCCCGGCCAGCGCCGCCGCGTGCTGGACTGGCCATACCGCGAGGGTCTGCGCATAGACGAAGCCATGAACCCGCTGACGCTGATAGCGGTCGGGTTGTATGGAGATGTGCTGCCCAACCAGAACGGCGCGCCGATCCGCCTTGTGGTGCCGTGGAAGTACGGGTTCAAGAGTATCAAGTCCATTGTCAGGATACGTTTGCGCGGAACGCAGCCGACCAGCTCCTGGACTCAATCCGCACCGCGGGAATACGGTTTCTATTCCAACGTGAACCCGGGTGTGTCACACCCACGCTGGAGCCAGAAACGCGAACGGCGTATCGGTGAATGGCGCAAACGCAAGACGCTGATGTTCAACGGCTACCAGGAGCAGGTCGCTTCACTCTATGCGGGCATGGACCTGAAGAAGTACTACTGATATGCAAAAACGCTGGTTAAAACCGCTGGTCTTTATTGTCTGTCTGCTGCCATTGATTATTCTGGGCTGGCAGCTGTATACCGGTCAGCTTGGCGCCAACCCTATCGACGAAGTGGCGGACAGCACCGGCGAATGGAGCTTGCGATTTTTACTGATTACACTGATGGCGACGCCGCTAAAGCGCCTGTTTGGCTGGGCCTGGGCGATCCGTGTGCGCCGCATGCTGGGACTGTACGCGTTTTTCTATGCCGGTCTGCACCTGTTTACCTACCTGTGGCTGGACCAGTTCTTCGACTGGGGAGAGATCTGGCTGGATATTCTGGAACGGCCTTTCATTACCGTGGGCATGCTGGCCTTCGTACTGTTACTGCCGCTGGCAATAACATCCAATAAATTCATGGTGCGCCGGATGCGGCGGAGCTGGAAACAGCTGCACCAGCTGGCCTATGTTATCCCGGCGCTGGGTGTATTGCATTTCTGGTGGCTGGTAAAGGCAGATGTGCTTGAGCCGCTGGTGTACGGCGTGGCGCTTGTTCTATTACTGGGCTCCAGGATCAGCGCAGGCATTGCGGTAAAAAATGCTACGCGTGAGGGTTGTGCACCCTGACGTACTTCGGTGCTTTATTCGTCGAGTGGTTTAACCGTTTTCCAGCGCGTTGTGGATTTTCCTTGCAACACTGCCCAAAGGTACCACATCGTCCACGCAACCCAGCCCCACGGCTACCCCCGGCATCCCCCAAACGACACTGGTTTTTTCATCCTGGGCAATGGTATGGGAGCCGGTTTCCTTCATTTCCTGCATCCCTTTGGCGCCATCGGCACCCATGCCCGTCAGAATAACGCCAATTGCGTTGGGACCGATATTCTGTGCCACGGAACGGAACATGACATCGACACTGGGCCGGTGGCGATTGACGGGTGGCCCGTCGCTCAGCCGGCAGCGAAATCTTGCGCCATCACGAACCACCAGCAGGTGGCGGTCACCGGGTGCGATATAGGCGTGCCCCGGCACAATCTGCTCGCCGTCTCCGGCCTCGCTAACGTTCATCTGTGAACAACGATTCATGCGCTCCGCAAACGGTTTGCTGAAAGCTTCCGGGATATGCTGGGTAATGACCATAGCCGGGCTATCGGCCGGCATGACTTCGAGCACCTCACGGATGGCTTCGGTACCCCCTGTGGACGCACCCAGCGCAATTAATTGATCGGTGGTTTTAAAATGCCCGGGTTTTATTGTCGGCAATACAGCATCCGCACCGTGCCGCTCGGAAACGGGCTTCAGCTCACGCACACGCGCGTTTGAGGCCACTTTGATTTTGGCGATAATTTCCTCGGCGTAATCACCGAGTGTATGAGCAATATCCACAGTCGGTTTGGACACAAAATCAACGGCACCCAGTTCCAGCGCATCCAGGGTGATCTCGCTGCCTTTTTGCGTCAGCGTCGACACCATCACGACCGGCATGGGTCGCAGGCGCATCAAATTGCGCAGGAAAGTCACACCATCCATTCTGGGCATTTCAACGTCCAGGGTCAGAACGTCCGGATTCAGCTGCTTGATCTTGTCTCTTGCCATAAAGGGATCATGCGCTACGCCGACCACTTCGATCATGGGATCCTGCTGAAGCATTTCAGTCAGCATATTCCGTATCAGCGCTGAATCATCCACCACAAGGACACGGATTTTTCTGTTAGAAAAGTTCGACATCGCCCTCGATCTTCTGGTGGCTGATACGATCCTGGTAAACGCGTTCCTCGTTGGCGACAGCCTGGCCGCCTAATTTCTTGACCCGCACCTTGCCGGTCGCCGGGAAATACACCACGCGGCGGGGCGAGGTGCCGCCCAGGCAGGAACCTGAGATTTCCAGGCCCTCGTTGTGCAGATACTCTTCTGCAAAGCGGATATTCTTGCCGCCAATATCGGCTGTCATATTGGCAATCACACGGCCGCCACCCGCCAGCTTGACTTCCAGGTTCTCGCGCCGTCCGCCGGCCTTGATAATTTCGTTGATTAACTGCTCCATGGCAAACGACCCGTAGCGCGCCGCTGTTGAGGTGCACACCGCATCATCTGAAGCGCCGCCGGCGACTTCCGGAAGCATGAAATGATTCATCCCGCCGATGCCGGATACCCGATCCCGAATGCAGGCCGAAACACAGGATCCCAGCGCAGTGATCACCGCTTCGTCGCTCCGTGTCACGTAAAACTCGCCCGGCAGAATCTTCGCCGCAAAGGTATGGTTGGCCCGGTCCCAATAACGTCGAATATGCTCGAACCCCCGTAAAACCGGTGGTTGCTGGAGTCCATCGGGTGCTCTAACCAAATGTTGCATGCGTGCTCCTAACGAACCTTGCGGTAAATGGTCTGACCGATAAGCTCGAAACGGTCGGACAGATTATGCATGGATTCTGAATGACCGAGAAATAAATACCCGCCATCGGCAAGATAATCGGCATAGCGATCAAATAATTTGCGCTGCGTCGGTTTGTCAAAGTAGATCACCACGTTGCGGCAGAAAATCAGGTCAAAGGGACCGCGCATCGGCCATGACTGCATCAGATTAAGTTGCTTGAAAGTAATCAATGTCTGCAATGACGTATCGACCTGGACTTTATCGCCCGTAGTATGAAACCACTTTTTTGCCCGCGACCGGGAAAGACCGGCAATGCGTTCACCGGTATACCGACCCTGTCCGGCAGTTGCTACCACGTTGGAATCCAGGTCGGTCGCCAGAATTCTTATGTCCCAGCCGACACAGGAAGACATCACTTCGCGCACCACGATGGCCATCGAATGCGGCTCTTCGCCGGTTGAACAGCCCGCGGACCAGCATCGAATACGATGGTCGCGGCCATGCTTGCGCATCGCTTCAGGCAATGCCGTATTAGCCAGGAAATCGAAGTGATGCGGCTCGCGGAAAAAGGCTGTCAGGTTAGTGGTCAGCGCATTAATAAAATGCACCATTTCAGCCTCACCCTGTTCAGACTTCAGAAAGGATAAATACTGATCAAAGCTGCTCAGGTGCAGTGCACGCAGCCGGCGCGTCAAACGCCCGTATACCAGATCCAGTTTACCGTCGTTCAACGATATACCGGTGTGCCGGTACAACATTTTACGGGCCGTTTCAAAATTCGAGTCCGTAAAATGAAATTCCCGCCCACTCTTTTGCCGGGGTATGGCTGACATGCTGCCCATATCGATCAGGAGGCCGCTTCCGGCCTTCTATCCCAGCACGCGATTTACAGTGGAGAGTAACTGATCCGGGTTGAAGGGTTTCACGATCCAGCCAGTGGCGCCGGCGGCCTTGCCTTCCTGCTTTTTATCGGAACCCGATTCCGTGGTTAACATCAGTAGCGGGGTGAATTTATAACTGGGCAGTGTGCGGAGTTGCTTGATCAAAGTAAGACCATCCATTTTCGGCATGTTTACATCGGAAATCACCAGATTGAAGCTGCTTTTTTTTGCCAGCTCCAGCGCCTCTACACCATCCGCCGCTTCTGTAACATCGTGGCCTGCCTGCTTGAGGGTGAAGCTGACCATTTGCCGCATTGAGTTGGAGTCATCGACTGCCAGTATTGTCGCCATGACGTTTGTCCCTTCCTGATTTGAGTTCCTGACCGAAATAACGGCACCATCCCCCCCGACTTAAATCCTGAACCGGCTCAAGTAAGCAAGGCGCTCGTACGATAACAGGAGAGCGGTTTGTCAATACTATTAATTACCGGACAAACGGCAGGTATAAAAGGACTTTATCAAATATGGCCTCGCTTGATGAAACCGTAAAGCGCCTTGAGCATGAAAAGCAGGTTTTACTCGAAACCGGCAGCATGCTGGTCTCGGAACTGGACCCGAACAAACTGCTCTCGCGGGTCGCGGAAAAAACACAGCAGTTGATCAAGGCCAAAACCATCCTCATCCCCCTGGTCAGTGAAGAGCTCTCCAGCTATACCTATGTCGCTGGTTGTGGTGAAAATGCGGATGAAATCGTTGGTGAAAGCATGCCGATAGATACCGGCATTTGCGGCTGGGTGTGGAAGCATAAACGTTCGTGGTGGCATGGCGTACTGGACGATCTCGAACCCCATGAGCGTACTAAATGGGAAAAAGAGGCCGGCACTGTGATCCTGGTTCCTCTGATCGGCAAAAAACATTTCTGGGGCGGCATTGCGGGCATTAACAAGGAGGGCGCAGACGAATTTAGCAAAGCTGATCTTGACCTGTTAACCCTGTTGGCACAACAGGTCGCTATCGCCATTGAAAACGCCTATCTGTTCAATGGTCTGGAAGCCACTGTCGCCAGGCGCACCCGGCAGCTGGAACAGGCTCGCAGCCAGGCCGAATCCGCGAGCAGGATGAAATCCGAATTCCTGGCCACCATGAGCCATGAAATCCGTACTCCGCTAACGGCTATCATCGGCTTTGGCGAATCCATGCTGGACGGCGGCCAGACCGTGGAAGAACGCCGCGAAGCAGTCCGTATCATTATTTGTAGTGGCAAACACCTGTCACGGCTGATTAACGATATTCTTGATCTCTCAAAAATCGAGGCGAATCAAATTACTGTAGAATCGGTGGCCCTGTCACCGTTCGATATGCTGAAAGAGGTAGACAATCTGGTCTCGATACAGGCTGCAGGCAAGGAACTGGACTTTAAAATTAATTACAACTGGCCACTGCCCGGCCGCATTATGAGCGATCCGCTACGGCTCAAACAAGTTCTGCTTAACGTCTGCAGCAACGCGGTCAAATTCACCGGCCAGGGCAGTATCAGTGTATCCGTCAGCTGTGACGCTGAAGCAGAACAAATGCAATTTGTTATATCCGATACCGGTATCGGAATAACCCCCGAACAACAAACGCGTCTATTCATGCAGTTCAGCCAGGCGGACGTTTCCACTATCCGTAAATATGGGGGTACCGGCCTGGGACTGTATATTTCCAGGCAACTGGCTGAAAAACTCGGCGGTACTCTCACGGTCGAAAGCAAGGCCGGGGAAGGCAGCCATTTTACACTGGCTATCGCCACTGGCCCGTTAGAGGATGTCGAATGGATTGAAGCAACAGACAAGGTCAAAGAAGCCGAAACAGAATCCGGCCCGATAATAAACCAGTTGACGGGCCACATTCTGCTCGCGGAAGACACTGAATTCAATCAACAGCTCATCACCCACCTGATCAAGCGAACCGGTTGTGCAGTCACGGTGGTCGAAAATGGCCGGCAGGCTGTGGGAAAGGCGCTCTCCGGCGATTACGATTTGCTGTTAATGGATATGCGAATGCCCGTTATGGATGGACTCGAGGCTACACAGAAATTGCGTGAACAAGGCTATTCCGGGCCGATTGTCGCACTCACCGCCAACGCCATGACCCGGGATGTAGAACATTACCTGGCAGCAGGCTGCGATGCATTTCTTGCCAAACCAATCGAACGGCAGCAATTCTATAAAGTTCTCGATACCTACCTGCAGGAAGCAGAAACCATGATCGATGGCTCACCCATAACAACACAGTGTGGCAACCTGGAACGGTCAGAAAGCTAAACAAGGTCTGATCAATCCGTCATGCCGGCGAAGCATGTGCCGGACTTGATCCGGTAGCCGGCATCCAGCGCATTGAGATGAATTATCAGCGCTTCACCTTCAGCCCGCTCCTACGGGGAAAATCTTCGTCATTTTGTATAAAATTTCAGTGGTAAGGTACTAAACCAGAGTTCCCGAATGGTGTTTCGTTTCCAAACGCTCCAATGCCTCGCGTACACGACTGAATTCGGCTGGCAGGGTGACAATCTGCTTTGCCAGGCTGTCCGCTTTTCCGTCCCGCGCCCATTGTTCCAGTTCCTCGGCCATGGCCGACAGGGTCGTGGCTCCGATCGCAGCGCTGCTGGACTTGAGGCTGTGCGCCAGGCGTTGGACCTCCTTGAGGTCCGCTTCGGCAAGCCGTTTCGGCATCTGTTCAAGGCATGCTGCGGCGCCCTCTATATAAGTTGAAATCAACTCCGCGAAGTCTTCACCCATGGTGGCACGCAGGCTGTCGAACGTAGTGGCATCAATCGACGCTCCCCTCTTTGACTCCGTGTCTGGCAACCAGCGTTGCAATACCACCGTAAATTCGTCAAGGCTGAACGGTTTGCTGAGAAAATCATCCATGCCGGCTGCCTGACATCTTTCCCGGTCGGATTCCTGCACGTTAGCCGTAAAGGCGATAATTGGAATACGCTCTCCCTGCTCCTGCGCACGAATTTGACGGGTCGCCTGATAGCCGTCCATCTCCGGCATCCGACAATCCATCAGGATCAGATCGTAGTTGCTGTGGGCAGCGCTTTGTATGGCTTCTAACCCGTTGCTGGCAACTTCCGTATCGAGGCCAAACCGGCTTAGCATAGCCAGAGCCACCTTCTGGTTGGTCGGATCGTCTTCAACCAACAGGACATGCCCGCGTAATTGAGCAACTTGCGGGTGCTCACATTTCGCCCTGGCAGGAGGGTTGTGGGCCAAGGTCACAGGAAGCGGTTCGGGCTCCCCGGCAATCGGCAAGCTGATACGGAACCAGAACATTGAGCCATCACCCGGTTCACTGTCCAGGCCGATCTTGCCACCCATCAGGGTGACGATTTTCCTGCAAATGGCCAGACCCAGCCCGGTGCCGCCAAACTTATGGCTGTCAGGCCCCGTCATACGGGTGAAGGAATCGAACAATCCGCCCCGGTCTCCGGCGGCGATACCGATGCCGGTATCATGGACCTTAAAACACAGTTCCGCCCGCTCCGGCCCGCGCGCTTCGCAGTTAACAGCGAGCAGGACATGTCCCTGCCCGGTAAACTTGACGGCATTGCCGACCAGATTCATCAACACCTGGCGAATGCGTCCCGCATCGCCGACCAGGTGGCGTGGACAGTCCGGAGCATAGTGGAAAAGAATTTCCACACCCTTGTCCCGGGCCTTGACCGCCAGCAGCCGGGTCACATCAAGGCCGCACCGTTCGAGATCAAAGGCAATGGCATTCAGCTTCATTTTCTGTGCCTCGATCATGGAGAAGTCGAGGATATCGTCGATAATTGCCAGCAAGGCGCACCCCGAGCGATTGATCGTGTCCAGATACTCATATTGTTCCGGATTCAGTTCGGTTTCGGCCAGCAGCTGTGCCATGCCCAATATGCCGTTCATGGGGGTACGGATTTC
>CAJXFW010000021.1 GCA_913053655.1 uncultured Thiogranum sp. | reverse complement strand
ATGTCACCCTTGTATTGTCCTCCATACAGGCTGGCCTTTGCGGGATACACGCGCAGCACACCACTTTTCGCGCCCAGCTTCATACTGATATCCGAGCTACGCAACCCGGCTGCCTTCAGCTTGCCGATTTTCAGTTCGCCCTCCACGTCCAACTCGCGCAGTGTGTCTACCGGAATCATCTGCGCACCGGCAGCCGCAGCTACAGTTGGTGGAACCGGAGATGTATCATTACCCGGGGGCAGATACCGATCGATGTCGATCTCATCGAGCTGCAAACCAAAGCGGACCGCCGGCCGCGCAAAGTTTGTTACGCTCAAATGCCCCTTCAGCGTTGAATCGTCCAGCTGGAACCTGAACTCAGTCAGGTTGACACTGTTGGTAGTTGCCTTCAGCTTCAATTGCACATCGGCCTTGCCGAGTACCGCTGCATCAGAAACTTCAACCGCTGGTAAATCCAGCGCCTGTATGAGTTTGCGCGGGACAAACTCCGCGATCCTGATTTCACCACTGATTTTTGGATCGTCCAGTAGCGAAGTTCCCTTCAGTTCAGCATCAAGTTGCAAACCCAGAGCCTTGAACAGCAAGTCGGACACAACCAGCGTTTGCGCTTTAAGATCCAGCGTGGTATTAAATCCCAGACTGGATTTCAACCGGCCGCCGGGCAATTCGTCGCCGGCGAGATCGGTCGTCAACTTTGCATCGCTCAACTGGATGGTTTGCCCATCCCCGGACAGGGCCACGGTAGCCGCAAACGCCACCGGACCTGATATATCGGGTTGTTTTGAATTCAGCGCCAGTTTCAGCTCCACTGGCACTGCTTCACCGGGTTCGATAGTACCGGTACGCAAGCTCAGTCCCTCGACTTCATAGCGGGTGCCTGCCTGCTGATCGTCCCAGATCACATCGGCATCGGTTATCTCAACACCGCCGATGGCCAATCCTGCCAGCGTAATGTCGGCAGCTGACGCGGACTCCGTCGTGACTTCAGGTGCCTCTTTAACCGGCTCAGCGCCACCTGCCAGATCACTCCAGTTGGTCTTGCCCTGCTTACTGGTCTCCAGGGATACCTTCAGACCCTGCAATACAACCGTGTCCATTTCCAGTTCCTTGCTCAGCAGAGGCAACAACTTGATGCGAACCTGAACGGCTTTCATGCTGGCAAACGGGCGGGCGGAAAATCCAGCGGCGTTGGACAGCGAAACCGGCCCGACGTCCAGGCCCAGCCAGGGAAACACGGACAGCTCGATGTCGCCTTCGATGGACAGGGTACGACCAGTTTCTGATTTTACCGCAGCGGCGATCTCATCCTTGAAGTCGTTGGGATTAACAACCAGAGGCAGGATGATAGCTGCTGCAACAAGCAACAATACCAGGCCGCCAATTACAAAAATCACAAGCCGTAGCAGTTTACCCATGTCGAAGCCTTCTTAACCGGTTGCCGAATCGCGCCTGGCCGCTGAATCTGGAGCGGGTAGCGGGAGTCGAACCCGCCTCACTAGCTTGGGAAGCTAGGGTAATACCGATATACGATACCCGCTAAATGCCAGAATTCTGACGATGTTACAGAATTTCTTATCGAAATGTCACCACCTGGGGGAAGAGGGGCGAGAGTCGGCGACAAGGGTGGCCACCCGTTGACTATGTGAATAGCGCTGCCCGCGCCGTAGAAGCGGGCAGCTCATGAAATGACGGGCTTTAGCTAGAAGAATCCAGCCATGGCGTAGGCGGTCTTTTTGAACATCAGATCCTGGGCATCCGCCAGATCCAGGTTCACCTTGTTCGCGGTCGTTACGATACGGGTCTGGTACTCCTTGCGTATGCCCACCTCGGACACCCGCTGGGTGCTTGTGCCCGAGTCCGATACCTTGGCGCTGATCTTGGTATCTTTACGCACGATTACACCTTTGCGCGCTTTTTCCTTTATCTGAACATCCGCGACCAGCATGTAGGTCACATCTTTTACCAGCGAGCCACTGATGGTTTCAGCCACACCGCCAAGCAAGCCACCTACCGCTGCACCCCCGTAGGGATTGCTCTGGTTAAGCAAGCCGCCGGCTACTGCACCCGCAGCCACGGAACCCACATAGCCGCGATTCAAGGCTTCTTCAGCGGCAGTCGGGTTGGTTTTCTCCAGGTTGAGCACATACACATTCATCTGGAATTGTGCCTTGTCAGGTTCGTCGACGACACGATAACCTTCGTCGCCCTCTGCAAACTGCTCCTTGATAAAGCGCTTGAAACTCCGGCGGTCAAATTCCATGACGCCACTGCGCACACTCACATAAATCGTACGTTTTTTGCGCGGCACCTGGTCGACAAAAATTGCTGTGCTGGTCCTGGTCTGAACTTCCAGGTCTTTGTGGCCCAGCGCTGTCTGCGTGGCTGCACAGCCTGTGAGATACATATAAACACCGCCAAGCAGCATAAAACTGAATAACTTCAACACGCCTTTCATAGCATTCACTCCTGGTATTCTTGAATGGGGAATTGGAACAATTTATTTTTTCTGGTTCAGCTGAGTTCACGAACCGCGATCACTAATACGGGTAGTATCTTCCATAGTAACTGCGGTAATACCGGCAATTACGGTACTCAGTCCAGTTGTAACGCAACATGTCGCGGCAAGTGTACCCGCGTTGCCAGTGAGAGCCTTTATAGACCTCCGGTTTGAGATCTTTTTTCATCGATTCTTTAATGTAGGCGTCAACTTTCTCGGGTTGTTCAGCCAAAAAAGGTTGCGACATCACTTCAGAGTTGAGCTGCTTCTGCATTTCTGCGAGATCGTCTTCTTCGCTGGCAAAGGCCGCATAAGTCATAAAAAACAGTACGCCCAGAACGAGGCTGCCTGGAATACGCATAATGAACCCCTCCATTTTTAAAATAATGACTACTGGCTGCCGATTTGCGTCAGCGCATCGGTCAAATCGCCGGGATCTTCTAATTGTGGTCCCATCCGCCCCCAACCCGGTTGCTATTTACTCCTGGGGCCGCACGGGAACTCGAATTCTACCCTACTGGAATAAGGCTAATCAAGCCGGGGAGCAGAAACAGGGATTGTAACCAGGGCAGAAAATGCTATGTTCTGCTAAACACAAACAAGGAGTTATCTTATGCAACTGGGTATGCTGGGTCTGGGTCGTATGGGTGCAAACATTGTCCGCCGCCTGATGAAGGCCGGACATGAATGCGTGGTTTTTGATACTGACAGCAGCGCAGTAGCGGCGCTGGAAAAGGACGGCGCCACGGGTGCGGCGAGTATCGACGAGTTAATTGCCAAACTGGAGGCGCCACGCGCTGTCTGGATCATGGTCCCTGCGGCGGTCGTCGAGCCGGTGGTCAGGGATCTTGCCGGGTGCATGCAGGCCGACGACATCATCATCGATGGCGGCAACTCCTACTACAAGGATGACATGGCACGTGCCAGGGAACTCGGTGACAAGGGTATCCACTACGTCGACATCGGTACCAGCGGGGGTGTCTGGGGGCTGGAACGTGGCTACTGCCTGATGATCGGTGGTGAGACGCAGGTGGTCGGCCATCTCGACCCCATATTCAAGACTATTGCGCCCGGCGTCGGCGACATTGAGCGCACGCCCGGTCGCAGTGGCGAACCGGCGATATCCGAGCAGGGCTATCTGCACTGCGGACCCAACGGCGCCGGTCACTTCGTGAAGATGGTACACAACGGTATCGAATACGGGATGATGGCGGCCTATGCCGAGGGGATGAATATTCTCAGGCACGCCAATATCGGCGGCCAGGATCACGACATCGATGCGGAAACCACGCCGTTGCAGAACCCGCAGGATTACCAGTTTGATATCGATACGGCAGAGGTCGCGGAAGTCTGGCGGCGCGGCAGCGTAGTGGCCTCGTGGCTGCTGGACCTGATCGCGATTTCACTGAAAGACAGCCCTGACCTGTCGAATTTCTCCGGCAGTGTGTCTGATTCAGGCGAGGGCCGCTGGACCAGCATGGCGGCCATAGAAACAGCTACACCAGCGCCGGTGCTGACGGCGGCATTGTTCAGCCGTTTCAGCTCCCGCGGCGAGGCCGACTTCGGCGACAAGCTGCTGTCAGCCATGCGTTTCCAGTTCGGCGGGCACCACGAGAAAAAATAGCGTGGCCTGAATCAGGCCAGTCACCGGAATACGCGTCATTGGGTGTAGAGCGCTTCAACCTGTTCGCTGAATTGCTCAAGCACCCTGGCGCGTTTTACTTTCAGCGTGGGGGTAAGCAGCCCGTTTTCGACAGTCCAGGGATCCAGCATCAGGCTCACACGGCGAATCCTCGCATACCCTGGAAAATCGTGCAGCTGCTGTTGCACCCTCGATGACACTTTCTTCTTCAAGCCGCCGTCCTGCAAGGCCTCCCGGGCAAAGGGGTCGAGCCCCTGCTCTTTGGCAAACCCGAACCAGAGTTCGGAACTCAACACAATTAACGCGCCCATATAAGGCTTTCCTTCACCCACCACCAGCGCCTGTTCAAACAAGGCATCAAGGCAAATCGCTGATTCCATATCAGATGGCGGGATCTTTTCGCCATTGGATAAAACCAGAATGTCCTTGATACGGCCGGTAAGGTAGATACAACCGGCTTCAATACGCGCCTGATCGCCGGTGTGTAACCAGCCTTCGGCGTCAATCATCTCTGACGTCGCGGCATGATTATTCCAGTATCCCAGCATAATGCCCGGAGATTTGACCAGCAGTTCATCATTTTCGCCGATACACGCTTCCATGCCGCGCAAGGGTTCGCCTACACTCGCCGGATCATTGTTGCCATGGCGCGTAACGCTGATAACCGGACTGGTTTCTGTCAGCCCGTAGCCCTGCAATATCTCCAGCCCGAGTCCGATAAAGGTGCGGGCGACCGGCAGTGGCAGGGCTGCTCCACCACTGATGGCAAAGCGTAAGTGGCCACCCAGTTTGGCGGTCACCTTGTCGCCGACTATTTTTTTCAACAGCGGATTCAACAGTAATGCGGGCGACCATGACGCACGCCCCTGCCGCCATTGAAAATGCTGCCAGCCGATACGCACAGCGGCATGAAACAGGCTGCGCGCCAGCGGCGATTTCTTTTCAAGCTGGTCCATAATGCGCCCGTGGACGCGCTCGAAAATACGCGGCACCGCAATCATGATCGTGGGTTTAACGGTCACCAGATCCTCGGCCAGCTGAAGTACCGAGCGCGCGTGCGCAACCGTGGCACCGGCCATGACAGGCAGATAGTAACCGGCCGTTCTTTCCAGGGTATGCGACAGGGGCAGAAAGGACAAAAAGATATCCTGCTGGTAGCAGTCCACCGCAACGACCGCAGCGTGCGCCACGGATAGCATGTTGTAGTGACTCAGCATCACACCCTTGGAGCGTCCTGTAGTACCGGAGGTATAGACGATGGACGCCAGAGCATGCGGATCACCCTCACGACGCACAGCATCCGGTGCGCTAGCCGGCAACCAGTCCTCGACGAAGCGCAGGCGCGGGTCATCGGTGGGTGCCGTGCTTTGTTCATCGGCAGCCGGCGATTCGAGAATCAGCACACGGGTCAGCATGGTGTTATCGCTGAGCGCGGGTAGCAGGGCGTTCCACTGCCTGATATTTTGCAGCAACAGCAAACTGACCGCCGCATCCTGAAGAATGTAGGCCACATTATCGGGCCGGTCTTCCGGGTATAAAGGCACCGACACCAGCCCTTCGCCCAGCACCGCCTGATCGAAGCAAACCCAGTCTACGCAGTTACGCAAACTGATCGCTGCACGATCACCGCTCTCGAAATTTTCCCCCGCCAGTGCGGCCCGCCAGCGCGACACGCGCCCGGCCACCTGCTGCCAGCTGGAATCCACCCAGCTACCAGTCAGCTTGTCGTGACTACGATACGCGATCTGATCGGGCGTGCGGTGCACACGCTCGAAAAACAACCCGTCCAGCGTACCGGCTGCCTCGGCGGTGATCAGGTCTTCCTGCCATTCGCTCATAAGCCACTATTTGTGCACGGAATCTCCGTCAATGCAACTTTTCGGGTAGAATGCGGCGCCATGGAACTGGTCATTAATGGCAATTGTGAGCAGCTGCCGGACGGTATCAATGCTGTGCAGCTGATCGAGCATCTCGGGCTGGTAAACGAACGCCTGGCCATGGAAGTCAACGAGGAAATCGTGCCGCACAGCCGTTTTGCCAGCCACCATTTCACCGCCGGTGACCGGATCGAGATCGTACGCGCCATCGGTGGCGGCCAGGCGTAAAAAACCCGTTTTCAGGAGAACAGCATGTCGAGCGTGATGAAAACCGCAACACCCGGAACTGCGGATCCGTTGATGATCGACGGTGTCGAGTACCAGTCCCGTCTACTGGTAGGCACCGGAAAATACAAGGACATGGAACAAACCCGCCTCGCCATCGAAGCCAGCGGCGCGGAAATCATCACGGTCGCCATACGCCGGACCAACATCGGTCAGAACGCTGACGAACCCAGCCTGCTGGATGTGCTGCCACCCGACCGCTATACCTACCTGCCCAACACGGCCGGCTGCTACAACGAGGCCGATGCCGTACGCACCTGTCGCCTGGCGCGTGAATTGCTGGACGGGCATAACCTGGTAAAACTGGAGGTACTGGGCGACGAAAAAACCCTGTTCCCGGACATCACCCAGACCCTGAGCGCCGCAGAGACCCTGATCGAGGACGGCTTCAAGGTCATGGTCTACACCAACGACGACCCGATCATCGCCAAACGCCTGGAAGACCTGGGCTGTGTCGCGGTCATGCCACTGGCCGCCCCCATCGGCTCCGGCCTGGGTATTCGCAACCCCTACAATATCCGCACCATCGTGGAAAATGCCAATGTCCCGATCCTGGTGGATGCCGGGGTCGGTTGTGCCTCCGATTCGGCCATTGCCATGGAACTCGGCTGTGACGGCGTACTCATGAATACGGCCATCGCCGGTGCGCAAGACCCTGTGCTGATGGCCTCTGCCATGAAAAAGGCGATCGAAGCCGGGCGTGAATCCTTCCTGGCCGGCCGCATCCCCAGAAAACGTTTTGCCAGCGCATCGTCACCGATAGACGGTACATTTTTCTGACCCCCCCGTTTATTTAAGCCCGCTCCTACGGCGCGTCAGGATATGCAAGTGCTGCGGCCAGGTGGCCATAGTTAAGCTGGCTGAACCAATCGATAACTTTGCTCGGATACCCTTCAAACAAGGCCGTATAATCCGCAGTAACCGTCATGCATACCATGAAACATAACACAGACGCAGAGCACCGGCGCATCCGGTCTTTCGTGCGCCGCGAGGGTCGACTAACGCCGGGACAACAAAACGCACTGCAAGAATTATGGCCACGCTTCGGCCTGTCAGCCGAAGACGAACTCAAGCCAGTACAAGCTTTCGGCCGCAGCGCCCCACTTACAATGGAAATCGGATTTGGAAATGGCAGCAGCCTCGCCAGAATGGCGGCAGATGATCCGCAGTCGGATTTTATCGGTATTGAAGTACACCGCCCCGGCGTGGGACACCTGTTAATCGAACTGGATAAGCGGGCGCTCAATAACGTACGGATATTCTGCCACGACGCAGTAGAGGTGCTGGACCGCTGTATTCCTGATGCCTCCCTTGAACGTGTGTTGCTGTTTTTCCCCGACCCGTGGCCAAAGCGCAAACATCACAAACGGCGCATTCTGCAACCTGCCTTCGTTGCCAATGTTGCACGCAAACTTAAAACGGGCGGCCGCTTCCACATGGCGACTGACTGGGAACCCTATGCCGGGCACATGCTCAAGGCCATGCAATCAACCACAGATTTCGTAAACTGTGATGTCACCGGCGGCTACTCGAAACGTCCCGGGTACCGCCCCGTCACCAGATTTGAACGCCGTGGCCAACAACTCGGACACGGGGTCAGGGATCTTGTCTTCCAGCGTAGTTGAACCATAGCGTAGGAGCGGTCTCCTGACCGCGATTGTGTAATAACCCATCGCGGTCAGGAGACCGCTCCTACAGGTTGTATGCTAAACCGCTTCGAATCATCCTGCCAATCGGCGATCAGTTCTCGCACGTCAGCCATTGCCACTCCCCATAATATATTAGCGAATTGGCTAGCATTTCTCTAACTAACGTTAAGATTTCGTTTGTTTTTCCCGGAATGGCGGTGTGACAGCGGCGCGCCACACCGCCGGTTGCTCGCCAGACCGAAATAACATTTATTAACATATAGTTATATTGAAGTTGTCGGCTACGGCACAAAAATGGTTCAATACGCGGTTCGGGCTTACGGCCAGTAGCCGTGGCTACCGTCGCGCGCGTACGCTGCGCGGCAAACAAGAGATTCAGCACCATGCCCGGATATTAGCGGGCGTGGCGCAGCAGCTTTCAAGCACTGTTTTCAGGAGATCGGCATGTCCAAGAAATATCCAGTAATTGCGGTAACCGGGTCGTCCGGCGCAGGAACCACTACGGTCAAGGTGGCCTTTGAGCACATTTTCCGGCGCGAAGGCGTCAACCCGGCCGTCATCGAGGGCGACAGCTACCACCGTTATGATCGTGCGGAAATGAAGGAGGCGATGGCCACGGCGGAAGAGCAGGGCAACACCCATTTCAGCCACTTTGGCCCGCAAGCCAACCTGTTCGATAAAATCGCGGAAACCTTCAACACCTATGGCGAAACCGGCAGCTGCGAACGCCGCTATTACCTGCACAGCAAAGAAGAGGCCGAACCGTTTGGCCAGAAGCCCGGTGAATTTACACCCTGGGAAGCTATACCTCCGGGTACCGATCTGCTGTTCTACGAAGGCCTGCACGGTGGTGCCGTTGACGGCACCACCAATATCGCCCAGTTTGTCGATCTGTTGATTGGCGTGGTGCCGCTGGTCAACCTTGAATGGATCCAGAAAATCCACCGTGACTGTGCGCAGCGCGGTTATTCCGCAGAAGCCGTTACCGATACCATTCTGCGCCGTATGCACGACTATGTGCACTATATCACGCCGCAGTTTTCGCGCACTGACATCAACTTTCAGCGGGTTCCCACGGTCGACACCTCGAACCCGTTTATCGCCCGTGATATTCCGACACCGGATGAAAGCTTTGTCGTCATTCGCTTCCGCGACCCGGTCAAACTGAACGTCGACTTCCCCTACCTGCTGAATATGCTGGACAGCTCTTTTATGTCACGACGTAACTCGATTGTGGTACCGGGCGGCAAAATGGGGTTTGCCATTGAAATCATCCTTGCACCCATCATAGAAAAAATGATGTCTGACAAGAAAACCGCCTGATCTTTGGCGCTTGTGGCAACTTGCACATCGTGAATCGCCGTCTATACTTTTATTCAGGCCACCGGTATCGGGCTGAAGGGTTGTGTTTGCGCGCCGTCCGGCAGCGGGGTGGTGGCGGCGAAAGTACACTTCGAGTCTGAGGAAACGCGGCACACCTACCTGATGGCCCTGCCGGACGATCCCAGCCTCTATGCCAAGGGTGACCCGCAGAAACATCTGATCATGCGCTACCTGATGAAACACATTGAACAGTACCTGATGTCCTGTCGTGAGCTGACGGCTTTCTGTTCGCAAAATGGCTGGATCGACAACGATACCCTGTCGTACGAAATCCTTGAAGAAAATGACCATCACATTGTAGCTTTTGTACAGTTCGAGGAGATCCTCATGGAGGGCACCGGCTGCATTTCCGGCCGCATTCCCTGCCAGGGCAAGCTGTGTTTGACACTGGACCACTACGGACAGGTCAGCCAGGCAGAGTTGCTGTGAATCAAATCCCTACATGAAAACATAACCACGTTTCAGCAGACCTTCCACCTCCCCCGGCCCGTAGGGTACCTGATGCAAGAATGAAGGGATCTGGTCGCTGGCAATACCGAAATTCCGCATCTGCGTCTGACAGATGCTGATGTCCACCGCACCGAGCGCAGCCAGCTTCGCGGCCTGGTCAACAATCCGCTTGTACTTTGCATAGTTCTTTACCGCAAAAAACTCGACCTCCGGACCGTGCAGCACAAGACTGATCAGCGGGGGTTCATTGCCACTGCGAGGGCGATCAAGAAGCTGCTCGACGCGGGTAAACAGGATTTCCAGTTCCTCTTCGGTGTGCACGCTGATATCAGCAACCCGGTTCAGCTCATCTCCCTGCGGTACCGGCACAATGGGTTCCAGCTCCTGCTGCATTGCAGCTGCGGGATTCGATATCTGATCTTCAGTGCTCAGTACAGCATCAGCCACAATCCATAAAACTGCAGCGGCAAATACCAGGATCAGCAGGTTACGTAACACGGGTCACACCGGTAGAATAAAGGTACTGCATGGTGTCCCAGCCGGCAGCGCAGCGCAAGCGTATCCGCTACAATGGCCAAACCTTATCGCACCAAAAAACGGATATGAGTCACTTCCCGGCCCAGCTCGAAGATTCGGCACGCAAACAGATATCTGTCTGGCTGCTGGTCTGCTGCGCCATGATATTCGCCATGGTCATCCTTGGCGGCGCCACGCGTCTGACCGGCTCAGGTCTGTCTATGGTGGAGTGGGATCCGATATTTGGTATTGTCCCGCCGCTGGACCAGCAGACATGGGAGGCGGATTTTGCCAAATACAGGGAATCCCCCGAGTATCAGAAAATAAATATCGGCATGGCCCTGGATGGCTTCAAGTCTATCTACTGGTACGAATTCAGCCACCGCCTGCTGGGGCGCTCCATTGGCACCGTGTTCCTGCTTCCGTTCCTGTACTTTATCGCCCGCCGCATGCTGACCGCGCGGCTTATACCGCGCCTGGCAATCGCTTTCGTACTGGGCGGCCTGCAAGGACTGTTAGGCTGGTATATGGTCAAAAGTGGTCTGGTCGATCGTCCGCATGTCAGCCAGTACCGGCTCACCGCCCACCTGAGCCTGGCACTCCTGATCTACGGGTATCTGCTGTGGCTGCTGTTCGACGTGCTTTTCCCGTCAGGAAAAACGCCGGCAACATCGACAGGTGCTACAAAAAAAGCAGCGTCTTACCTGCTGGGACTGGTGTCAATCACCATCGTATCCGGTGGTTTTGTAGCCGGTCTCAAGGCCGGGCTGGCCTACAATACATTCCCGAAGATGAGCGGCCAGTGGTTGCCACCGGCCGGCTGGATGCTGCAGCCCGGCTGGCGTAACCTGTTTGAGAATATTGCCACTGTACAGTTTGATCACCGCCTGCTGGCAACGCTTACCTTTGTCTCGATCGTCGTGTTCTGGTACTACGCAAAAAGAATACCTGCCTTGTCGCGCGGCACGCGCACAGGTCTTCACCTGCTGCTGCTGACGGCTGTCACCCAGGTCAGCCTGGGGATCTCCACGCTGTTACTTCACGTGCCTGTCGCATTGGCCGTCACGCATCAGGCCGGCGCCCTGACTCTTCTGAGTATCACACTGTTTGTCAATCACCGATTGCACAACACCTGATCCACGGCCAATAAAAAGCCCGGCAAAACCGGCTTCGCGGCAATAACTTTCCGGTGCAGTCTTTATTTCAAACTGGAAAAGTGTGCAGCAAGATTGTTGATATCAGCATCGCTCAATGGCTTGGCCATGGGTGACATCATCGGGTCTGTACGGCTGCCGCCACGAAAAGCTTTCAGCTGCTTGACGAGGTAGGCGTCATGCTGCCCGGCCAGGTTCGGCCATAGAGGATTCGCGCTGATACCTGCGGTGCCGTGACAACCGGCACAAACAGCGGACTTCGCCTTGCCTGCGGCAGCATCACCGGCAGCCATGCCGATATTGGCGGTTACCAGCAACAAGCTGGCTACGGTAGTTACAATAACTTTTTTCATTAATACTCTCCGTAAGAATTTACGAACAAAAACTGGCGCTATTCTCGCAGACAGGAGCCGCTCTGTAAATTGACCTGGATCAAATTAATTAGTTATTTACTATCAGCTGGTTAGAATAATATTCAGGTGCCTGAGCAGGTTTGAAAAACGCCTGAACCCTTGCAGTTTTTCCAGACCGGCGTATTTTTGCATACTGACAGCCGAAATCCAGCCGCCTGATTCAGGCGCCAAACCGGATTCCAAGGACAGAAATATGGAGATTGAAGTCAGCCTTGCTGCACCAAGACCCCCACACTGGACCTGGGGAAGATGAGCGCTATACCTACCGATGCCAGAGCACTGATAACGGATTCGGTGGAACTGGCTTCGCTGCCGTCCGTGGTAATGAAAGCCATGGAGCTACTCAATAACCCCCGCACCTCGGCATCGGACGTTGGCCAGATCATCAGCCAGGACCCGGCACTCAGCGTGAGACTCCTGAAAATCGTTAACAGCGCTTTTTACGGTTTTCCGTCGCGCATTGATACCATTTCCCGTGCCATCACTATCGTCGGCACCCTGGAACTGACTGACCTGATTCTCGGCGCCAGCGCCATTCACGCCTTCGAAAAAATACCCAACCAGCTTGTCAACATGGAAAAATTCTGGGATCACAGCCTGTATGCCGGCATCGTTGCCAGAATTCTTGCCCGCTATCTGCGTGCACCAAACACTGAACGGTGTTTTATCATGGGCTTGTTGCACGATGTCGGATCACTGATCCTTTTTCGTCAACAACCGGACCGATCACGGCAGGCGCTGGAACTCTGCGTTGAACAGTCAATGCCACTGCACCTTGCAGAACGCGAAATCTTCTGCTTTGATCATGGAGAAGTAGGTGCCGAACTCATGCATGCCTGGAAGCTGCCGGCATGTTTTATCGAGGTTGCCCGCCACCATCACCAGCCCTCGGCCGCCGAGTGCTATCGGCTGGAGACCGCCGTCATTCATCTGGCTGATGTCATTACTGACATGGCACGTGGCGCGACCATCAGCGGCAAACAGGTCTCGCCACTGGAACCCGGCGCCTGGGAACTCACCGGGCTGTCAGTGGACGTTATGGAGCAGGTCGTTGCAGAAGCCGACGCCCAGTTCGAGGAAGCACGAGCAGCGATACTACCGGGTATCAAGGCAGCCTGAGCTACCCCAGCAGGTCACGAACCTTTTCGAGTTTGCCGCGCACTTCACTGGCCAGTTGCTCGACCCCGCTCTGCTCGACCAGGCCCAGAACGGCCCTGGGATCCATAAACGCGACCGTAATAGTGCCATCGTCTTCTTCACGAACCACCACATTACAGGGCAGCAACAGGCCGATGTCCGGATCAGCATTGAGTGCCTGATTAGCCAGCGTGGGATTGCAGGCGCCCAGAATCGTGTAGGGCTTGCGGTCTACATCTATCTTTTTCTTCAGGGTTGCCTTGACATCTATTTCCGTCAGGATGCCGAAACCTTCTGTTTTCAGCGCTTGTGTGACCTTGTCGATGGCCTCGTCAAAACCGCAGGATACCTGAACACTAAATCCGTACATCGTAGTTCTCCCATAGAAGTCAGGAGAGAAAGTGTACTCGATCCGGCGGGTGCCTGTGGAGCGACATTCGCGTACGATAAACGGATGTACGGAAAAACGTCGCGTTACTGGGTTGACCCGTTGTTTTTTGCAGCCATGGGCGCGGCGGTGCTTTACTGGGGTGCGCTCTATGCGGTCACTCAACCCGTGCCCGATCCGGGCTGGCCGTTGCGTGACCCCTTACGCTTCATCTACCCCGCTCTGCTCTACCCGGTTATTGAAGAGCTGGTTTTTCGGGGTTATGTCCAGGACCTGGCGCACCAGCGCCTGACGGTCTGGCGGCTCGGCCCGTTCAGTCACGCCAACATGCTGACCAGCCTGCTATTCACGGCACTGCACTTTATCAATCACCCACCACTGTCGGCGGCTGCCGTGTTTATCCCGTCCCTGCTGTTCGGTTTTTTCAAAGACCGCAGCGGGCATCTGGGCGCGCCGATTCTGTTGCATGCCTTCTATAACAGCGGCTACTTCTGGCTGTTCACCCAATAAAAAAGGAGCCCGAAGGCCCCTTTTCACTACTGCATTCTGATTAACGGCTACAAATCACCCATCGGTCGTGTAAAGGTATAAGCGGCCGGTTCTGCAACCAGCGTGGTTGCCGATTCACCAACGTTGCCCCCCAACGCGCTGAACGGCAGCGTGATAATAAAGGTTGCGGTGGTCACCACGGTGCTGACCAGCATGAACGGCCGCACCAGAAATGCATCAGCCATCATCATGCCGCCCGTCGGCTTGCTACTGTCGCCCATATAGCCATAGGACGTTGCATTGGCAGTCATTGGTATACTCAGTGATGCCATGGCTAACACGCAAACCATTAGGTAGCTTGCCAGTTTTTTAGTGATTGTCTGCATGGTCTGTGTCTCCTGTTGAGCATGCCCCAGTCGGGTATATCAATTGTAGGTTAACCGGGCACGCTGATTGGGCAATATTGCACCAGATCCGCCGCATCCCGCATCTTTGAGCGTTATCGGCATTCCGGCAGGAAATTTAATGATTTCAGTCACAAATCACCCTCTCCTGCACATATATTTTAGCGGTTGGCGGGATAAGCAGGAACCTGCTCGATGTCCGCAATATGATGTTTTACATGTATTTTAAGCTGTGGCTGCCATCGCCGGGCGGAACGGGTGCATGGGAATCACACTAAACTAATGTTGAGACCGGCCCGGCTATTGGTCCGTCAGGCGCTTCAGCGCCTCCCGGTACTTGTCTGCGGTCTGCTGAATAATGCCCTCGGGCAGCGAGGGTCCCGGTGGAGTTTTATCCCAATCCAGGGTTTCCAGGTAATCGCGCACGAACTGTTTGTCGAAACTGGGCGGGCTGATACCAACGCGATACCCGGCCTCCGGCCAGAAACGCGACGAATCCGGTGTCAGTGCCTCATCGATCAGAACCAGCTCCCCGTTTTCGTCCAGACCGAACTCGAACTTGGTATCGGCGATAATGATGCCGCGTGCCCTGGCGTAGCCGGCGGCTTCGGTATACAACTGTAAACTGACGTCGCGCACCCGGGCTGCAATGTCAGCACCCAACAGGGATTCTGTGTGCTCGTAATCGACATTTTCATCATGCCCACCTGCCTCGGCCTTGGTAGAAGGGGTATAAATGGCTTCCGGTAGCCGATCAGCCAGCAGCAATCCGCCGGGCAGCTGGATACCACACACCGATCCGGTCGCCTGGTAATCTTTCCAGCCGGAGCCAATCAGATAACCGCGCACAATGGCTTCCACCGGCAAGGCATTCATTTTACGCACAACGATGGCGCGACCTTCGACCTGCTCGCGTTCCTGCGCATCCCGCAAGACCGTTTCGAGCGGCACTTCCGCCAGGTGGTTTGGCACCAGATGGCGGGTCCGGTCGAACCAGAAATTGGCCACTGCCGTCAGCACCGCGCCCTTGCCGGGGATTGGATCCGGAAGTACCACGTCAAACGCCGACAGCCGGTCAGTCGTCACAATCAGCAGGTGGTCGTCGCCAACCGCATAGATATCGCGCACCTTGCCGCGCGCCAGCAAGGGCAGGCTTTTAATTTGCGATTCGTACAAAACGTCCGGCATGGCACCCTCCACAATAGAGCCGCATTGTACCGGCGACACGGGACCACCGCGAATGGGTGGAAACTGGCGGACACCCGAAGCGGTGGTACAATGCGCGTTTCCTCAAATCCGGGGGCAGGTGATGGGATCCAGGAAAGTCGGTCTGGTAATGGGCAGCAACAGCGACTGGGACGTCATGCAGGCGGCGGCGGAACAGCTGGAGAACTTCGCCGTGGATTTCGAGGCTCGCGTTGTCTCGGCGCACCGGACACCCGACCTGCTGTTCGAATACGCCGCCAGCGCACGTGAACGCGGCCTGGCCTGTATTATTGCCGGTGCCGGTGGCGCAGCACACCTGCCGGGCATGCTGGCATCCAAGACCACCCTGCCGGTACTGGGCGTACCGGTGCCCTCACAGCACCTGAAGGGTATGGATTCTCTACTCTCCATCGTGCAGATGCCCAAAGGTGTCCCGGTAGCCACCTTCGCCATCGGCAAGTCAGGGGCTGCCAATGCAGCGCTCTATGCCGTCAGCCTGCTGGCACTCAATGACGCTGAGCTGGCTTCGAAACTGGATGACTTTCGCGCCAGCCAGACCAACATGGCGCTGAACATGGAACTGCCTCCGAAACCGTGATCTTTCCCGATGCCACCCTCGGCGTGCTGGGCGGCGGCCAGCTCGGACGCATGTTCTGTATTGCCGCACGCAGCATGGGCTACCGGGTGTGGGTACTCGACCCGGATCCAAACAGCCCCGCCGGCAACATGGCCGACCACCACCTCAAAGCCGATTACCTGGACCACGCCGCACTCGAAGCCATGGCCGAACACTGTGCCGCCATCACCACCGAGTTTGAAAACGTGCCCGCCGAGACACTGGAATTTCTGGAGTCCCGTATACCGGTCAGGCCCGGCTCCCGCGCCGTCGCCATTGCGCGCGATCGCATTCTCGAAAAAAGCTTCATCCGTGAACAGGGCCTGGCGACCGCTCCTTTTTTTGCGATTGAGAAAAGCGATGACCTGCATACAGCCTGTGCCGGGCTGAATATGCCGGCATTACTGAAGACCGCACAACTCGGATATGACGGTAAGGGCCAGTTCCCAGTGAACACTATTGAAGACGCCCTGCGAGGTTTTCAACAGTTGCAGGAAATACCCTGCGTTCTGGAAGAACGTGTCGAGCTGGCCCAGGAATTTTCGGTCATACTGGCACGCGGCATCCATGGTGATGTCGCTGTCTACCCGCCTGGTGAAAACGTACACGTCAACGGAATACTGGATACCACCTGTGTTCCGGCTAACATCGAGACGAAAACCGCAGAACAGGCCGAAGCCATGGCCATCACGCTCGCCGAAGCGATGCAGTACTGCGGCGTACTGGCAGTAGAATTCTTCCTTACCCGCTGCGGTGACCTGCTGATCAACGAAATGGCGCCACGCCCGCATAACAGCGGGCACTACACGATAGATGCTGCACTCACTTCGCAATTTGAGCAACAGGTACGCACCTTGTGCGGCCTGCCGCCGGGATCAACCGAACTGTTGTCTCCGGTGGTTATGGTGAATATTCTCGGCGATCTTTGGAAAGATGGCGCGCCGCACTGGCAACAGTTGTTCAGGCACCCCCGGGTAAAACTTCATTTGTATGGAAAACACCACGCACGGCCCGGCCGCAAAATGGGACACTACAGCTGCCTGGCCGAAGATCTGTCTCAAGCCAATGGTGTTGCAGAGAAAATTCGCGCTGCGCTTTCGCGCACCCGGTAACCCTGAAATTATTCCCGCTCTGCCTCGACGGGCAGATCAAGTGCCCGAAACAAAGGGGAACTCAGCGTGGGGGGTTAAAGTTTCTTTTATCCCCGTCGTTAGTTAGGGGGACTCCGGAAGGCCGGGCATGGTGTCCGGCACACTTTGGTGTTATCAACCCGGTAAGCACAAGGACTCAGGATGACGTGGCCATTATCAAGGGACAGGGATTCAGATACCCGCTATACCAAATCTCATATTCTCAGGCCAAACAGCGTACCGCCTGTTTTTCAGACATTATTCACTAAGTAAGATGAAATACTCTGCCCTGATATTGACGCTGGCACCGGCCCCCTGCCGGTTTCCAAATAAACCAGGTCTGTAAGAAATCAAGGAGATAATCGTGGCACATTTATTAAGAAACCTGTCCGTAAGGGTGAAGATAATGGGTACTGCCGGTATTCTGATTACCCTGCTCATTGTGAGTTCAGCCTATGCCATTTACGCCATGGGCAAGATAGGTAGTGAGCTATCGACAATTTCCAGGCAGGATATTCCGCTCACGGAAAAAATCACTGCGATAGCCTCCTATCAACAGGAACAGGTACTCCAGTTTGAGCGTGGTCTGCATTATGGCGTTCTATTACAAAAGGACGATATAGCGGCTGCCCGGTTCCATGAAGCTGAAAAGGCGTTTAATGAAGGGATAGAGCTCATCGAGGTCGAGCTTCGCAAGGCGGAAACCCTGGCTGAAATGGCCGTGGAAAACGCTTCCGAGGAAAATATCAAGGAATTTGAGTCGACTAACAATGCGCTAAAAAACATTGCACAGGAACACAAGAGCTATGTAGAACAGGTTCAAAGTACCTTTGTTACACTCACACAAGGTAAACGCCATGTCGCTGAGCAACTGGCGGAGAACGTTGAACAGGTGGAAGATGTACTGGATAAAGCGCTGGAATCCCTGCTGGACGAAATCGGCCAATTTACCGAAGCAAGTGCTTTGCGTGCCGAGGAGCATGAACGCGTCACCACTTCCACGCTCAGCGTTATTGCTGTCGTAAGCATCTTGTTCGGAATTGCTGTGAGCTGGTTTGTCGCAAACTTTATCGTTGCAGGGATCCGTAAGGCGATCATTACTGCATCGGGCGATCTTACCCAGACCATCGAGGTGGATAGCGAGGATGAGATAGGTGAACTACTGACCGCAATGAATGGCATGCGCAAGAAACTGCTGGACATGCTCTCCCGGATTTCAGGAACCACATCACAGCTGTCCGCCGCCTCGGAAGAAATGTCAGCGATAACGGCCCAGAGCAGCGACATTATCCAGAAACAGCGTGCCGAAACCGAGCAGGTGGCCACGGCCATGAATGAAATGACCGCTACGGTTCAGGAGGTTGCCGGCAATATCAGCCATACCGCCACCGCTGCGAACGACGCCAGCGAGCACACAGAAAACGGCAGCAAGGTGGTTGGACAGGCTGTTGGGCAAATCAATAAACTGGCGGAACAGATCGAAGAAGCCTCGCAAACCATCCACGAGCTGGAGAAACACAGTGATAGCATCAGTTCGGTGATGGATGTTATCAGGGGTATTGCCGAACAAACCAACCTGCTGGCCCTGAATGCCGCCATTGAGGCCGCCAGAGCGGGTGAACAGGGTCGAGGTTTTGCGGTCGTCGCAGACGAGGTACGGACCCTTGCGGGCCGCACACAGGAATCGACGGAGGAGATTAATCAAATGATTGAAAACCTCCAGGCCGGCTCCCGCCGTGCTGTACAAGTCATGGAGGAGAGCCGGGCACAGGCACACTCCGCTGTTGAGTACGCCTCACAATCCGGTGACGCCCTGTCAACCATAGCGGAAGCTGTCACACGCATTAACAACATGAGCATCCAGATCGCCAGCGCGGCAGAAGAACAGGGTGCAGTATCTGAAGAAATCAATAAAAACATTGTGCATATTAGTGATATGGCCGTCCAGACTGCCAGTGGCGCTGAAGAAACCTCTGTTGCCAGTAAAGATCTGGCGCGCATGGCAGCCGAGCTTCAGGGGATCGTTTCCCAGTTTGCCGTTTAGAGGACATTCACGCACTCGATACCGGGCTTCACAATAGTGGTATCCATCAGATACCTACCTGGTCAATGCCATAAACAACTGCGGCAGCTTCTCGGGAAGCCGTTCGACACGGTCGATGACCGTATAGCTCTTTCCGAAGATGTCGCTGACATATTCATCGGCGCGTGGATCAAGCGATATGCAATGCGTATAGATGCCCTGCTGATCCAGTTCCTGCACGGCCTTGTGTGCGTCCTCAATCAACAGGCGTTCGTCGCTCGCGTCGACATCGGCCGGTTCACCATCGGTCAGAATCAACATTAATTTCTTGTCTGCCTGCTGCGCTTCCAGGTAATGCGCCGCATGACGCATTGCCGCACCCATGCGGGTCGAGTAGGCGGCCTCCATGGCTGCCAGCCGACCCTTTACTTCGTCACCCCAGTGTTCGCGGAAACCTTTGAAGTGTAAAAAACGAACATCATGCCGGGTGTTTGAATGAAACCCGGCAATGGCAAACGAATCTCCCAGCTTATCAATGGCCCAGGCCAGCAGCGATACAGCTTCCTGACTCAGTTCCAGGATGCTCTGCTCGCAGCCGGCCGGGATCTCGTTAACGGATTCGGAAAGATCCAGCAACAAGGTGACTGCCAGGTCACGACTGTCGTGGCGGTGACTCATGTTGATACGCGGGTCCGGCTCGGCACCGCATTTGAAATCGATCAGCGAACGAATCGCAACATCCAGGTCCAGCTCACTGCCCTCTTCCTGATAGCGGATACGCACCAGGTTCTGCGGCTTGAGCATTTCCAGCATCTGCTTTAAGCGTTTTGCCAGGGCGCTGTGCTTGCGTAACAGCTTGTCGATATCCTCCGGATTTCCCTGCGGATGCAGAACCTCGTAGACACTGACCCAGTCAGGACGAAAGGTTTTAGTGTTGTAGTCCCACTCGGGATAATGGCGCGGAGGTAGCCCCTTCGCCTCGGTTTCTTCCAGGGGCACATCGCGATTATCTTCGAAAGCCTCTTCCTCGTCGCCCTCTTCGATGAATTTCCATAGGTGTCGATTATCGTCGCGGTACTCGACCTCGGTATCCTCGAAGCGCACATTGGCGAGCTGATCGCTCTGCCTGCGTGTACGGGCAACAAACGACACCGCCAGATCCGCCATCTCACGGGTACTGGATTCACCTGCCTGCATCAGTTCGCGGAAACGGGCCGCGAACTCGAGAATGTCTGCATTGGTACAGGAATGGTCCGGATCCAGGATAACGCGCGACAATATGGCGAGCCGGTGACGGACGCAGGATTCCTTTTCAGCATCACAGGCACCCTCAATCGGTGTCGGGTGCAGACCCAGAAATATTCTGCGCATGCCTGGAAAGCGCCGCAGGGTCAATGCCTCAACACGCGAATCTTCGAATAACTCGATGGCAATGCGCTGAAAAGGACTGTAGTTGTCTGCGATGATCGCCCTGCTCCAGCGCCGGTGTGCCGCTATATGGGCCAGCACGGCGCGGTAACGGTCGACACCGGAGATCTGCGCATGATCGTCATATACATCCGGGACACGAATGCCCAGGCGATCATAGTAGGGTATGGGCTTGCGCAGTGTGTCGAATGCCAGCGAGTAAGGCACCAGGTATACCGGGTCCTCCCACAGACCCCGCAGGTAGAGATCGAGCTTGCGCTCGTTATCGGCGAACAGCGTGCCGTGACGCTCGCGCTGCAGCATGGCGCGGCTGTCTGCGGACTGCAGACTGAAAAAGTCGCGCTGGCGATCCGGGTTATCACTGTAGTTACGGATGCCGTACTCCAGCCAGTTCTTCAGACCTTCCAGCGAAAGCTGGTTCAGCAGGTGGGGAATCTGGTTGAGAAAATCCGGCAACCCCGGGCTGGGAATGGTGGTATGAAAGCCGTGTATGGAACCGGTGGTGCGTTCCATAAAATCAAATACCAGGTCCAGGTAGTGCTGCATCTGCTCGCTGCTGCCCAGGCGGCGCGCTGCTTCCGGAAGCGACTGCAGAAAGGGCAGGATGGAATTGCCGTTGGGGCTGCGCGACATCTTCCAGACACACTGGGAAATATTGGTCAGTATGCTTTCACCCAGCAGGCGGGCAACCTGCGGCATCTCCTCCAGGTACACCAGCACCGGCTCGAAGCCACGACCGATCATGCAAACCAGCGAGGCGCCTTCGAGGTAATCACGAATGCCCTGCTCCGAAAGCAGCGCAGCTGCTTCGTCCATACAGTCCGAAAAGACATCGTCCAGCTGCTCGAAATTGCACTTGAGCTGTTCGCGATAGAAGGGCAGATCGATGCTCATACAGGTACGGAGTTTTGTGCCTTTATGAAAAAACTGCGTCGATGGCGTGGTCGAGCGTATCGCGGATATCGGCATCGTCGGTGATGGGACGCACCAGCGCCATGCGACAGGCATCAACCGACTCGACACCGCCCTTCATCAAGTTGGCCGCGTACACCAGCAGACGGGTGGAAATCCCCTCGTCCAGGCCGTGTCCTTTCAGGTTACGTGCCGCGTGTGCAATCTTCACCAGCTTGTCGGCAATGCCTTCATCCACACCGGCCTCCTTCCGCACAATGGATGCTTCCACGCTGCTATCCGGGTAATCGAAATCAAGCGCGGAGAAACGTTGCCTGGTGGACTGCTTGAGGTCTTTCATCAGGCTCTGGTAACCCGGGTTATAGGATATGACCAGCTGAAAATCAGGATGTGCGTCCACCAGCTCGCCTTTCTTGTCCAGCGGCAACACGCGGCGATGGTCGGTCAGGGGATGAATAACCACCGTAGTATCCTGCCGTGCCTCAACGATTTCATCGAGATAGCAGATAGCCCCGACACGGGCCGCCACCGTCAGCGGACCATCCAGCCAGCGCGTACCATTTGCATCCAGCAGGTAACGACCGACCAGATCCGATGCCGTCATATCCTCGTTGCAGGCCACGGTGATAAGCGGCTTGCCGAGTTTCCAGGCCATGTATTCAATGAAGCGGGACTTGCCGCAACCGGTCGGCCCCTTGATCATGAGCGGCATGCGCGCTGCATAAGCGGCTTCGTATAACGACACCTCGTTGTACTGAGGCTGGTAATAAGGCTCGGATTTGATTTTGTATTGTTCGGTATCACTCATAGCTGATAGACCTTTATCAGTGGCATCGACGTTTCAGGCTTCACCTGTAGGAGCGGTCTCCTGACCGCGATTTTGTGTCATAACCAATCGCGGTCAGGAGACCGCTCCTACAGTTCAACTGTTGTACAGAAAAAAAGCCTCCGCATTTGCGGAGGCTCTTGTTGTTAGCAGACCGATAAAACGGCTTACTTGTGTACGCCCAGTTTGTCGCGCCAACCGGGGAAGAGCAGGTCCGCATCGCCAGGGAAGGACTCGAACGCACGTGCGAACTCTTTGTGGTCCTTGGCGAACTCGATCGGATCAGCACCCGCCTTCCAGCATTCGAAGGCCTGGCGCAGGGAGATGGCGCCAGCAGCCGGGCTGTCGATGTGGCCGTAGGAACCACCGCCCGCTGTGTTGATTACGTTACCGTGGCCCAGGTTCTCGAAGAAACCCGGCAGACGTAACGCGTTCATACCACCGGAGATGATCGGGGTGGTGGGCTTCATACCGTACCATTTCTGGTAGTAGATCGGACCCTGACACTCGTCGCGCTCGATCATGTAGGCGATAATCTTGTCGTCATGTCCACCTTCCATCTTGCCGTAGCCCATGGTGCCGACGTGGATGCCGGAAGCACCTTGCAGACGGGCAATCTTGGCCAGCACGTAAGCGGTGTAACCGCGACTGGAGGACGGCGAAGTAATCATGCCGTGACCGGCGCGATGGTAGTGCAGGTACTGGTTCGGGTACTGGCGACGGGCGGTGGTGATCATGCCAGGACCACCGACGAAACCGTCGACCAGGAAGGCGACCTTGTCGGCGTCTTCACCAAAGGTCTCCAGAATGAAGTCGGCACGGGCGCACATTTCAAAATGGTCGTCGGCGGTAATGTTGGCCGAGAACAACTTGGCCTCGCCGGTTTCGTCCTGGGCGCGCTTGAGTGAATCGGCGACCAGCGGGATAACCTTTTTGGTCGGGCAGAACACCTGGTTACCCTGCGGCTCGTCGTTCTTGATGAAGTCACCACCCAGCCAGAACTGGTAGGCAGCTTCCGCAAAAGGCTCGGGGCGCAGGCCCAGCTTGGGTTTGATGATGGTACCGGCGATATAGCCACCATTTTCCAGCGGGCGACCGAGGATACGCCACAGGTCAGTGATGTCCCTGGACGGTCCGTCGAACAACTGAAGCGCGCGCGGCGGGAAAAAGATGTCAATCATCTGGCCGTGAGCGATGTCACCCATGCCCTGGTTGTTACCGATCGCCATGGTCAGGAAGGAAACAATCATCATGCGGCCATCAATGATATTGCGATCGAACAGCTCCAGCGGATAAGCAATACGCATATCCTCGCTGGCTTCGTCAATGTGATAGACCAGTGCGTCAACACCCTTGGTGAAATCGTCGGTGGTGCAGACTTCCACGTTGGTACCTGTGGAGGATTCAGCTGCAAAGTGGGCAGCGGCTTCCAGGTAGCCGTGACCTTCTGACGGCTTCATCTTGTAGGCGACAAGGATGTGTTTGCCGGCTGCGAGCAGGTCATCTTCCTTTAAACTCAGGTCCGAATAACGCGCGGATTGGTCAAGTGCCATACTGCTTTCCTCTGGTTTGCGGAGTCATGAACCGGGTCTGAATACTGGCCTCGGAAAATGACGCCTCGAATAAAAGAGTGGTCAGTTTAGCAGCGACAATAGATAATATATATTCAGTATTTCTAATCTCAGTGATAAGCTATTACTTATGTTTAACGCTGGAGTGAATTACCGTGAATGTGTCCATGAGGCAACTCAGCGTCTTCGAGGCCGCGGCCCGCCTGCTCAGTTACACGCGGGCCGCGGAAGAACTGCACCTTAGCCAACCGGCGGTATCCATGCAGATCCGCCAGCTTGAGGATCAGGCGGGACTGCAACTATTTGAAAAACTGGGAAGAAAGCTCCACCTCACGGAAGCAGGGCGCGAGCTGTTCCAGTACAGCCGCTCCATTTTGCACGACCTGCACGAGGCCGAGGAAGTGATGGAGGCACTCAAAGGCCTCAACACAGGCAAGCTCAATATCGGCGTTGCCAGTACCGTGAACTACTTCGCGCCGCGGCTGCTGGCAGCCTTCAGCCAGCGCTACCCGGGAATCAGCCTCAGCCTCGAAGCCAACAACCGCGAAAACCTGGTGCATATGCTGAACGCCAACGAAAAGGATCTTGTGCTCATGGGACGTCCCCCGCAACAAATGGACCTGGAATCCGAACCGTTCCTGGAAAATCCGCTGGTGGTCATCGCCCCGCCCGAACACCCGCTGGCAAAAAAGCGCAGCATTTCCCTGCAACGCCTGGCGGAAGAGACCTTCGTCATGCGCGAAGCCGGCTCCGGCACCCGGGCAGCGATGGAACGGTTTTTCAACGAACAGGGCGTTACGCTAAAAACCGGCATGCAGATGACCCGCAACGAAGCCATCAAACAAGCCGTACGCGCGGGCCTGGGGTTGAGCATTGTCTCCATCCATTCCATCGAACTGGAGCTGGAAACCCAACGCCTTGTCGTGCTCGACGTGGATGGCCTCCCCATCAAGCGCCGCTGGTTCCTGGTCTACCGGCACGGCAAACGGCTGTCACCCGCAGCCGGGGCATTTAAGGATTTTGTGCTGGCAGAGGCTGGTAACCTGCTCAGTCTGCCTGAGACCGGGAATTAATCGGCACGTGCTTGACGAGTCGTGTGATTTATAGTTTATATAGATTGATTCCAATCGCGCTAATGTTTTTTGTATCTATAGTTTTACATTGCAAATTTCCCTGCGGGGCTTTCAGAAAAACAAGATATCTGGGGTGAATGGCACTAAGTTAAGCCTTAAATGCACGTATTCCCGTCATTCCGGCGAATGC
>CAJXFW010000020.1 GCA_913053655.1 uncultured Thiogranum sp. | reverse complement strand
CATCGACTTCGAAAGTTTCTGCACGTAACCGGAGACTTAACACAGTACGTATATCGCTGTCGTCGTCAACGATCAGAATGCTCATAGCGATCCATGCCTATCCGTAACCAATTTGTTATTTACCAATCCAACCGCTGCGTAACAGGTAGCCACCTGCCTGGACAGGCACCTGCGTCGATTAATATCGATGTTGGTTTCTGCCTAACAAAGCAATGCCTGTGCCAATGTCTGAGAATCCATCTATAGCAGGGACGGGCCATAGTCTCCAAAATATTTGGCAGCCAAAACTATGGAGTACTGTCGCTTATTGCAGACATCTTGCACCCTTATTGATAACCTTCCCTGGCAAACTATTTGGCGTAATATTGCAAATATCGGGAACGAGAACAGCGATCCATGAATCTGTACGACGAATACTGTCTACCCCACTTGATACACTGCGCCTGTGGCCTGAAAGTCATTCAGCAGCAACGGGAAAAGGTCGTACCTCTTGCCGAGGGCCGGGTGCTGGAAGTCGGCATGGGTTCTGCGCTGAATGTTCCGTTCTACGATCCCGGCAAGATCAAATTTGTCTGGGGCCTGGAGCCCTCCAGGGCTATGCGCAAAAAAGCGCGCAAAAACCTGAGCCGCGCACCATTCGAGGTTCGCCTGCTCGATTTGCCGGGTGAGGAAATCCCGCTCGATGACGATAGCGTCGACACCGTGTTGTTAACCTACACACTGTGCACCATTCCGGACTGGCGCAGTGCCTTGCAGCAGATGCGCCGTGTGCTCAGGCCCGGGGGAAAACTGATTTTTTGTGAACACGGCGTGGCGCCGGACGAACGGGTTCGAAAGTGGCAGGATAGAGTGAACCCGTTATGGAAAAAGGTTGCCGGGGGTTGCAACCTTAACCGCCCTATTCCGGAATATATCGAAGCGGGCGGCTTTTCCATTCAGTCGCTGGACACCGGCTACCTGCCCGGACCAAAGTTCGCCGCATACAACTACTGGGGCGTTGCCAGGCAGGCCTGAGACCTTACTGACTTAATTCTTTCACCGCCGCATCAATGGCCTTTGCAACATCCTGTTCGATTTCTTTTGCAACTGACATGGCCTTGCTCCCCTTTGCCACCGCTGTCGGGCGTACAAACAACACGCGTGTGGCGCCGTCTTTCTGGATCAGGGTAATGTGTAACGGACACAGGGCCAGCATATCCGGGTCGGCGTTACTCACGGCGTTGGCATACCAGCCATTACAGAACACCATGGCGCGGATGCCTTCCAGTTTGTTGCGGTTGTAATCTTCACCCCAGCGCTCTGCGAAGCCACTGATATTACCCTGGATATCCGGCTCGAACACCACGAAAAATTTGTTATTTTCCAGACTGTTGTGAACCACTTTATAGGATGTTTCGAGATCCTTGTCGATATTCCAGACGCGCACGTTCGAGGTACCTGCCTGCACCTGCACCATCCCGACCAGTGCGAACAGAAAAACCGCCATGATTTTCATAATACTCCGCCTTCTACAGGTTGCAGGCCAGCAGGCCCAGTTCATATTCACCGTCTTGTACCGGTATTTGTACCCGGTAACCGCTGCCCGGTGCAACTTCGGTGGGTTGTCCATCCATGTCGTGCATTGCTTCCAGCCGGAAACTGCGGTTGCCACCCGGCATGATCAGCTCCAGTTCATCCCCGACCGAGAATTTGTTTTTAACTTCGACTTCGGCCATACCGGTTGCTTTATTATAAGCGATCAGCTCTCCAACAAAACGTTGCTGATGACTCTTTGAGTGATTATCAATGTAGTTCTGGGTTTCGTGATCGTGGTGGCGCTGGTAAAAGCCATCTGTATAACCACGACTGGCGAGATTATCAAGCTTGCCAAGCAGCGCAGGATCAAATGGCCGGCCGGCTACCGCATCATCGATGGCCTTGCGGTAGACCTGTGCAGTACGCGCGGTGTAGTAGTGAGATTTGGTGCGCCCCTCTATCTTCAGGCTATCGATACCTATCTTAACCAGCCGCTCCACGTGCTCTACGGCGCGCAGGTCTTTAGAGTTCATAATGTAAGTACCGTGTTCATCCTCTTCGATGGGCATCAGCTCACCGGGACGGTTGGCTTCCTCCAGCAGTTTCACTTCGACGGGCTTGATATCGCCACTGATATCTTCTTTCCCGTCCTTGACCTTGTAATCCCAGCGACAGGCATTGGTGCAGCTGCCCTGGTTGGCGTCGCGATGATTGAAGTAACCGGATAACAGGCAACGCCCGGAGTAGGCAATGCACAGCGCACCGTGTACAAAAACTTCCAGCTCCATATCCGGACATTCCTGGCGAATCTCCTCGACCTGATCCAGTGACAGTTCACGCGACAGGATGATGCGTTTGATACCCAGCTGTTGCCAGAACCTGACACTGGCGTAGTTCATGGTGTTAGCCTGTACTGAAAGGTGAACCGCGACTTCCGGCCAGCGCTCGCGCACCATCATGATCAGGCCGGGGTCCGCCATGATGAGCGCATCCGGCCCCAGTTCGATAATGGGCTCCATATCTGCCATGAAGGTCTTGACCTTGCTGTTGTGTGGTAACAGATTGGTGGCCATGAAAAAGGCCTTGCCTTTGGCGTGTACCTGCTCGATACCGATCGACAGGTTTTCAAGGGTACTGAAGTCGTTGTTGCGCACGCGCAGGCTGTAGCGCGGCATACCGGCATACACGGCATCCGCACCATAGGCGATGGCGTAACGCAGGTTACGCAGTGTTCCTGCGGGTGCGAGAAGCTCGGGGGTTTTCATGATGATCGGATGTCCGAATACTGAGAACGCTGACAATATGTTCCCGGGCCGTGGACTGCAAGCGGTAAACTCGGGTAATCAGCATGGGAAAGACAGGGGACACTGCTCAGTTAATCACTTAGCGCAGCAGTGCTTATCAATCCTTTCGTTTTAAGTGATTAACTGAGCAGTGTCCCCTACCGGGTGTCCCCTACCGGACTACCGGAAGGACACCCGCCCCTGAATTGAACTTATCAAGGCCCATATTTTTGAGTGTATAAAAGATAAGAAATGGCGAGTTACCAAAGAAATTGCGAACGTATAGGGAGGTATTCAATGGCCATGCTCGTGAAGAGTTACATCAGACTGGTCCTGGCCTGCTATCTGGGAGGTATTGGCCCAGGCATGGGCGCTGTTGCACTTGCGCAGCCTGCTGCATTGCCCGTCTCAAGCTGTAAATCGCCGGACTCACTGTCCGTTATCAGCGCGGAAGATCTGCCGGCACTGCTGGGTAAACCCATCCGCCAGATCACGCTGCTGCACTACCGGGATCAACAGTTATTATCGATAACGTCACAAATCGACCAACGTGATAGCGAGGGACATTATCTGCTGAATGGTAAATCTGCGGCTGACAGCCGGACACCGGTATTGGGCCCGAATGATGAAATCATTTTCAGATTGAGCGATCGTGGCGCCAGGCGCCCGTCCACACCTGTCAGCACCGAACAGGCCGCACTGGTCGAGATCGAGGTCAACGATCCACAGACCGGGCAGACCGGCTGGATCTATGCCGCCTGGTCCGGCCAGTCAGCAAATGCGCCGGCCCGGGAACTGATTCGCTACAGTGCGGCAACAGACAGCGCCGAAACAGGCATATACAAAATCAGTTTTTCCAGCCGACATCCGTTCCTGATCGAAAATTTCCACTGGCGACTTGCCACGGGCGGCTGGAGTCCGGACCTGCTCGATGCCATGAAAATTCGCCACCAGGGCAACATGTTCGGATTTATTCCATTCAAGCGTACAGAGGATGACTACACTTCCCGGCTGACCGGGGTAAAAACAGGTCCGCTGCGCGTTATTCGACACACCGAAAACCATGTTCGTATTTTATGGTCCCTGAAAACGCCGGCCGTGTATATCGACTACGTGATGATGCCTGACAGCTTTGTCATGGATACGATTATTGATATACCTTTCAACCTGGGGCTGTTCTTCAGCGGCGTTGAAACACTGACAACGGTGGACTGGCGCAATGCCCCGGCCTTGCCGGAACTGACGATCAGCTCACCTGACACGACATCCAGCCTGGTTGTAAACGGGCAGATGTCTGACCGGAAACATCAATTCAACACTGTCAGCGGCACCCGCTTTTCGGTGCATAGCACCTATGGTTCTATTTTCATCAAGCTGGACATTCCCGACGACGTCCCCATTCAGCCCTGGTTGTATCTGAACGACCGGCTCGATGTTGCAGACCCCCCGGAGAACCAGCCAGGCCAATTTGGCAATGTCGGGTACAGGACCACCGGTTGGGAGAATATTGATACTGAAGTGCGCCACGTGAAGTTCACCACCTGCATGACAGCAGCGGAGGCGGAGCATGGCGAATAAAACGCGGGTTGGACTGATCGAAAAGCTCTTGCCCGAGTCCTGCGTATGCCAGAACACCCCCAGCTTGCCACCAAATTCCTCGCGGCGTATTTTTTCTTTCTCGTCCTCCGGCCGCAGCCAGTGGAAAAAATGTTCCCACTCCGCACTCAGGCTGCCGACACGGGTTTCGATGCCGTTGGAAAACACGCACAGCGCATTGCAAAGGAACAGTTGCGGAATGTCGGTTTTGTAGTTGGTCAGGTTGTCGTCATAGGCGCTGCGCAGTTTCACAGTTGCGCCCCGAGCCGTCATTCACTTCCGCCGGATCACGGGTGTAACAATCCAGCGCATCATAGCCATTAAACCGCATCTCATTGCAAAGTAGTATAGCGACTATATGTAAAGTCAAGATGCGTCAGATTGCTCCCTGTCAAGCCGTCCGATTGCATCCTGCCTGTCCGACTCATTGCAAAAATAGGGCCGGCCAATTGTAATGCGGGATGCTAACCGACGAGAACTGAGCTTCTGGTATTCGTTGAGAATGGCTTCCTCAAAGCGGCGATAGTTGATGTCGGCGAACTTGAGAAAGATCAGCCCGAGTACCGGCGTGCTGTATTCCGAAGCCTTGAGGCCGGAGTTGGCGCGCAGGTTGTCAGCGGCGGCCCAGAGAGCGTCTTCGAATTGTTTGGAAAGACAGGGGACACTGCTCAATTATTCACTTAGCGCAGCAGTGCTTATCAATCCTTTCGTTTTAAGTGATTAACTGAGCAGTGTCCCCTACCGGGTGTCCCCTACCGGACTACCGGAAGGACACCCGCCCCTGAATTGAACTTATCAAGGCCCATATTTTTGAGTGTATAAAAGATAAGAAATGGCGAGTTACCAAAGAAATTGCGAACGTATAGGGAGGTATTCAATGGCCATGCTCGTGAAGAGTTACATCAGACTGGTCCTGGCCTGCTATCTGGGAGGTATTGGCCCAGGCATGGGCGCTGTTGCACTTGCGCAGCCTGCTGCATTGCCCGTCTCAAGCTGTAAATCGCCGGACTCACTGTCCGTTATCAGCGCGGAAGATCTGCCGGCACTGCTGGGTAAACCCATCCGCCAGATCACGCTGCTGCACTACCGGGATCAACAGTTATTATCGATAACGTCACAAATCGACCAACGTGATAGCGAGGGACATTATCTGCTGAATGGTAAATCTGCGGCTGACAGCCGGACACCGGTATTGGGCCCGAATGATGAAATCATTTTCAGATTGAGCGATCGTGGCGCCAGGCGCCCGTCCACACCTGTCAGCACCGAACAGGCCGCACTGGTCGAGATCGAGGTCAACGATCCACAGACCGGGCAGACCGGCTGGATCTATGCCGCCTGGTCCGGCCAGTCAGCAAATGCGCCGGCCCGGGAACTGATTCGCTACAGTGCGGCAACAGACAGCGCCGAAACAGGCATATACAAAATCAGTTTTTCCAGCCGACATCCGTTCCTGATCGAAAATTTCCACTGGCGACTTGCCACGGGCGGCTGGAGTCCGGACCTGCTCGATGCCATGAAAATTCGCCACCAGGGCAACATGTTCGGATTTATTCCATTCAAGCGTACAGAGGATGACTACACTTCCCGGCTGACCGGGGTAAAAACAGGTCCGCTGCGCGTTATTCGACACACCGAAAACCATGTTCGTATTTTATGGTCCCTGAAAACGCCGGCCGTGTATATCGACTACGTGATGATGCCTGACAGCTTTGTCATGGATACGATTATTGATATACCTTTCAACCTGGGGCTGTTCTTCAGCGGCGTTGAAACACTGACAACGGTGGACTGGCGCAATGCCCCGGCCTTGCCGGAACTGACGATCAGCTCACCTGACACGACATCCAGCCTGGTTGTAAACGGGCAGATGTCTGACCGGAAACATCAATTCAACACTGTCAGCGGCACCCGCTTTTCGGTGCATAGCACCTATGGTTCTATTTTCATCAAGCTGGACATTCCCGACGACGTCCCCATTCAGCCCTGGTTGTATCTGAACGACCGGCTCGATGTTGCAGACCCCCCGGAGAACCAGCCAGGCCAATTTGGCAATGTCGGGTACAGGACCACCGGTTGGGAGAATATTGATACTGAAGTGCGCCACGTGAAGTTCACCACCTGCATGACAGCAGCGGGGGCGGAGCATGGCGAATAAAACGCGGGTTGGGCTGAGCGAGGACTGTCGGGGTTGCGCCGATCCAGCTCAGTCTATGTACCTTACAGGGTGGGGCCTGGAAGTTCGTGGCAAATTTTCGCAAGGTCATTCCGATTGATGGCGGAAAACAGAACAGTTAGCCACGCTTGATCGCTTTATCCATTGCCTGCAGGGCGGCATCCCACGCTTCGCCCTGGTTACCGTTCCCGGCCATCAACTCCATCAGCTCATAGGCGATGGCACGATGTTCGGCCGACAGGTCACGTAGTTTACGCAGCATGTACATGTAGCCGCTTTTTTCCATGCGTAGCGTGCTGACCAGGGCGTACAGGTTCAGGCTCAGGCCGCTGTGCGGGTCGGCCTTGATGATGTCTACGACCTTTTGTAAAACAGTTTCTGACATATTAAACAGTACGTTGATTAAATCATTTTGCGTCATTCTGGCGAATGCCAGAATCCAGTGGTCTCAAGGAGTTGGATACCGGCCTGCACCGGTATGACGAATTGATCAGAGTTTCCTTATGTTTTAACCTTTGGCTTTGGTTTGTGCGCTACGTTGTTGCGCAGATAGACCGGGATCGCCTGCTCCGGTGCCAACGCGTTACCTTGAGCGAACGCGTGGGCTGCCAGACGGGCGACATCGGCAGCGTGCGGGTGTTGGTTTGTGTAAACGCTGGCGGCCGCTACCGGGCAGCGCGCCGTGAGTATCTCGGTATAGGCGTCCCAGCCACTGCCGACGCCGGTCCAGTCGTCCTGTTGCGGACATTCGACAGTATCCGGCGCACAGACTTGCTCTTTACTTACAGCTTCAACCAGTCCATTGGCGTCACATCTGAAAGCTCCCCAGTAGACTTCCTGCATGCGTGCGTCGAGCGCTGCCAGTACGGCGGTCGCACCGTGCTCACGAACTGCACCTTGCGCCAGTGTGGCCAGGGTTGATACGGGTATCACCGGCAGGTCTGCGCCAAATGCAATGCCCTGCGTCATACTGGCGCCTATGCGTACGCCGGTAAATGAGCCGGGGCCACAACTGAACGCAACGGCATCCAGTTGTGCCAGGCTGGTATCGGCGTCCGCCAGCAGGGATTCTACAAACGGCAGCATCAGCGCCATGTGCCGGCGCGGTGCGACTTCGAAACGCTCCTGGACTGTATCATCGATCAGCAGTGCCGCAGAACAGGCTTCTGTTGCAGCTTCTATGGCAAGTATGCGCGTCATAGGCTGTTACAGATCTGCGACGTCACTGGCATTGAAGAAGGCTGCCACATCATCCAGATCACGGGTACGCTTCATGTCCGGCAAGCTGTTGAGAAACACACGCCCGTAGCTTTTGCCGACCAGGCGCGGATCGCATATGACCAGTACGCCGCGGTCATCGATATCGCGGATCAGCCGACCGACACCCTGCTTCAGGTTGATGACGGCGTGCGGTAACTGCTCGTCGATAAACGGGTTGCCGCCCCGCTCTTTCAGTGCATCGATGCGTGCCTGCCATACCGGATCTCCTGGCGACGCAAATGGCAGCTTGTCGATGATGACACAGGACAACGCACCACCGCGTACGTCCACCCCTTCCCAGAAACTGCTGGTGCCGAGCAGGACGGCATTTCCCAGTTCACGGAAACGTTCCAGCAGTTCGTTGCGCGGCGCGCTGCCCTGTACCAGCAAGGGGAAATCACAACTCGCCTGCAAGCGGCGCCGGGCGATATGCAGGGCGCGGTAGCTGGTGAACAACACAAAGGTCCGGCCGCGTGCTGCACGAATGATCTGTTCGCTGATATCCAGCATGTGCTCTGTGAAGGATGGGTCGTTCGGTTCGGGCAGTCCCTCGGGCACATAGAACAGAGCATTGTTCTGAAAATCGAACGGGCTGTCGAGGCTCAGCGTACCGGCATCCTCAAGTCCCAGCTGGCGGGCGAAGTGATCGAATGCGCCGTTCACCGACAGGGTAGCCGAGGTGAATACCCAGCAACTCGGCAACTCCTGGCGCTGCGTGCTGAAAATATCGGCCACGTCCAGCGGTGTCAGGTTGATGCGGAATGACTGACGCCAGGTCTCGAACCAGTGGACGTGGTTGTCGGGTGGCTGCTCGGTCGCCTGTACCAGCAGGTCCTGCAATTTGAGCGCGCGCTGGTAACAATTGTCCAGCCCGCGGCTGCGTTCCGCCTGCTGTTCCAGCGCTGTGCTGAGTTCAGCAAGTGACTCGCCCAGTGTCGCCAGGTGTTTGTGCAAGTCGGCGTTACCGGCCAGCCGCGACCAGGGCGAACGTTGCTCACCTTCTCCCATCGCCAGCCGCACGTCCTGTAACGCATGCTCCAGCTGCCGCGCAATAACCGGCAAGCCTTCCTGGTTGGTGGTCTCGCGCAGGTATTCGGTGATGCTGTCCTGCGCCAGCTCCTGCAATTGCCGGCTGGACAGCGTCAAACCGAAAAAACGCGCGGCGGTATCCGGTAACTGGTGGGCTTCGTCGATAATAAACACATCGGCACCGGGTAACAGTTCCCCGAACCCTTCCTCTTTCAGCGCGAGGTCTGCACACAGCAGGTGGTGATTGATAACTACCAGGTCGGCCTCCTGCGCGGCGCGGCGCGCCTGGACGACATGGCATTTCGCGATCCACTCGCACTGTTGTCCCAGACAGTTTTCTGCCGTCGAGGTGACACGCGGCCAGATGGGCGCATCTTCCGGAATACCGGTCAGCTCGGCGACATCGCCGCTACGGGTGCGGCCCGACCAGTCGTAGATGGCTTCCAGTTGTCCGACCTGCTGCTTGTCTTGCAAGCGACCTTCACTGCGTGCGATGTCCAGGCGGTGGTGGCACAGGTAGTTGGCACGCCCTTTCAGTAACGCCGCATTGACGGATACCGCCAGCGCGGATCGCACGGTCGGCAGGTCACGGTGGAACAGCTGGTCCTGAAGGTGGCGGGTACCGGTGGATATGATGACTTTCTGACCGGACAGTAAGGCCGGTACCAGGTAGGCGAAAGTTTTACCGGTTCCCGTACCGGCCTCGACGATCAACGTTTTACTCTGTTCCAGCGTGCGTGCTACCGCATCGGCCATCTGCTGTTGCTGTGGCCGCGCGGCAAACCCCGGCACTTCACTGGCCAGTGCGCCATCGCTGCTCAGACATTCGGAGGCTTGCATGCAATCGTTAACCGGACAAACAGAGGGTGTTGTTTTCAATGTCCGGACTGGTTATCCCAGAGCTCGCCGTCGATCTCGCCTTCCTCACGCGTCCATACCAGCTGCGAAATGATTTTAAAACGCGCAACGGTCATGGCACCGCGTTTTTTGCGCGTACTGTTACCGGTATCGTCCATCGCATCCTCGATGTCCTCGCGGTCAGCTTCAAAAATCTCGTAAGGTTCATAGTTTTCATCCATGATCACCAACACTACACTGTCCCAGTCCTGCTCCAGCTTCATCTGTCCTACGCGTTGCCCGGACTTTTCTTCGTCAAAAATCACCCGCCCCTTGATCTGCACGCGTTTTCCTTCGCGGCGTCCCCGACCGACGGCATCGTAACCACCCGGACGTTCCTCGCAGAGTTCCAGACCGAGCAGTTTTGCAGCGTCGTGTTCGGCTATTTCACCGCTGACACCGGGCAGGGCTTTGCCCGTCGTGCGACGGAACTCCGTGGCCAGGCGGCGCGCTTCGGAGATCAATTTTTCAACTGAATATACGCCCACGGCACTGTTTTTTATTTATAGGCAATATCTGCCAGTTATCCTCGGGGACATTGTACACCAGGCCGTAGGAGCGGGCTTCGCCAGAAATGGCGGGGAATTGAACCCACGAGGGATTAAATTCTGCCTGCGAGTTCCCCGGCTCTTTTCTCTGCGGCACGGGCACCGGCATTGTCGTCCATCGACCAGCGGGCTTTGGCGACCAGCCGCCAGTTGTCGGCCTGCAAGCGGGTATCGCCGGCTGCCAGCACATTGGATTTCAGCGCCAGTTGCTCGGCCTGCTGCGGTTGGTCCTGATCCAGGCGCGCCGCCGCCAGCCGGTGCCATAAACGGGCATTACCGGGCTCGATGCGCAACGCCCGCTCGATGGTCGCTGCCTCGTTACTGATATCGCCCGTTTGCCGGTAGCCGTCAGCCTGATCAAGCAGGGCCACAATGGCACCGCCGGCCGGGACCGCCGGAGGCACCTCAACCCTGCCCGGCAAACGCTCCGGTACCGATGCTTGCCCGTCTGGCCGCGTACCGTCGGTTACCGGGGGAGATGAACGCTGGGGCGTAGTGCTACAGGCGCTCAGCAGCACAAGCAGTAAACAGATCAGGTATTTCATTGCAACCATTTGGGTAGCCAGCCGGCCGACCCCCTTGCACAGGGTGCCGCCGCGGGCAGTATTCCTGACTCGATAAAGGGCAATTGTACGGTATTCTCGCAGCCGTTGTCGGCCAGCCCACCGCTCTCTGTGTCTACCTGGCGCCACACCACACCTTCAGGGATCCCCGGCTGCAGCGGTACGGCGCCGATCGCGGCGAACAGGCTGGACCAGACCTGCAAGGCGCCACTGGCGCCGGTCAGTCCCATCGGCTGGTTATCATCGCGACCCATCCAGATCACGGCCAGTTTTTCACCGTCGTAGCCGGCATACCAGCTGTCACGCAGATCGTTGGTGGTTCCGGTTTTACCGGCCAGCCCGAGTTCCGGTGCAAAGCGCCGGTTAAGCGAACGCGCGGTACCTTCCGTTACCACCAGCTGTAAAGCCCGGTTGATAAGGTAGGCAGGTGCGGGATCAATGACGCGCTCGATGTTGAGCGCATAGCGTTGCAGCGGTACGCCATCAGCATCCAGCACTGCGCGGATACTGCGTAACGGGACATGATAGCCACCACTGGCAAAGTTCAGGTACAGGGTTGTTACGTCCAGCGTACTCAGGTCAGTGGCGCCGAGAAACAGCGACGGATAGCGGTTCAGGGGTTTGTCGATGGATAAACGGCGCAGCGTACGCAGCACTGCATCGACGCCCAGATCCAGCCCGAGACGCGCCGTCGCTACGTTATAGGAATGGGCCAGCGCCTGATACAACATGACCTGACCATGGAATATCCGGTCGTAATTTTGCGGTCGCCACAGTTCGCCGGATTGCTCGTATTCGAGCAACTTGTCGTCGATCAGTGACGCCAGGTTATAGCGATCCGATTGCTCCAGCGCCGTCAGGTAAACGGCCGGCTTGATGAGTGAACCCACATGCCGTTTGGCATCCAGTGCGCGGTTGAATCCGGCATAGCCGGCCTGTCGTCCGCCTGCCAGCGCCAGCACTTCGCCACTCGCTGAACTCGAGACCAGACCGGCACCCTGCAATTCAGGCTGTTTCTCCCGCAACGGACGAATGCGTTGATCGAGACTTTTTTGCAAGGACCATTGTATCTGCGGGTCCAGCGTCGTAAAAATACGCAAACCATCCGTGACCAGGTCAGACTCGTTGTAATCGCGTCGCAACTGGCGGCGTACCAGGTCAAGGAAAGCCGGAAAGGTTTTACTGGTGCCGGCCGCGGGTTTCACCAGACCGAGTTTCTCGGTGCGCGCTTTCTGGTATTGCGCACGCGTGATAATACCCTGCTCGAACATCACCTTCAGCACCAGGTTACGCCGTTCAACAGCGCGTTCCGGGTGGCGACGCGGATCGTACCAGGACGGACCCTTTACCATGCCGACCAATAGCGCCATCTGCGCTATATCGAGTTCGTCAGGCGGACGCTGGAAGTAAAAGCGGCTGCCCAGACCAAAACCGTGGATGGCACGCTGTCCATCCTGGGCCAGGTACACTTCGTTGAGATAGGCCTCGAGGATGTCGTCCTTTGTGTAGCGTCGTTCCAGTAACAACGCCATGATGGCTTCGTTGATCTTGCGGCGCAGACTGCGCTGGTTACTGAGGAAGAAATTCTTGACCAGCTGCTGGGTCAGAGTACTGCCGCCCTGCACCACACGACCGGACTGCAGGTTTACCCAGAAAGCACGCGCAATGGCTCGCGGCGAAACACCATGATGCGTATAGAATTTCCTGTCTTCCACTGCGATCAAGGCCTGAATCAGGATATCCGGTACATCATCAAGTTGCAGCAAAATCCGGTCTTCCTGGCGCGAGGTATGGATACTGCCGATCTCCAGCGGATCGAGACGTGCCAGCGCCAACGGCTTGCCATTGCGGTCGTCCTGGAGCTTGATCAGGTGCGCTCCGGAAAACGTAGCGCGCAAAGCGCGCGAGGATTCCTGCCCGTCCCAGAACATAAAAGGTCTACTGATCAGCTGGAAACGCCTTGCATTGCGGGATACCTCACCCGCCTTGCGCGCCGCGCTGACCGAGCGGTAGCCCAACGCCTTGAGTTCCGCGGCGAATTGTTCCGGCGTCAGGCGCAAGCCTGCGTAAAGTTCAAGCGGGCGCGCGTAGACGCGTGCCGGCAAAGACCAGCGATTCCCCTCAAACTGCCGGTAAACCTGAAAATCCAGAAATGCCACATAGCCGGCGACCACAACCAGCAGGGTGATAAGAATTTTAACCCACGGAAAGTGGTTGCGGCCTGACTTGCGCCGCTTGCCGGAACTGCGGCGTTTCGATTTGCGCTTCTTGTGTGCCATGTGTACTGCTGCGGAATTTTCGAGTGCGCGCAGTATAGAAGAAATTGCCTTGCAGGGGTTACCGCTATCGCAAACTTCACCTGTTCATGTAGGAGCGCCGCCCTTCGGCGCGATTGTTGGTAATGCAACCAATCGCGCCGAAGGGCGGCGCTCCTACAGAATTCGATGAACGTTGTTATTGGATGCTAGCCGGTGCTTTTCTCGCCGGTCATCGCTACGTATTTTGATTCCAGGGTGTTGTACTGCTTCTCCAGTTCTTCTATCGCCGCATCCTTGAACTCGACCAGTGCTTCCAGTTCCTGCACCTTGATCTCCAGTTCCTGTTTTTCTTCATCGGACTCGTTCGCTGTGGAGTCCGCTTCCGCTGTATCGTCCAGCGCGACGTCCACGGGTCCCACTGATGCGTCTTCCTGTGCCGCATCCAGCTGCGCGGCCTGTTGTTCCAGCTGTGTCTGGATCTGCTCCAGCTCGGAGTGAAGCTTGGTATTCTCGTCTTCCAGCACCGTAACACAGCCATTCAGTTCCTTATTGGTGCGGGTGATGCTGTTAATAGCTTCTTCCAGTTGCTTCGCCTTGCCGGCCTCCGGCGCCAGTTCCTGGATCAGGTTTTGCAGATTACTGATGGTATCCTGCTGTTGGCTCATCATTGATTTCAAACCGCCCAACTGCACCGGCTCCTTGACGTCGACCTCGTTGCTACCTTGCTCTCCTGCAGCTCTGGCCGTTTTCAGACGCTCATTTTCCTGTTCAAGCACACCCAGGCAGTTCTCCAGATCTGCGCTCTGCCGCTCGAATTCATCCAGCTTCTGCAGTATGGAACCCATGCCTTCAAATTCGCTCTCCCGGGATTCCAGTTCCTGGCGTAACGCGACCATCGCATCCTGCTGGTTGTTGATCACGTCTCTCAGGCGACTCATTTCGGCATCGTGCGTATCTACCGTTACGCGTTCGACCTCTTCCTCTATATCCGCTTCCGCTGCGGCGTCAACTGCTGGATCCTCATCGGCTGCTTCGGAGACAGTTTCGGTCACGATTTCCGGTTCAGGGCGCAAGCGCTCGATCAGTTCGCTCATCCCGGCTGCCAGTTTGTCCTGGAATGCGACCGGATTTTTCTCCAGCGAACGGACTTCCACTTCCAGTTCCAGAAATTGTTTACGCAATTGCAGCAGTTCACCTGCCTTTTTCTCTGCGTCATCCGTAGAGGCCGTTGCACTGTCAATGAGGCTCTGGTTGCGCAGTATTTCATCGCGCAGGTATTGCTCAAACCCGATAGCTGCCGGATCTTCTTGTCCGACCTCTGCCAGCTCTTGCTGCAACACGCGCACTCGGCTTGCCAGGCGCTTGCTGCGGACAATAAAAAACAGCGCGACGACCAGAACAGCCATAGCGAATTCCAGTACGCCGAGCAAAACAAAGAGATTGATCTGAAGGTCTTCCATTTTTACTCAACTAAATTGGCGGGTTTTGCGCGCCTGTTATTTTCCAGCCTTTTTCTCGTCCTCATCGTCTTCATTTTCTTTTTCTTTTTCTTCCTCTTCATCGCCACCGGACTTTTTACGCTTTTTGAGGAACCACCAGACAGCAAAACCGATACCACCCAGCAACAGGTTAATACCCACAAATACGCCGATAGCCAGGCCCATGTTAATGCCTTTTTTCTTCACTGGCTCAGCGGCTGGCTCCGGTTCGCTGACTTCCGGCTCTGGTTTAACTACAGGCTCGGGCGCAAGCTCCGGTACCGGCTCTGCTTCGGGTTCGGCTTCTGTAACAGGTTCCTCTACAGCGACCGGCTCCGCTGCCGGCGGCTCATAACCGGGCGGCGGGGCAGCCACTTCGAAGTGCACGGTCTTCTGGCGTTGAAAGGTCTCGCCCTTGGCGATAAGACTGAGTGTGTAAGATCCGGGATTTTCATAACTCAGCGTATTGGAATAGGTACCGTCGGCCGGCGTTTTATCGCCGAATTCACCCCGGTCAAACAAATCGAAGCGTACGCTGTCACCGTTCGGGTCCTCGATTTCCATAGTGAATTTTGTGTACGTCAGCACGGCTTCCTTGTTGAGCAGCTTGCCGTCCTGTTCCAGCCAGGCCTCCAGCACCATGTCTTCCCCCGCCGCCAGTTTGGGATCCTGGGGATTATGGTTAAGACTCATGTTGGTGACTATGTATGCCCGGTTCTTGCCGCCGGTATATAACAGCTTCCAGGTGCCCGGTTCAGGTTTGCGCAGGGTGATCATGTCGAAGTGGTGCGATACGAACCACTTGACGTTGTCGCCGGCGTTATCGGAACCCAGCTCAACGCCTTGCGGGGATTTCAGGAAGATGCGCACATCTTCGCGTTCCTTGGAGGCAACAATTGTGACTTCCTCGATAGAGGCATCGACCACGAACTCGCCACCTTCGATGGGCAGCATGTCCGGGTCCTTGGCGCTTTCAAAAATCGCGCTGAAGACTTCGTGCAGGTCCTTATCGGTTTTTGCCAGCTTGAACAGTGCGCCGGTTTTTTCGGCAACCTCTTTCAGTAATTCAACATCGGATGCCTGGGTAAAAGCAATGGTATAAACCTTGACGCCCTTGTCCCTGGCGGACTGTATTAGTTCACCTTCCAGTTTCTGCTTCAGCGCCCAGTCTTCGTCAGTATCGCCCACATCCATTTTGCCGTCAGACATCAGCACCAGCATTTTTTCTTTCCCGCTCTGGCCTTCTTTCTCCAGCATCGCCAGACCTTTTTCGAGCGCAGCATACAGATTGGTATAGACGCCCCTCGACGACACCTTGTCGGCGGAAGCGAGAATACGGGCATTGGTTTTGGGACCCGGGGCGGTGAGGTGCAATACCGGATAGCCGTTATCACTAAAGCTGATCAGGCCGATACGATCCTGCTCGCTGAGCAGCGACATGAACATTTTGGCGGCCGGCACGCGCAACTTTTGCGGGTCGTTTTTCGCCATACTGCCGGAGCTGTCCATAACCAGTACGACATCGACACCCGCCTTGGCGGCGTAGGCGACTGATACAAGGCTTCCCGCCATTATTAATATGAGACCGGCCAGACATCTGCCTGGTGTGATCCTGCACCACGGAGCGGAACTGCCCGATAACATCCTGTTCATACCTGTATATCCTTTCAAGCTATTGATATAACTAACTATTACAGACTGTCCCGGGCAAAGCCGGAATCCATTGCCTGTAACGGCATGAATCAGATTTTATTGAGATTCAAACGCTTATAATAGCTCATTCCAGCAGCTCCGGGGCAAACTGCCAGTACCTATTGTTTATTAAGCAGGTAAACTTTTTCGTTCATGCGCGACAGGCCGCGTTCGCGAAACCGGGGTTCCCTGGCGAGGATGTCTTCATCGTACACACGCCGAATCGACCAGCGAGACGAAAACAGGTCTCTGACTTCCTGCAGATGAAAACCGGTCTGCTTGTCCTGCCAGCGCTGGAGCCAGAATTCCGCATCCATTAACTAGTATCCATCCAGATAGAATAACTCTCGCCAAGACGCAAAGATCGCAAAGTTGTTCCTTATCGTTAATGAAAGCATATAAAAATTTCTTTTTGGCGTCTTGGCGAGAGAAATATTTTCAGTTACGGATGGATACTAACTATGCGGAGTACCGCCAAAGGGCCTGGGATTTGCGCCAGGCAAGGGGTTAAACCATTGCAGGGTTTTGTGCAGTTCGACGACCTTGCCGACGATGATGATGGTAGGCGGCCTGACCTGCTCCGCTTTCACTGTCGTTTCAAGATTTTTCAGATCGGATACCACGACACGCTGGTTCTGTGTGGTGCCCTGTTGCACCAGGGCCACCGGTGTCGTTTCCGGCAACCCGTATTTTATAAGCTGTTCAGACAGGATGCCTACACCGTGCAAACCCATATAGAATACGATGGTCTGATTAGTGTGCGCCAACGCCTTCCAGTTAAGGTCAACGGAGCCGTCCTGCAGGTGGCCGGTGACAAATACGACTGACTGGGCATAGTCGCGATGGGTCAACGGTATACCTGAATAGGTCGCACAACCCGATGCGGCGGTAATACCCGGAACCACCTGAAACGTCACCCCGTTTTCCATGAGGGTGGCAATTTCCTCGCCACCGCGCCCGAAAATAAACGGGTCACCGCCCTTCAGCCGCGCCACACATTTGCCTTCTTTGGCCAGACGCACCAGCAGCTGATTGATGTTCTCCTGGGAAAGCGCATGATTATCGCGTTCCTTGCCTACGTAAATCCGGTCAGCATCGCGCCTGGCCAGATCCAGTATCGGCGGAGCGACCAGCCGGTCATAGACAACCACGTCGGCCATTTGCATCAGGCGCAGCGCACGGAAGGTCAGCAGATCCGGGTCTCCGGGGCCGGCGCCTATCAGGTAGACTTCGCCGACGAAATGCGGCTCATCGTCCGCTGCGTCCAGTGACTTCTCAAGCAGCTCGCGGGCTGTTTCATCGCGCCCCGTAAACAGCAGTTCCGCCACTTCGCCTTGCAGAATATTTTCCCAGAACTGACGCCGCTGATCTGTGTTGCTGAAGCGCTGCTTGACCCTGGCGCGGAAGCTTTCCACCAATGTCGCCAGGCGGCCATACGCAGACGGCACGTAGCTTTCCAGGCGCGCCCGCAGCAGGCGTGCCAGCACCGGAGATGTTCCACCGCTGGACACTGCAATCTGCACTGGCGAGCGATCGATAATGGAGGGCATGATAAAACTGCACAGTTCCGGCTGGTCAACGACGTTGACCGGCAGATTCGCGGCATGGGCAAGTTCGGATACACGGCAATTCACGTCCTGCCGGTTGGTGCCTGCTATCACCAGTACCTTGTTTGTAATATCACTGTCTTCGAATTTCCGTGCGCTATGGGTGATTTTCTTCTGCTCAAGCAGCGCAGCCAGTTCATCACAGAGGTCGGGCGCAATCACTTGTACCCTGGCACCGGCACGTACCAGCAGAGTAGTTTTGCGCGCAGCGACCTTGCCACCACCGACCACCAGGCAATCGCGCTTCTCCAGTTGCAGAAAGACAGGAAAATAATCCACGTTTACTACCTCAGGCCAGACTGGCCCCAGGAATCGGTCCCAGCAACGGGTCGAGCTTGCCGTTCCTTTCCAGCGCGGCCAGATCATCGTAACCACCGACGTGGTAGTTACCGATAAAGATTTGTGGGACCGTGCTGCGCCCGGAAAGTTTCTCCATCGTAGCCCACATATCCGGGTCGTGATCGACCGCTATCTTGTTGATCGGAACACCCTTGCGATTTAACAGGCGGTCTGCGCTGATACAGTAAGGACAAAACCGTGTGCTATACATGATAATTTCAACCATAAAATACCCGTTCTACTCCGTAAAAATGCTATCAGACATGAATGGCACAAGTTAAGCCTTAAATGCACGTATTCCCGTCATTCCGGCGCAGGCCGGAATCCATGAAGCCTGATTAAACAGCCTGGATCCCGGCCTGCGCCGGGATGACGGAGGCTATTTCGGCTTAACTTAGCGCTATTTCCATCAGACATGTTTTTAATCGCTATCCACCCAGGCCCCGTAACTGTTCAATCTGCTGAAGCAGCGGTGTCATTACCGGTTCTATTTTCTTGCGCATCACTGAACCAATGGCGTCGGTGCGTGCAAATATCGGGTTCACCAGCGGCTCGCCGACCCACGCCAGCGCCAGCAGAGCCCTGACATCATTCCTGCATTCGGGCACTGCAGCCAGCACATTCTGCACTGCCTCTGTAGTGGGACAAACTGCCGGGACATCCAGCAACGCATCGGCATCGCTGATAATAGTCTCGATATCTGCACCTGAATCACTGTTGGGACAGACCGGCGCGAAATAATTCTGCACTGACTTTAACAACTCCACCACGACATCCTGATTATTGGGTTTCCTCGTTACGGCTTCCGCCGTTTGCAAAAAAACCTGTCCACGATCGCTCAGACAACGACACAGCTGCGCTGCTACCGGATTGCCATCGTTCACCAGCGGTTGCAACCGTACTTCAAGCGCCTGCCAGTCCGGTCTCGGTTTACCCGGCTCCGGCAATGCGTCGGGGACGGCATCCATGAAACCGACATAGTAGGAGTTTTTACGTTTTGCCGAACGCCAGAGCTTGTCGCGTAATTCATCCGCAATCAAACCCGGTTGCAACACCAGACGCACAGTTTCCAGCATGGCGCGGTGTTCGGTCTCAAAAGGCAGATACTCGACCAGGAACTCGGCCAGCTCAGCGCCCATCATACCGGTCACCACACACGCGTTTTCCAGCATGCGTCGCGCATTATCCGCTACCGGCATGGCCCACCAGGCCTTGCGCGCAATCTCGTCGGTCAAACCGGCCGCGTGTACCACCGCTACAATGGCCTCCGGCTCACCCAGCAGCAGCAGTTGCTCCAGACTGTTGTCACGCGCCTGGCCCATGCGCGTCCAACGACGCAGAAATACCGGGTAGCCTCCGGGCGAACCCAGTACCTGGCTCGACAACAGCTCGCGTACTGCTTTCAGATACGGGTCATCGCGACCCGCCGGGTTCAGCTTTACACTGGCTTCGCCCTGGTCAGACAAGGCATAAACCGTCATGGAAGACTCGTCGATACGCACCGCATACAGTACATTCGCCAACATCACATTCAGCCGCAACGCGTCTTCCGCAGTGAGTTCCATTAACGCTCGAAGCCTGCCGCCCGATATAATTCGTTGGCCTTTTCGATGTCCTGTTCGACGCCCCTGCCTTCCTCGTACATCATCGCCAGCGTCGTCTGGGATCCCACCAGACCCTGCTGCGCGGCTTTCTCGAACCACTCGATGGCCAGCGCCGGGTTCTTGTCCACGCACTCACCTTCCAGGTACATGAAGCCCAGCCCGTGCTGCGCAATGGCATAACCACCTCCGGCGGCTGCTTTCATCCAGCGCAGTGCCAGACCGTCGTGCTGTGCCATACCCAGGCCGTTCTGATACATGATCGCCAGGCGGTGCTGGGCCTCGGGGTTACCCTGGTTGGCGAACGGGGACAACAGCTGCGCCGCTCGTGAAAAGTGCTTGGCCTCAAATGCCGCCATGCCGCTGGCAAAATCTACTTCGTCGCTACTTGGATCAGACATACGCACCCTCCTGAAAAAGAGCGACATTATATAGAGTCGCCCTTTCCTTACAAAATCAGTCAGGATTTAATCATAGCGCGCCTGCAAAAGATCGCGTATACCCTTAACCGTATTATCCATATTTATTATGCGGTATTATCTCACTGGGGATATATAGTGATTTGCTGATATAAAGGTATACTCCTGCGCCATTGGATGGGCACCTGGCTCGTGCGGGTGGTCCACTAAATCGATTTTGAAACCTTTTCATAAGGAGATCCCACCAATGGATCAAAGCTACTACGATTTCACCACTAAAATGGAAAAAGAGTCCGTCAGCGCTGATTACCTGGAAGGCTGGCAGAGCGGCTACGTGTTGAACCCGCCACGCGAGAAACAGCGTCTCTCCGAAGCTTATGAAGCCGGCTACGAAGACGGCAAGGCGCATAATACGGATAATTTCTCGAACTGGGCTGGCAAGTAAACCCGGCTTTTTTCGTATAAAAAATAGGACGTTATGTCCGTTTTTTTATGTCAGGCCTCACAGAAGGCCGGCTTTGGGTATATTGTACCCTTGCTGCATAACAAATAAGCGGTACCTGCCGTTACATAAGGCTGAAAAACAACCGTGTAGCAGAACCGATAAGGGGATCAACCATGAATAAACGGTTTTACCTGGCCGTTGCAGCGACGCTGCTGCTGGCGCGTGGGGGCCTTGCATTTGCCGTGGAAAACATTGAAATCAACGGCTTTCTGACCGTTGGTGCTGCCAGAAGCAGTTCATCCACCGACTCGCAAAATGGCAATATCACGGACAGTGTCAATTTCGATCAGAATACCCGGGCCGGTATCCAGGTATCGGCGGATATCAATGACAGGATGTCGGTGACCGCACAGTTACTCGGCACCAACCGCGAAGACGACAATTTTGACGCCACCTTTGACTGGGGCTATATCAGCTACGCCATGACCGAAAACATGGATATTCGTGGCGGTAAAATCAAATTCCCGACCTTTCTGGTATCCGATTACATAGAAGTCGGTTATGCCTATCCCTGGATCCGCCCGCCGGCCGAGGTTTACAGCAGCAACCCGATAACAGCCATCTCCGGTGCTGACGTCCTGTTTCGTGTACAGCTCGGGGCTACTGACCTGTTGGTCCAGCCTTACTTCGGCGTCGCCAATGACCAGGATGCGCTGGTGCCCCAGGAAGTCCTGCCGGCACTTGGCCTGAACCCCGGCACCGTCAAGTATGAGAATTTTGACGCCAAGGACATGGCAGGCATCAACGTCGCCCTGTCAAACAGCTTTGCCACTGTGCGTGCCGGTTACCTGCAGACCAAAGTCAGCGCCAGTGCTTTCGGTGTAAACAATGAAGACGTCAGCTTCTGGAGCGTGGGTGCCAACCTGGACTGGAACAATATCATTGGTTACGGTGAGTACTTCCAGCGCGATATTGATGGAATGGCTAACGCGTTCTTCCCCAACCAGAAAGGCTGGTATGGCACACTTGGTTATCGCATCAACCGTTTTCTGCCGCACATCACCTACGCACAGTTGCTCGACGACAACAGCAATAACGACCCTGGTACAGGGCTGGAGCAGGATTCACTGACCCTTGGCCTGCGCTACGAACTGGGTGCCGGTGCTGCATTGAAAATGGAAGCTGAACGCGTTAAGCCAAAATCCGGAACCCGCGGTCTGTTCATGGAACCGACCGGTGACATTAATATCTACAGCGTTGCTGTGGATGTGATTTTCTAGGGGCCGGGAACAATGAAAAAAATCATCATAAGTTTTATTGTCCTGGCCGGCCTGCTCAGTGCCGGCACACATGCCGAGCTGGCGGTCATTGTCGCCCCTTCGACAAACATCGACTCGATCAATATTGAACAACTGCAACGTTTGTATCTGAACAGGGCCAATCGTTTCCCGAATGGTGTCAGGTTGTTGCCCGTTGACCAGAAAACCGGTTCCCCGCAGCAACTTGAGTTCGCCAGAAAGGCACTCGGAAAATCCGCGACCGAGCTTTCCAAATACTGGTCACGCCGCATGTTCTCCGGCAAGGGACACCCACCGCGTCAGTACAAAGACGATTCTGCGGTCATGCAACAGGTCGCCGGGTCAGAAAATTTGATCGGCTACGTTGACACCGCATCTGTCGATGACAGCGTGAAGATTATTCTGCAGATTCCATAATCCTGCAGCACAACTGAAACTGCGCATTTTTCGCGCTAACGGCAAGTGGACAAAAACCGGGCTGTCGGTCCGTTGCAGGGATTGGCGGCAAATTCCGCCTCTCCCTCATTTTCAGTTTGAACAATAGCTTCGCCATCGCCCTCTGCGGGGGTAGCGGCAGACCTGACCGGGGAGGTCACGACTTCCCTGGCATTTTCACTGGCAAAACGTGCTTTAACATCGAGAATAATAGCGTCGCCATCGTCTTCATCGTAGGAAGGCACTTCCGACTCCAGGAGACTCACCGGTGCCCTACCCGTTTGTACCGGTTTGCGCGGCACGGGTTCTTGCGCAGCTTTTCCAGACGAAACCGTCGTGGCCAGGGGGCGCTCCCTGGCGAGTTTTTCAGCAGCCTGCTTTGCCGCAGCCATTTTTTCTCGTTCCAGGCGCGCCCTGCGCTCAAGTTCTTTCCTGGCTGCACGCTGCTTCGCCAAACGCCGTTCCGCAGCGCGTTGCTCACGTTCCATGCGATCAGATTCTTTTTTCAGCCGGGCGGTTGCTTCAGCTTGACGACTCAATGCAGCAGCACGCTGTTGCGCTGCTTTTTCTGCTGCCGCCGCTTTCGCTGTAGCTATTTCTTCTCGTTCCAGTCGCGCCTTGCGCTCAAGCTCTTGCCTGGCTGCGCGCTGTTGCGCAGCTGCTTCTGCATCCTTCCCGGCCTCTTGCTTTTCCGGGACTACGTTCTCCTCTTTTGCAACGGCTGCAGGAGCAGGTGCGGACAAAGCAACAGGATCGGCACTTTGAAAATCGCGCATCAGCCAACCGGTACCACCAGCCATAACAACAACACCCAACAACAACCACAGGGCACCACGTTCTCCCCTGGCACGCTTTTTTTGCTCGGCATTGACTACCAGTTGATGTAATTCCGAAGGTGCAGCCTTTTCCGCCGATTCGTCTTTATGGGTACCTGCTGCTTCCAGTTCCGGCATTAACACCGGGCTGATAGACCCGACAATGGTGTCAGAAGAAAGTGTGCCGGCTTCTGTTTCAGACTTGAGGCTGTCGATAAGCCGTGCAGGAACGCCATTGGCGATGGATGCAGCCGATGCAGCTTCCGGATCGATCTGTGGAATATCCAGCAGGGTACCCATGCGCTGATCTTCACCCACCATGTCTACCAGCTCAGCGGTAATTATCCGGCTTTGCACGGTACACCCGTAAACAAGGCTCAGATCGCACAGGCGATTGATAACACGGGGTATACCGCCGCTGAGCCTGTACACGGCCTGGCAAGCATCTGCGCTGAACAACCCGGTTTGGCCACCCGCGTGACTTACCCGATGTTGAATGTAGAGGCACGTCTCGCCCTGATCCAGGGCCTGCAGGTGATAATTGAGAGTGATGCCACGTGAGAACTGCTCCAGTTCCGGCTGCTCAAGTGTATCCCGTAACTGTTGCTGTCCAACCAGGATTACTTGCAGAATATGGTCTCTTTCGGTATTAACATCCGCTAGCGCGCGCAACTCTTCCAGCGCCTGAACAGACAGGTTCTGGGCTTCATCGACAATCAGTAGTGTGTGTTTTTTCTGTGCATACTGCTGAACGACAAATTCGATAAAACGTTTGTGCAGATCGTGCTCATCGCTGTCACCGCACGACAAACCGTAGGCCGCCATAATCCATTGCAGTAGTCCACCAAACGAGGGGTGTGTATTGGATACCAGGCCGACACATAGGGTCTCGTCGAGGCGATTCAACAGCTCACGTACGAGTGTCGTTTTGCCGGCGCCGATTTCACCGCTTATGACACAAAAACCGGAGCAGTCTGAAACCGCCATTTCCAGCATTTCGAGCGCTGCCCGGTGTTTTTCATCCAGGAACAGAAAGTCCGGGTCAGGCAATAAAGTGAACGGGCGTTCTCTGAATCCGTAAAAATTTTCGTACATACGGCGGATCCCCAATATCCAGCATTTTATTGTTTTATTGGCGTACTATCATTGTAACGTTGCTGTAACAATACCAGATTTTGCCTGATATAGCAGCCAAAACGGGGCCTGGAGCGGGTTAACCAGGCTGTACGGAAGCCCCGGACGGCGTCTCAGTATTGCCTGAGTCAAACAGCTCTTTCAGCCCTTTTTCAAGCGTTTTCAACATGTCGGGAACTTCGATCTCCATGACCTGATCGCTGATCCACTTTCTGTCCCTGTCGCCCATGGTGTGGGTGACCGCTTCGCCAAGATAGCGCTTGAACGCATAGCCGGGTTGCCGGCCTTCGAAAACAAACTCAGCGTAATCAGCCATGCGTGCATTCAGGGTGTCAATAAACGGCTGTCGGTAATCCCTGCCGCTGCCGTTCGCATCAAGGCGGTTATCGTGACAGGTATCGGCCATTTTCAACGCCAGGGCTATAATAAACCGCTCACGCTCCTCCCCGTTCATGAGGTCGTGCACCAGACGATCGGTAACATGTATGAGGAATGCGGAGAATTCCTGCACCACGTCCAGACGCTGCGACTGGGTATCGGTCTGAAACCCCTCGTTCTCCAGATGGAGCAGTGCATTGCCGGCGATGCGCCACTCAATAAATGCCAGCGCACCGGCCACCTCTTCCAGAGACCGTTCTTTTTTCTTGTTATTCCAACGACTTCGAATACGCACTTGAAGTACTCCACTACCTGGCCCCAGCTGGTGTGCCAGAATACAACATGCTAGCATCGAATTCCAGACTAGTTTAGTCGGGTATTATCCGCATATGCAAGCTCAACCGCCGGCAGCGCTTCAACCGTTTAGGGACAGCGTTCAGCATAACTGTCATATCTCCGATGCAAGGTACGCGGGCGAATTTGCTATGTGCGTGTACCTGCTGAAAATGCGCGAATATTTCCGCTGGGAAAAGGGTTACAGCTTTTCCGCCACGCTGCCCCGCAAGGACGTTGGTGACTGGCTGGCAGAGCGTGAAGAGCTTTGGGAACAACTGGCAGATGAGGAATTTTTGCCCGTCGAATTGAACGGCAGGCGGTATGATCCGTTCGACTCGGATGCGATTAACCTGGCACTGGAGGAGCACCGGCTGCTATACAGCGCGGGCTATGGTTACCAGGCCAAGCCACACTTCTTCCTGGCACAGCTGGATAAAACCATTGCAGACAAAAACTACTGCATTCACATTTCCTCTGCCGAGTACGCCCGCGACCTCGCGGCGCCACCCGCCATGTCGATGAACAAACGGATTTATGTTCGTCGCGAATCATTGCGCCGCATGCTATGGGAGCGACTGGAGGAATGGCGCTGGAACAAGCCGGATA
>CAJXFW010000019.1 GCA_913053655.1 uncultured Thiogranum sp. | reverse complement strand
TGCAAGGCTGGAATGCGCAGTTCGCCGAAGTGGATGAAGGCCTGGCCATCGACGGTAAAACGATCACCGGCGACGCCCTGCTAACACAACGTCACCTGGCCCAATACCTTGTCGAAGAGCGTTCAGCTCATTACGTCTTTATCGCCAAAGACAATCAACCTTCACTCGCAGACGCCATTCGCCGCCTCTTTGAACGGCGCGGTGCACCGGATTATAGCGAACCGGTCACCTTGGCACACGGCCGCCTCGAGTCACGCTCAATCTGGACCTCCACGGCGCTGAACGACTACCTCGACTTTCCCTTTGTGGGCCAGGTTTTTGATTACCTGAGAATGACTCATAATGCTACACCCCGTATTAAATCCGTTAGGCAGGCGGGTTAGAACGGTTTCGCCGTGGACTGAACAGGGGATACAGTTATGGGTGTCATTACAATGTGGTTGATCCCAATGAGCTTCCCAATACGGCTGATTCAACTCCGCAAGGAACGCAGCTACACCCAACAGGCTCTGGCCGATGCTATCAACCTGCATGTGAACCAAGTCAAGCGGTACGAGGCAAGTACAGCACAGCCTACCCTCGATACGCTGATCCGGTTGGCCAAAGCCCTGCACGTCAGTCTGGATGAACTGGTTTTCGAGGCAGGCGAACGCGGGCCGGACGACGATCTTCGACTGCAGTTCGAGGCGGTCTCGCAGATGCCGATAGAAGACAAGAAGATTATCAAGGCCCTGCTGGAAGGCATGATCGTTAAATATCAGACCCAGCAGATGGTCGGAAACCTGAGCGGCTAAAAGAACCAGGCACATGACCCAAAAAAACAACTGCCATCACTGGCGCGTTGAGGACTCACCATGACAACACTGACATTTGATCTACCCGACAACTTGATTAAGGAAGCCAAAAGCGCCGGACTGCTCACGCCAAAGGTGATCGAGGCCATGCTCCGCGAGAGCCTGCGCCGTCGCGCTGTTGATGGCCTGTTTAGCGCCGCCGACAAGCTGGCCGCCGCTAACGCGCCCGCTATGACGATGGAAGAGATTCAGAAAGAAGTAAACGCCGTGCGCGCGCAACGAAAATAAGGTGCGCATCGTACTGGATACCAACGTCGTGGTATCGGCATTGATCTGGGCCGGGGTAGCCAAGCCACGTTCTTCACCAGTAGCCTGTTACTCAATGAACTGGCGGATGTTGTTGGAACGCGATAAATTCGCCGGCCTGTTAGCCGCTCAAGACATCACACCGACATTCCTGATGCAACGCTACGGCATGCTGGCCAACTTGGTTACACCGCAACCCCTTGAACGTACCGTTCGCGATATCGATGACGATGCCGTTATTGCAACAGCGCTGGCCGCTCAAGCCGATGTCATCGCGACGGGTGATAGTGATTTATTGGTGTTGCATCCATGGCAGGGCATACAGATCCTTAATGCCACTGATACTTTGCAACAGGTGCAAAGCCAATAAAGCCTGACCCTGTTCGTTAGTCGATCAGTACACCCGAGTCTCGCGGAAGTTTTTACTTCTGACCCCAAACCTCCTGGGCGGCTACAGTTTTTCGTTAAGTGATTAAGTGAGCAGTGTCCCCTCTGTCCAGATCAGACTTACAATAGCGGAACGATCATCAATGCCACAATATTAATAATCTTGATCAATGGGTTAATGGCCGGGCCGGCGGTGTCCTTGTAGGGGTCGCCCACGGTATCGCCGGTAATCGCGGCTTTATGCGCATCGGAGCCCTTGCCGCCGAAGTGGCCGTCCTCGATGTACTTTTTGGCGTTATCCCAGGCACCACCACCGGTGGTCATGGAGATGGCTACGAACAGGCCGGTAACAATAGTGCCGATCAGCAGGCCACCCAGCGCCTCCTTGCCCAGCGTCAAACCAACCACTACCGGTACCAGCACCGGCAGCAGGGAAGGGATTATCATCTCGCGGATAGCCGACTTGGTGAGCATATCCACGGCCCGTGAGTAATCCGGTTTCTGGGTGCGATCCATGATGCCCGGCATCTCTTTGAACTGGCGGCGCACCTCGTTGACAATATCACCGGCTGCACGGCCCACCGCTTCCATCGCCATGGCGCCGAACAGGTAGGGCACCAGGCCGCCGAGGAACAGGCCGATGATGACCATGTGATTTTCCAGAGAGAAGTTAAGCACCCCCCCGTTACCGTTGGCCTCCAGCGCGTGCGTGTAGTCGGCGAACAGCACCAGTGCGGCGAGGCCCGCGGAACCGATAGCGTAGCCCTTGGTAACCGCCTTGGTGGTGTTGCCGACTGCGTCCAGCGGGTCGGTGATGTTACGGATCTTCTCGTCCAGCTCGGCCATTTCGGCAATGCCGCCGGCGTTGTCGGTGATCGGGCCGTAGGCGTCCAGCGCCACGATGATGCCGGTCATGGACAGCATGGAGGTTGCCGCGATGGCAATGCCGTACAGGCCCGCCAGCTCGTAGGCACCCCAGATGGAGGCGGTCACTGCGAGCACCGGGGCTGCCGTGGACTTCATGGAAACACCCAGGCCGGCGATGACGTTGGTGCCGTCACCGGTAGTGGAGGCTTCGGCGATGCGGCGTACCGGCGAGAACTCGGTGGCGGTGTAGTATTCAGTGATGACCACCATGGCGGCGGTTAGCGCCAGGCCGATGAGACCGCAGTAGAACAGGTTCATGGTGGAGATGCTGACGCCCTCCAGTACGATGGCATCACCCATCACCTGTTGAGTGACGAAGTAGAACGCTATCGCCGCGAGTACACCGGCCACGATCAGGCCACGGTACAGGGCATTCATGATTTTGCCGCCTTCGCGCGCGTTGACGAAGTAGGTGCCGACAATGGAGGCGATGATGGATACGCCGCCCAGTACCAGCGGGTAGAGCGCTGCCTGCGCTGCCATATCCTTGAGCATCAGACTCCCCAGTAGCATGGTGGCGACCACGGTTACGGCGTAGGTCTCGAACAGGTCGGCAGCCATGCCGGCGCAGTCGCCGACGTTATCGCCGACGTTGTCAGCGATAACCGCCGGGTTGCGTGGATCATCTTCGGGAATGCCGGCTTCGACCTTGCCGACGATGTCGGCACCAACGTCCGCACCCTTGGTGAAAATGCCGCCACCGAGACGGGCGAAGATGGAAATCAGCGAGCCGCCGAAGGCCAGTCCGATCAGCGGATGGATGGGGTCTTCAACACCCATGGATAGCAATATGGCGTAGAACCCGGCGACGCCCAGCAGCCCGAGTCCGACCACCAGCATGCCGGTGATGGCACCACCACGGAAGGCAATCTGCAAGGCGGCGTTGAGTCCGTCGTTGGCGGCTTCGGCAGTACGGACGTTAGCGCGTACCGACACGTTCATGCCGATGTAACCGGTTAATCCGGAGAAAATTGCGCCGATGGCGAAACCGGCTGCCGTTGCCCAGCCAATGAATAAGCCGATCAGTACCAGCAGCACGAAGCCCACCATGCCGATGGTGGTGTACTGGCGATTCAGATAAGCCTTGGCGCCATCCTGTATGGCACCGGCGATTTCCTGCATGCGCGCGTTGCCGGCCGGTTTGGCCAGTATCCAGCGAGTGGAAACAATACCATACAGGATGGCGGCGGCCGCACAGGCAAGTGCGAAGATGATTTCAGCAGACATGTTTTTTCCTCCGAATTAATTGTCTGTATTGCTATTCGCCGGGATCATTCGAGCCTGACCCCATTGTCCCCTTCATGACTCAAGGCGCCTTGAATCCGGTGCCCGGTTTGAAGCCGAACAATTGTTCCAGATCGAACTCGCGAATTAATTGATCTACGGCAACTTGTCCGTGTTCCCGCTGTACTTCGGCAAGAATCAGTTTCGCGCCGTTGCGGTTATAGCCACCGCCCATATTGGCCTGGACGGCAATTAATTCGTGTGCTTTTGCCAGCGTCATTTAAAAGCCTGCGTTTACCTGTGTTGCTGTAGGAGCGGTCTCCTGACCGCGAAGCATGCCTTAACGGTCGCGCCGAAGGGCGGCGCTCCTACAGGAGCGGTCTCCTGACCGCGACAGCACACCGTAACAGTCGCGCCGAAGGGCGGCGCTCCTACAGGTGGATTATTTGACCTTGAATTCGCCAAGTTTTTTCCTTGCCAGGATATTCTTCAGTTGCACGTACTTCGGCATGCCGTCCTTGCCATAGGGTGGATAGTCTTCCCCGGCGATCAACGGTTCCAGGTAGTCCCGGCATTTTTGGGTAATCCCGAAACCGTCCTTGCTGATGAAACCCTTGGGCATCATCTTCTCGACATTGGCCACGCGCGACAGTTTTGCCTCGCCGATCTTCCAGCGGTACGGTTTGTTGGACGTGCGTTTGATGGTTGGCATGACTGAGTTCTTGCCGGCCAGCGCCAGTTCGACAGCGGCCTTGCCCATAGCGTAGGCCTGTTCCACATCAGACTTCGACGAGATATGGCGTGCCGCGCGCTGCAGGTAGTCGGCTACCGCCCAGTGGTACTTGTAGCCGAGCTTGTCGCGGATCAGGTTGGCGATAACAGGTGCTACGCCGCCCAGTTGTGCATGACCAAATGCATCTTTCAGACCCTGGTCGGCGAGGAAGTTGCCGGAGCGATCCTGCACGCCTTCGGAAACGACGATGGAGCAGTAACCGTATTGCTTGACCTTTTCCCTGACCAGTTTGAGAAACCTGCCCTGGCTGAATTTGACTTCCGGGAACAGGATCACAATCGGCAGATCGCAGGTCTCGGTGGCGGCCATACCACCGGCGGCAGCGATCCAGCCGGCGTGTCGGCCCATGACTTCCAGTACGAATATTTTGGTGGAGGTGGCGCACATGGAAGCCACGTCGAAGCTGGCCTCAAGCGTGGAAACCGCAATGTACTTGGCAACTGAGCCAAAGCCCGGGCAGTTGTCGGTAATCGGCAGGTCGTTGTCCACGGTCTTGGGGATGTGAATCGCCTGGATGGGGTAGCCCGTCGCCTTGGACAGCTGCGAGACTTTCAGGCAGGTGTCAGCAGAGTCGCCACCGCCGTTATAGAAAAAGTAACCGATGTTGTGCGCAGCGAAAACTTCGATCAGACGCTGATATTCACGTTTGTTGGCTTCCAGGCTTTTCATTTTATAGCGGCAGGAGCCGAAGGCGCCGCTCGGGGTATGGCGCAGCGCAGCGATGGCACGCGCTGATTCCTTGCCGGTATCGATGAGCTCTTCGGTCAACGCGCCGATAATACCGTTGCGTCCGGCATAGACCTTGCCGATGACGTCCTTGTGTTTGCGCGCGGTCTCGATCACACCGCAGGCGCTGGCATTGATGACGGCAGTGACACCGCCTGACTGCGCATAAAACGCGTTTTTCTTTCCTGTGGATTTCGCCATCAGCAGTCTCCTGGACTATTTACTTGAATTATTGGCTGTTACTTTCGGTGGCCTGGTGGTCCGCCTGGACTTGCAGCAGGCTGACGACACACTCAGCGAGGTCGTCATACTCTTCCACGCCGGTGCCGTACATCTGGTGAATACGGTAAAAAAACTGGCAGCGATAGCGGTTATCTCCGGTTTTAAGAATCACGAAGTGGCAGCTGTCTGCTTCCCAGTACGCCGTGGGACAGGCAACCAGTTCGGTTTTCCCCTTGTCCAGGCGCATCTCGGTTTCAGCGAGCTGCACCTCGCGCGGGGCGCCGTAGCGCTCTACCAGGGTGGATTTTATAATCCACAAATCGCTGTCTGAAAAGTCGGGAATTCCACTCATGCTGGTGTAAATTGTCCCCGCAGGTTCAAAAAGGCGCTAAAGCATAGAGCAAAAAGCAATGAAATTCAGGTGCTTTGTTTGACTTCGCCCTTGTACAGGCGGTAGCTTAATCACTGTTCGACGATTCAGCTACGCAAAATATTGAATGTCCCCATGAAAAATCTTTTATTGCTGAGGGTTTGGGGAGACCGGGTAGAAACGACCAATTCTATTGATAACAAAGAGATAATGAGCGAGATACCAGAATGAGACTAATACTTTTAGGGGCACCGGGGAGCGGAAAAGGTACCCAGGGACAACGTCTGGCCGAGCGTTACACGATCCCGGAAATCTCTACCGGTGACCTGCTGCGCCAGGCCGTGGCGGCCGGAACAGCGCTGGGAAAGGCCGCCAAGACGGTCATGGACGCTGGTAAACTCGTCTCTGATGATATTGTGCTGGGTGTGATTCGTGAGCGGCTGAAGTCGGCGGATACACGTAAGGGATTCATTTTAGACGGATTTCCAAGGAATCTGGCGCAGGCAGAGCAGCTCGATGAGCTGCTCGATGAGCTCGGTCAACCCATCGATCTGGCGGTGCTTATCGAAGTCGAGGTAGACAGTATCCTGCAGCGCTTGCTGGGTCGCCGAACCTGTCTGAGCTGTGGCGCCAGTTTTAATATTTTCTACGCACCACCGCACATGGATGACAGTTGTGACGAGTGTGGCGGGCGCCTGAAGCGCCGTTCCGATGACAATGAGGAAACTATCGGCAATCGTCTGCGCACTTATGAAACCCAGTCCCTGCCGGTAGCAGAGCGTTATCGGGAACAGGGCCGGTTGCGGGTGATCCAGGGCATTGGTGATATTGAAGATGTGTTCAGGGCGGTCAGCAAGGCGATAGATGAAGTGAAATCCACCTTCGGTAGCCGGGACCGGTCAGCGGCTATTCGCCGCGCAGTTGCGCGCAAGCAGAAGAAGGTATCGTCAACAGTGAAAAAACCTGCCATTGCGACGGTTGCCTATAAAGCCGGTAAGAAGTCGACCACGAAGAAAGCGTCTGTGGCCGGTGCCGGGACTGCACGTAAAGCAGCCCAAAAGACAGTAAAGAAAAAGACGCAGTCAAAGAAGAAGGTTACCGCGAAGCCTGCCGCGAGCAAGAAAAAGACGGTAACCGGTAAAAAGGCGCAGTCAAAGAAAAAGGGGGTAACGAAAAAAGCAGTTGCCGGGAAAAAAGTCGCCAAAAAGAAGGCTGTGGCTAAAAAGAAGGCGGCAATCAGGAAGGCGCCAGCGAAGAAAAAAACCGTAACCAGAAAAAAGGTGGCGAAAAAAACCGCAAAGAAAAAGGTCGGGCGGAAGCGCTGATCATATGTAGGAGCGGTCTCCTGACCGCGACAGCAGGCCGTAACCATCGCGCCGAAGGCCGGCGCTCCAAAACAGCAACCTGTAGGAGCGGTCTCCTGACCGCGATAGCAGGCCGTAACCATCGCGCCGAAGGCCGGCGCTCCTACACAATGCGTCTGGTCAGGTTGGCCGTGCCAGTCCGGGGATCTGCCTGGTGATATCAGCCGGCAAACTGTCCGCCGGGGCTTGCAAAGTCTGGTCGAAAGAAGGACAGGCACTGCGCGTATTCCCCAGCAGTAATTCGTACTGACTCAGCTGTCCCCAGCGCATCGCCGTGGCCTGGCTGGCCAGGCGGAATTCCCAGTGCCGGGTGTGATGCTCTCCAAAGCGTTGCTGGATGGCGCTACGGTGCCGGCAAAAACGACGTGCCTGGTTATCCAGATCCTGCAAGCGCTGTCCGGTCTGGTCCTCCACACACAGCGGTCGCAAGACGGATGTTTGCACTGCACTGGTCAGGTTCGACAGTAAAGGCAGACTGTGGCGGGAGGGTAACTGCTTCTGGTACCAGCGATTGCTCAGGGCGATATCCTTACTGCGCCCGGTCACCTGCAGCCAGACAAAACCGTCATCCTGAAGCAGCTCGTCGAGGTGTTGAAACAGGGCCGGGCAGGCAGATTCAGAAAAATGTTCAACGAAGCCGGTGCCCAGAATACGGTCAAAACGTCCGCGACACTGATGGAAACTGCCGAGCCTGAAATGCGCACTTGTTTCGAGGCCGCGACGGCGGGCTTCGCTGCGCGCGTAGCGCAGCTGTTCGAGGGTCCGGACCATTGCCGTGACCTGAACGCCTGCCTGCTCAGCCAGATACAGTGCCAGCGTTCCCCAGCCGGCGTTCAGATCCAGTATCTGCTGGCCGGGCTGTATTTGCAGTCGTGCCAACAGGCTGCGGCAGCGAGTGCGCTGTGCCTGTTCCAGCGACATCCCCGGCTCGTTGTAGAGTGAACAGCCGTGAAACAGTGTGTCACCCAGGCACCGGCGCGATATCCAGACACTGGTATCCTGCCAGTGCGGCAGGGGATCCGGTTTGTGGCTATGCGGTAATCCGGCGCGCAGGTTCTGTAGCCAGCGGGTCGGCAGCCGGCGTGGTCGGGCGCGTTTTGGAACCAGCGCCTGGACAAGGTCAGCCAACAGCCGCGTATCAATATCCCATTCACCGCGCACGTAACTACTGCCCAGGTTGACTTCAGGATGCTTTAATATGGAGGGCAGAGCATTGTGTGTATGCAGGTGCCAGTTGATGAGCGGGCCATTTTCACCAACGCGATGCACTGTGCCATCAGGCTGGTGGATTTGTAGCCGGATATTATGTATACGGTTTTCGAGAATACTTAAAACCATCCGCTCCGCCTTGTTTTTATATTTGTAGTGAAATGGCACTAAGTTAAGCCGAAATCACAACCGTCATCCCGGCGCAGGCCGGGATCCAGGCTGTTTAATCAGGCCGTATAGATTCCGGCATTCGCCGGAATGACGGGAATACGTGCATTTAAGGCTTAACTTAGTGCCATTTATAGTGCTGTTTATCGTTTTCCGGCATACGCCGGTATGACGAACTGATCAGAGTTCCCTTAACGATAGTTCGACTTTTAAGGCTTGTAAAGATAACCGGAAAACAGAATGAATGGAAAGTTAATCAGAACGTGGTTGTTGTCCTGGCTGGAACAGTGTTTGTTGCGCCGCGCGCCGCAGGCCGACCCGGTGTCCGGGACTGTTTTGCTGTGGTCATTGTTTGGCTATGCGCTGCTGGATCTGTTGCAGGCGCGTACCGGTTCAGGTTGGCTGACATCATTCGGTATGACCGCGCTGGACACACTGTTCATGGTATTGTTCAGCTGGTCAGTGCTACGGTTAACGAATAAGACGGCGCGCTACATGCAGGCGCTGACGGCGTTGGCAGGCACCGGGGCAGTGATGGGGCTGGTCGGATTGCCACTGATCCGGCAGGCAGCACAGACGCACCCTGGCGAGGGGCCGGGAGGCGCGCTGGTTCTGGGCTGGATGTTGTTGCTGGTGTGGAATCTTTCGGTTCAGGCACATATTTACCGACATGCCCTGTCATCGCGTTACGGTGTGGGTCTGCTGGTTGCCGGCCTGCAAATGATACTGCTCATCAGCCTGCTGGAAACACTATTTCCCCAGGCTGCGGGTTAACAGGGAACACAATATTTCTCTCGCAAAGGCGCCAAGACGCCAGGAAAGAATTTTCGATCTTTGCGTCCTGGCGAGCGTTATTTTTTTGGATGGAAGCGGGTTAATGAATATTCATATTCTGGGTATCTGCGGCACCTTCATGGGTGGGCTGGCGTTGCTGGCCCGGGAAGCAGGTTTTGACGTGGAGGGATCGGACGCCGGCGTGTATCCGCCAATGAGCACCCAGTTGCAGGAGCAGGGCATTCAGCTGCGGCAGGGTTACTCGGCGGAGAACCTCGAGCCGGCCCCCGACCAGGTAGTGGTAGGTAATGCCATGAGTCGTGGCAATGCGGCCATCGAGGCGATGCTGGATAACGGCTTGAACTATACCTCTGGCCCTCAGTGGCTGGCGGAACATCTGCTGCAAGGGCGCTGGGTGCTGGCGGTTGCGGGTACCCACGGCAAAACCAGCACCGCCAGTATGCTGGCCTGGATACTGGAGGTGGCAGGCCTCAAGCCCGGTTTCCTGATTGGCGGTGTACCTAATAATTTCGGTGTCTCCGCGCGCCTGGGTGAAGCGCCGTTTTTTGTCGTGGAAGCGGATGAATACGACACGGCCTTCTTTGACAAGCGCTCCAAGTTCGTACACTACCGGCCGCGCACCCTGATACTCAATAACCTCGAATTCGATCACGCGGATATTTTCCCCGACCTGGCCGCTATCCAGCGCCAGTTCCATCACCTGCTGAGGATAGTGCCGGGCACCGGTCTGGTGGTGGTGAATGCCGGCGATGGCAATCTGTCGGAGGTGCTGGATATGGGCTGCTGGAGCGCAGTCGAAACCGTTTCGGCGGATACCTTTCCGGCGCAATGGCAGGGGCGGGCCATCGTCGCAGACGGCAGCCATTTTTCGGTGTTGCTGGATGGCAAGCTGCAAGGCGAAGTCAGCTGGACGCAGCTGGGTTCGCACAATATGCACAACGCCCTGTCTGCGCTGGCGGCAGCCAGACACGTTGGTGTCCCGGTTGAGCAGTCCATTGCGGCGTTAAATACCTTCGAAGGTGTCAGGCGGCGCCTGGAAGTTCGTGGTGAGGTCAACGGCATCACCGTATACGACGATTTTGCCCATCACCCGACCGCTATCGCCACCACGCTTGCGGGTTTGAGAAAAAGCGCTCACCGGGGACGGCTGCTGGCTATCCTGGAGCCACGTTCCAATACCATGCGGCTGGGTGTTCACAGCGAGCGGCTGGCCGCATCGCTGGCGGATGCTGACGCGGTGTGGTTGTATCAGCCCGATGATCTGGCATGGGATATACGTGAAATCCAGGCCGGTCTGACGGTACCGCTGGTCATCGCGGATACGGTCGATGAACTGGTAGCCTCGCTCGTGGAGCAGGCACAACCCGGTGACAGACTGGTGGTTATGAGTAATGGTGGTTTTGGTGGTATTCATGAAAAGCTGCTGGAAAAACTGGCAACAGCTTAATCTCAGGGGGCCTGTCATTGCGAGGCGCGTAGCGCCGCAGCAATCTTTTTGGTCTGGCGCCAGACACAGAGAGATTGCCGCGCTATGCTCTTGAAGAACTTACTCCGTCATTCCGGCGAAGGCCGGAATCCAGAGGGTTTAACCGGACTTCATGGATTCCGGGCTTCGCCGGAATGACGGGGTTGTTCTTCACGGATTCGTCGCCGCGCAGCGGGGTGAGTTGCTCGCAATGACTGGAATATTTCAGCTATTCAAATGAACATACCGGTTCCACTTAACAACAATCCCTTCGCACTGGCTATCACCGGTGCCTCCGGCGCCCCCTATGCATTGCGCCTGCTGGAAGTTCTGCTCAGTCAGGGCGAACGTGTTGACCTGATGATTTCCGCGCCCGGGCAAATCGTTATCAGCATGGAAACCGAACTTAAATTACCGGGCCAGGCGGCGGGTATTCAGCGTGTACTGACCGAATTGTTCAGTACCGATACGGATCAGTTAAGGGTATTCGGGCGCGAGGAGTGGACCGCACCGGTCGCCAGTGGATCCAGTGCTCCGCGTGCCATGGTGGTGTGTCCCTGCACCACTGGAACGCTGGCCGCTATTGCTGCCGGTACCAGTAACAACCTGATTGAGCGGGCCGCTGACGTTACGATAAAAGAAGCCCGCAAACTGGTGCTGGTGCCACGCGAGGCACCGTTTTCGGCTATTCATCTGGAAAACATGCTGAAGCTTGCGCGCCTGGGTGTGATTATCCTGCCGCCCAGCCCCGGCTTCTACCAGAAGCCGGCATCCATCGCCGACCTGGTCGATTTTGTGGTGGCGCGGATTCTTGATCAGCTCGGTATTGAAAACACCCTGTCACCCCGTTGGGGCATAAATTGACCGCGATGGGGTTTCAAACAATCGCGCCGAAGGCCGGCGCTCCTACAAGACACGCCACAACCTGTAGGAGCGGTCTCCTGACCGCGACAGCATGCCGTAACAATCGCGCCGAAGGCCGGCGCTCCTACGCGCTCCGGTAGGTTCAATCACTCTCGATCAGTAACACTCTGCCGTCCCAGGCGACTCCGCCGACTCCGGCGTGTGGCAGGGAACGTTGCACCTGCCGAATTCCTGAAGTGCTTGAGTGTTCCAGAAACAGATCCAGGGCGCCGCTGAAATTGCTGTCGGTACGCAGGAAGCGGAATAACCTGTAATTTTTCTCAATTCCCAGCCAGGTGATATCTCCAACCCAGAGGGGCGTCTGCCCGTCAGGCAGGCGGTATTCTGTTTCCCACAGGCGCAGCGCCAGCAGCCCGGACCGGTCGTCGGTATCGTGCACCAGCAACAGCTGTTGTGACTCACCCTGGTGGACCTGGGGGAGCACCGGCAAGTCCGCTACCGTTGCATCACTGTTGAACAGCGAAAGCAGACTGTGCAGGTTGGCACTGCGCGGCTTGCGCCAGCCGCTGGTCCGCAAATGGCCGGCGATAGCCTGCAGCTCGCCGCTCCACTGTATATCCAGTGGCTGGACGTGACGCCCCTTCAGGTCATCGCGGTAGGCCGGCAATCGTTTCCAGCCGCCATCCAGCCAGTCGCTTCTCGACAGGTCGATGGGCGCCGTTGCTACCGGCCGGTACCGCGCCAGATCCTTATCCAGTTTTTCAGAACTGTGCACGACAGTCAGCAGAACCAGTGTTACCAGTGCGATCGGGGCGAGTAGCCGGGTCGATACTGCGGGTGCCGGGTGTCTGCGGTAAGCGATGCCCATCAATGCCACCCACACCAGCCCCAGGCTCCAGCCGGCCAGAATATCGGATAACCAGTGCACACCAAGATAGAGTCGCGAGAAACTGATGGCGACCACCAGAAACACAGCGGTCGAGTAGGGCACCCAGTGCCAGCTGCTGCGCAGCTCGCGGGCCATGACAACGGCCAGAAAACCAAACACTGCCACTGACAGGCTGGCGTGGGCGCTGGGGAATGCATAGCTTATCAACGCGCTATCCAGCAGCGGAGGGCGTTCCACAGCGGTGTAATATTTCAGCGCCATCGTCAGCAGACTGACAATGGCCACAGTAAGCATCCAGTGCACCGCTGCCCGCCAACGTTTGCGTACCAGCAACACCAGGCTAAGCAGCAGGGTAAAGCCGTACAGCACCCAGCCATCCCCGATCTCGGTAGTGATAATCAGCAAACGGTCACCGAGCGGGCTGCGCAGAGATTGCAACCAGTGATACAGGTACAGGTCCAGGTTGCCAAGCAGGCTGTCCGGTGTCAGATGGGTGGGAATGGCCAGTACTGCCCAGCTGGCCAGGACCAGCAGGCCGGTCAGTACCGTCATGCCGCGCGCTTCCGGGTGCGCGGGGTCCAGTAGTGCGGCAGCCAGTGGCTGGATATGGCGGTGCCGTTGCGACCAGTCCAGGATGCCCAGCTGGATGGCCTGCGCATGCGGTTGCAGGGTGCGGGAAAGGCGGTGCATCAGCCACCAGGAGAACCATAGCAAGGCCAGCAGGATGATCAGCAGCACGGCCAGACGCCCGGCAATTTCCGCCGCGACCCCCAGTGACGCACCGAACAGGATGCCGGGCAGTATGTAGACGGGTGCCCACAGGGTGGCAGACAGCGTGTTGACCAGGAAGAAGCGCCTGGCGGGCATATCCAGCATGCCGGCGACCGCCGGTACCAGCGGCCGTACCGGCCCCACAAAGCGTGCCAGCACGATGCTCTTGCCGCCGTGCTTATTAAAAAAATCGACGCCGCGGCTGATCATGCCCGGGTAGTTGCGGAACGGCCATATCACGCGCAGGCGCTGGTGGTAGACGCGACCGATAATATAGCTGGTGCCATCACCGATGACCGCACCGGTTGCAGCCAGAACCAGCGTCGGTACCAGTTCCATGCTGCCGGCGGCCACCATGGCGCCGATACCGAACATGACCACTGTCCCGGGTACAAACAGGCCTACCACCAGGAAAGATTCCAGCGCTGAAACAACCAGAACCACCAGCCCGGCCCAGTGTGGGTGGAGCTCGATCCACTGCATCAGATCGGTGAGCAGAGTTTCCATAAAGGCGGGCTATATCCTGGCAAACGCTCGTTCAGCAGCATCCAGCGTAGCCTGGATCGCCGCATCGTCGTGTGCCGACGACATGAACCCGGTTTCAAAAGCCGAGGGCGCCAGGTACACGCCTTGCTCCAGCATGGCGTGGAAAAATGCCTTGAAACGCGCCAGGTCGCACTGCTGGACATCGGCAAAGCCGCTGACCGTTTCGGCGGTGCTGAAAAACAGGCCAAACATACTGCCGACCTGATTGGTCACAAAGGGTATTCCTGCGGCCTGCGCGCGTTCACGCAGACCTGCCAGCAATGTGCCAGTGCTTTGTTCCAGTCGTGGGTAAAAATCCGGTTGCTGTACCAGGTTAAGCGTTGCCAGCCCGGCTGCCATGGCGACCGGATTGCCGGACAGTGTCCCGGCCTGATACACCGGACCGGTCGGTGCGATTTTCTGCATGATATCTTTCCGTCCACCGAAAGCACCGACCGGTAGACCACCGCCGATTATTTTACCGAGTGTTGTTATATCCGGGGTGACGCCGTAGTACTGTTGGGCACATCCCGTCGAGAAGCGAAAACCGGTCATCACTTCGTCAAATATCAGGACGCTGCCGGACTGGTCGCAGACTTCGCGCAGCGTTTCCAGAAAGCCGGGCGCGGGTGGAATGCAGTTCATGTTGCCGGCTACGGGTTCGACGATTACGCTGGCCACCTGTTCGCCGAATTCTGTAAATGCAGTCCGCACCTGGTCGGCATTGTTGTACTCGAGCGTGGTGGTATGTTGCGCCAGATCGGCCGGTACTCCGGGCGAGGTGGGGACCCCCAGCGTCAGGGCGCCGGAGCCGGCCTTCACCAGCAGCGAATCGGAATGGCCGTGATAGCAGCCCTCGAATTTTACGATCCTGTCCCGGCCGGTAAAACCGCGCGCCAGCCTGATGGCGCTCATGGTGGCTTCGGTGCCGGAACTGACCATGCGCACCTGTTGCAGCGACGGCACCAGCTCACACAGTGTATCGGCCATGCGCGTCTCGATCTCGGTAGGCGCGCCAAACCCCAGACCGTTGGCGGCGGCTTCGCAGACAGCGTGAACGACATCCGGGTGGCAGTGCCCGCCAATCATGGGGCCCCAGGAGCCCACGTAATCCACGTAGCGTTTGCCGTCTGCGTCGAACAGGTAAGGGCCTGAGCCGCTGCTGAAAAAGACCGGGTTGCCGCCGACGCCTGCGAAGGCGCGTACCGGCGAGTTGACGCCACCGGGGATATGTATCTGCGCGGCATCAAATAATTGCTGGGATTTCGACATTTGTGTGGGCCTTAAAAGATAGCCAGGGTTGCGTCATTGCGATGCCTTGACCCGAGGTATGGTACCCGTAATGAAGCCCGTAGGGGTTCTATGGGCGTAGCGCGGCAATCTCATACAATGGAATCAGTCAGTTGGAGATTGCCGCGTCACTTCGTTTCTCGCAATGACAAATTAATCGGAGATCTCCTGGCTATTGCAGGCGATTGCTCAAACAATAAGCTAAAGTCTTCGGCAGCACGCCGAATATCAGCGGCGGCAAATATACCCTTCACAACCGCCAGCATATCCGCACCGGCGTCTATCAGCTGCCCGGCGTTGCCGGGGGTAATACCACCAATGGCGGCAACCGGCAGCGCCAGTTCCTGTTTGGCCTGCCGGATCAGGTCGGGGTCGGCTGGTACCGCTCCCGGTTTGGTTTGCGATGGGAAAAAACGCCCGAAGGCAACGTAGTCAGCACCCTGATCGGCGGCCTGACGGGCCAGCGCCAGGTCGTCATAACAGGACACGCCGATTACGGCCTTGTCGCCAAGCAGCCTGCGCACAGACCGCAGATCCGCATCATCTTTACCAAGATGCACCCCCTGCGCACCGCAGTTGCCGGCCAGCTCCGCGTCGTCATTAATAATTAACGGTACTCCGCAGCCGCGGCACAGGTCGGCCAGGGCATTTGCCTGCTGCAGGCGTAAGCGGTCATTGTCAGATTTGTCACGGTACTGGACAAGCGTAGCGCCACCATCGATCGCCAGCGACACATTCATTGCGAGTTGCCCGGGTGCTTGCAGGGTGGCATCGGTAATAGCGTACAGGCCGCGCAGCCTATGTATGGAATCTGACATTGTCGGATTTCAGTTGATCCCGTCATCCCGGCGCAGGCCGGGATCCAGAGGTTTTAATGGCTTACTGGATTCCGGCCTGCGCCGGAATGACGGAAATGCTGGTTTACGGATGGACACTAGTCGTCGTTGTCCCGCGCCCAGAACAGCCGATTGGGTATCTGTTGACCCATGCCGATACGATACGCCTCCGATAGTGACTGCCAGGTGTATTCCTGGGCTTCATGGATGGCGCTCAAGGGTTCCAGCCCCTGTCCCAGCAAGCCGGCTATGCTGGCTGCCAGGGTACAGCCGGAGCCGTGAAAACTGCCTTCCAGACGCTCCCAGGTGAAGGTGTCCAGGACACGATTGTTGGCGTACAGGGTATTGTTCACGGTGGGGGTGTTTTCGTGCGTACCGGTGATAAGTACGAACTCCACACCGCGTTCCAGCAGCGCCATGGCGCAGGCATCCAGCGTATCCGCTTCCGGCGCCAGTATGCGCGCCTCCTTGCTGTTGGGCGTCAATACGGTGGCTTGTGGCAGCAGCAGTTCGGACATGCTCTCGATGACATCGTCGTCGGCCAGCATGGAGCCGCTGCCACTGATCAGTACCGGATCCATGATGACGGGAATATCCGGGTAATCCCGGAGTATCGAGTGAACCGCCTGCACCGCATCAGTACTGGTTAGCAGGCCCAGTTTGAAAGCGCTGACCGGCATGTCTTCCAGTACCGCACGCGCTTGCTCTGCGATCAGCCCACCGTCCAGAGGTGTGTAGCCGATCACCTCCTGGGTATCCTGAATCGTTAGTGTGGTAACAACGGGCGCCGTATGGCACCCATGGCTTACCAGGGCTTCGGTATCGGCTTGTATGCCAGCACCGCCACTCGGATCGTTGCCGGAAAATACCATGACGACCGGTACGGGCGACTGTTGCCGTGTCATGCCCTGCAATCCTGTCTGGTTGGTACCGAAATGACACAGCAAGTCGGGGTCGATGATTTCATGCGCGGGTAACCTTTTGCTTTTGCGGCTATTGTAACATCGCATCGAGCGCTTGTGGTTGACGGCTGAAATAAGCAGGAAGCCGCCTGTGCGCGCAATTTTTCAAATCCCGACTAAACTGGATCTAGGGGCAGCAAAATATAGTGTGTTTCCGACCTTGCTGTCAGCCTGAGAAGTGAGGCGCGGGAGTTGGTATGCGGGAGCGCGATAGTGTTCAGTTTAATGAGTTGGTGGAAACAGCCTGCAATTTTTGCGGGCTGATTGACGGGATTCCCGGAGGTTGCAGCTGGCTGGAGCAGCTGTCCCGGATTTTACCGCGACTGCACGCAGAAGTTGTTGTATTGCCCGATCCCGGCGGTAGCGCTTTTCTCCCGGAGCAATCCGATTTTGACGATCGCTTTGACCTGTTCAGCGAGCTGCGCACGCGCCTCGGTGAGCGTGATATGTATTGGCTGGAATACGATAACCCCGATGATGTAGTGAGCGGTGACGAGCACCGCACCGGCAGTCTCGCCGACGACCTGACCGATATCTATTTTGAGCTGAAACGGGGGCTTGAATTATTGGAAGCGGCGGGCCCGGATGAGGTGGCCCATTTATGGGAAATGGGCTTCAGGGAGCACTGGGGGCAGCACCTGGTGGATGCAGAACGCCATTTATACGCGCTGAAGGTGAACGATCAGTTAATGTGAATGGCACTTACTTAAGCCGAAATAGCCTCCGTCATCCCGGCGCAGGCCGGGATCCGGGCTGTTTAATCCAGCATTATGGATTCCGGTATTCACCGGAATGACGGAAATACAAGCATTCGGGGCTTAAGTAAGTGCCATTCCAGTTAATGTAGGTCTCTCCCTGTTCAGGGATTCCCCGGGCGGTTCCCGCTTGCTGTGCCAGTCAGGCCATTTTGGCGGATCAGGTCCAGGACGTGGGTCCGTGTGTCCGTTTCGTGATCCGGTCCAATGGCGGAATGCATGCCGAAGACGGTACAATACCTGCATGGTATGAGTCCAGACTCGTAGAATCCTTTTCCAGACATGAAAGAGCGTATCACAATGATGCATGAAACCAAGCACCGCGCCAGCGGCTTCACCTTGATCGAAGTTATGGTCGTAGTCGTTATCCTGGGTATTCTGGCTGCCGTGCTGGTACCCAAGGTGATGGACCGGCCCGACGAGGCGCGTAAAGTGAAAGCGGCCCAGGATATTCGCGCCCTGGAAGCTACACTGAATCTCTACAAGCTGGACAACTACGAATATCCCAATACCGAGCAGGGTCTGGAAGCGTTGGTCAAGAAAACGAATATTCCGCCTGAACCGCCGCGTTTTAAAGCCGGGGGTTACCTGGATCGTCTGCCGCTCGATCCCTGGCGCCAGCCCTACCAGTTCCTGAGTCCCGGTGTGCACGGTTCTATCGATATCTTTTCTACCGGGCCGGATCGCCAGCCCAGTGACGATGATATCGGTAACTGGATCGTGCAGTAAGGAATGACGTTGTGGTAACGGGATGCGGCCCGGGCAAACAGCCTGTCTTCGGCCGGCTGTTTGCTTTGCAACGCGGTTTTACCTTGCTGGAACTGATGGTCGTGCTGGTCATCATCGGCGTCCTGCTGAGCTTCGCCACCCTGTCCACCCGCGGTGATACACGCGCCGAGCAATTGCAGCGCGAGGCAACGCGCCTGATAGCCCTGATCGATATGGCCAGCGAACAGGCCATTATGCGCAGCGAGCAACTGGCTATACGCTTTAGCGATGTTGGTTACGAATTCATGTTGCAGCAGCGTACGGGCAAGTGGATTGCGCTGCAGGATGACGAGCTGCTGCGGGCGCGTGAGTTACCGAAAGGCATGGAGCTTCGTCTGGAGCTGGAAGAAAATCCCCCCCCCGGGTTGCAGGCTGAAGAAACCGAGGCGCCACAGGTTTTTTTGCTATCCAGCGGGGAAATGACGCCCTTTACGTTGACGTTCTCGGCGCCGGAAAGTGAGCAGCATTATGTGGTCAAGGCCAGTCTGCTGGGACGGCTGGAGCTGGAATGAAAGATCGCGACCAGGGTTTTACCTTGCTGGAAGTACTCATCGCGCTGGTGATACTGGCGCTGTCCCTGGGTGCGGTAATCCAGTCAACGGGTGGTTACACGGCTAACCAGGCCTATTTGCGTGACAGAACTTATGCCCAATGGGTGGCACACAACCAGCTTGTTCTGGCGCTGATGGCCAAAGGCTGGCCGGATACCGGCCAAACAAGGGGTGAAGCCGAGTTTCCGAAAGCGGGTGCCAGGACAAACGGGCGTGAATGGCGCTGGGTTATGCAAGTGACGCAGACACCTGAAGAAGATCTGCGGCGACTGGATATTGATGTTTTCCTCCTGAGCGATGACGGGGACGAGTCGCCACTTGCCAGCCTGAGTGGTTTTAAGGGAAAGTCATGATGGGTATAAAACGCGATTCAGGTTTCACGCTGCTTGAACTGCTGGTATCGCTGTCCATATTCGCCCTGATCGGGGTCATGGCGTATGGCGGGCTGGAGACTGTCATGACCCAGCAGAGCCGCACCGGGGAGGCCTCACAACGGCTCGCTGATCTGCAGAAGGCGTACCGGATTATGCAGCGTGACCTGGAGCAGATGGTCGACCGAAAAATCCGTAATGAGTACGGCGATACGATTGGCGCGCTGGTCGGTGGGCGTGGTTTTACCGGGGTTGAGTTCAGCCGTGCCGGCCACCCGAACCCGGCCGGTTTCCTGCGCAGTAACCTGCAACGGGTCGCCTATGTGCCGGACCAGGATACGTTATTGCGTCAGACCTGGCGGGTTCTGGATCGCGCACAGGACAGCCGGCCGGATAAACAGGTGCTGGTCGAAGGTATCAGCCGTTTTTCGATGCGCTTTCTGGATGAGACTAACAAATGGCTGGAAAGCTGGCCACCGACGCAGGGGTCGTCAGCGACACCGGGGTCGTCCGCGACACCGGCCAGTCTGCCACAGGCCGTGGAGGTAGAGCTGGAGTTTGATGATCTCGGGATCATTAACTGGATATTCCGTCTGCCGCAGGCGTTTAAGCCCGGGAAAAAGACTCCGGCCGGAAAGCCGCCCGCCGGGGGTAACAATGCCCCCGCCAACGGCGGCAAAGTGCCCGTCAAGGGTGCAGGCTGATGGTGTTGCGGCAACAGGGTGTGGCACTGATTACGGCGTTACTGATTGTTGCCATTGCCACAGTAGCAGCGGTCGCAATGGCAACCCGGCAGCAGATGGATATCAGACGCACCGCCGGTATGCTGCACGGTGAACAGGCTTACGCTTACATTCTGGGCGCCGAGAGCTGGGCGCAGGTGGTGCTGGCGCGTGACAAGCGTGACAGTAAAATCGACACCCTGTACGAAAACTGGGCGACCCAGCCGCCGGTTTCTATTGTGGAGGGGGGGTCTATTATCGGGCGCATTGTGGATCTGCAAGGCCGATTTAATGTGAACGGCCTGGTTGACAACAAGGGAGTTGCCGACAAGGACGCCATCGCACGCTACAAGCGCCTTTTGCGACAGCTTGATCTGGATGATTCGCTGGCCGAATCGCTGGCCGACTGGATCGATAAGGATATTAACGTGCTGTTCCCCAATGGTGCGGAAGACGGGACTTATCTCGGCGTCTCGCCACCCTACCGGGCTGCTAACCGCCCACTGGTCGATATCAGCGAGCTGAGACTCATCAAGGGTTATGAGCCGGATATCATTCAGAAGCTGCGCCCCTTTATCGCTGCCCTGCCGGAAATCACTCCCCTCAATGTTAATACCGCCAGTGCCGAGGTATTGATGACGGTGGCGGAAAATATGAGTGTGGCGGACGGCGAGGCCATGATAGCGGCGCGCGGTGAAGAGGGTTTCCAGACGGTCGCCAAGTTTACCGGGCTGAAGGAACTGAGCGGCAAGAAGCAGTTGACGACGGGAAAGCTGGGCGTGGAAAGCGACTGGTTTCTGATGGTTGGTGAGGCCAATATCGGCCAGAGCCGGGCACGCCTCGCCAGCCTGATACAGCGTACCAGTAACGCCACTCTGGTGGTGCGCAGACAACGGGAATTTCTGGAACCGGTGGTGGCGCCGGTACCGGATCAAAACGAATAATTTACCGAACGTGGTACGATGAGTTATCGAATTCTGGATAGACAGAAATGCCTGAAACGCTACTGATCCGGCTGGCTCCCGCGGCGCGGGGGTTCAAAGACTGGTTGTTGCTGGACGAACAGGGTCAGGGCAAGGGGCCGGTGCAGAACGGGGCGCCGGACGAGGGCGTGATTAACAGCATACGCCGCGTGGTTGTGCTGGTGCCCGGTTGTGAACTCTCTCTTTTTGAAGTGCAGATACCGGGCCGTAACCGGCAGCGGGTCATGCGTGCGGTTCCCTATGTCCTGGAAGAGCAACTGGCAGAGGACGTCGAGGATCTGCACTTTGCACTGGGTGCCGCCCGGGAGGATAACCGCTACCCTGTGGCGGTAGTTGAACGATCGCGGATGACCGGCTGGCAGACTTTGCTGCACGAGCACGGGATCAGTGCCAGCCAGTGGGTCCCCGATATACTGGCGGTGCCTTCGGATGGCGGCTGGAATCTGTTGGTTGATGGAGAGACGGTGCTGGTGCGCAGTGGTGACTACGCAGGTTTCGCCACGGATGCAGAAAATCTTGCGGTGCTTTTTTCCATGTTGCAGGCGAAGGAACAGGCGCCCGAATCAGCCAGGGTATTCGGTTCCATGGTGCTGGACCTGGCAGGTGTCGATCTGGATCTTGTGGAAGACCCTGCGCAACCGCTGGAGCTGCTGGCGAGGGGTTATACGCAGGGCCCCGTCATTGATTTATTACAGGGTGCTTACAGCAGACGGGAGGAATGGGGCCGGCTGTTGAGGCCCTGGAAGACCAGCGCTGCCCTGTTGCTGGTTGGCATCATTCTGGCCGGTATATCAACGGGCCTGAACTACCATCATCTTTCCCGGCAGAAAGAACAGCTCGCTGCCGAGATTAAATCGGTTTACAGCAAAGCTTTTCCAAATGCGCGACGCATTGTTAATCCGCGCGCGCAGATGGAACAGCATTTGAAAAAACTGCAGCGCAAAACCGGTGTCGCCAGTACCGATTTTCTGGCCATGCTGGCTGAAACCGCTAACGTGATTCGTGCTGCAAAAGGTATCAGTGTGCGCGGTGCCAGTTACCGTGATGGCCGTCTGGATCTTGATCTGGTGGCTGATAATCTGCAGATTCTCGACAAACTCAAACAGGATCTGATCGGTGGCGGGCATATGGAAGCCGAGATTCAGTCGGCAACCACGGAAAAAGATCAGAAGGTCAAAAGCCGCATGCGCGTGCAGGGGAAAGCGTCATGAAAGCGTGGTTCGCAGGACTGGAGCCGAGGGAGCGCCAGCTGGTCAGTGGCGGGGCAGCAGTGCTGCTGTTGCTGTTGCTGTATACGATGATCTGGGATCCGATGGTCGGCAGTTACCGTGACCTGAAGAAAGATGTCGCAGAGCAGGCGCAGACCCTGGCCTGGATGCAGCAGACTGCGGGGCAGATAAAGGCTCTGCAACGCAGCAGCGGGGGAGGGGGCGCACAAGGCCTTGGGGGCCGCTCCCTGTTGTCTGTGGTGGATCAGTCGGCGCGCACCGGCGGTCTGGGCAATTCCATCAAGCGTATCGAACCGGACGGCGGCAAGGGGGTCAAGATATGGCTGGAAGGTGTCGCCTTTGATCCGATGATACTGTGGCTGGGCAAGCTGACCAGGACCTACCAGATTGAAACCAGTCTGATCACCATCGAACCCCAGGGGGGTGGCCGCGTGAATGCACGCCTGACCCTGCTGGAACCCGCTGTATGAAACCACTATGGCAGGGCGTGCTGGTGGGGGTGTTTGCCTATCTGTTGTTCATGGTGACAACAGCACCGGCTGCAAAAATCGTGTCCTTTGTGCAGCCTCAGGGTATACGCTTTTCAGCTATAGAGGGCAGTCTGTGGTCCGGAAGCGCGGCGCTGGTTGATGTGCCACCCGTGCAGTTAACACACGTTCGTTGGAGTTTCAGACCGTTTTCGTTGTTCGTCGGGCAAATCGGGTACGCTGTTGAAGGTCAGTTGCAGGGGCAAAAAGTTGAGGCGCGCATAGGCAGCAGTTTTCTTGGCAAGCCCTATATTTCCGACGTGCGTGGGCGACTGGCGGCAAAAGATCTGCCCGCTTTACTGGGGCAGAAGCAACTGCAGCTAAGCGGTGAACTGGCGTTTGACATCGCTGATGTGGAATGGCCGGGGTCCGGTTATCCGGCGCTGGAAGGTACGGTCATCTGGTCGCAGGCTCGTGTTACCGCTCCGATTGAGCTGGAGCTCGGCAAGGCACAGCTTGAAACCCGGATAGAGGATGGCGTCACACGCGGCAAACTGGAAACCACGGGTGGCACTCTGCTGCTGCAGGCAGATGTGGAAATGAAGGGCAGCGGTGCTTACCGGCTGACTGCCAGACTGCAGCAGAAGGGTGATGTATCGCAGGCGGTAGCACAATTCCTGTCGACCTTTGCAGAGTATAAAGATGGAACCTACCAGCTCGAGTGGTCGGATTCTATCTAGACAAAAGTTACGATGAGCCTGCTGCTGACTACACCGGAACAGCATAGTTTCGAAGACCCCACGCTCGAACTCGATGAGAAACGGCTGCAGAAGTGGCTGGCGGGTTTGCCGGTGTTCAATGCCGCTGATTCCCTGCGCCAGGTTCTGTCTGCGCTGGAGCCGCTCAATGAACAGCGGCTTGATGTCGACAAACGCCTGCGCTTACTGAGCCTCTACCGGGCCACTGCGAAACGTTTATATGACGCTTCAGAACCGTTGCGCCTGCGTCAACAGCCGCTGTCCCGGCAACAGCGCCAGGATACGGTAGATAATGTCGAGCGTCTGTGTCTGGCAACGGCCAACGGTTTCAAGATCGCGATAAAGGAAATCCATGCGGCGGGTATCCAGCCTGAAGACACCGCCCGCTTTGGCCGGGTATTGGGATGGACCGTACAGCAACTGGCGGCGGCGTTGCTGCACAGTTACCGTTTCTACCGTCCTGAGCCACCGTTCGTATTTCTCGAACTGAACCAGTTGTATCGTTTGGCGCGCCACCATGGCGTGCACGAAGTGACCGGAGATGCGAACGGGAGTCAGGGCGGCAATAGTCTTGCCGGCATTTACCAGGCGACCTGCCTGTTATCGCTAACCGACCCGTTTGGTGCCGAAGAAGGTCAGGCGGACCGGTATTTTCGTACACTGTTGCAGTTTATGCCGGGTACAAGAATTATTCCCGGTAACAGCTGGCAAGGGACACCCGAGGGATTGTTTTATATTGACTTGCAAAGCGATAGCGGGCCGCGCCATTGTGTCTTCCTGAAATCGCCGGTTGCGGGCCACGAGCCGCATCTTCTTGATGCGCGAGTACCTTTGCAGCAGATGCATAAAACACTGGCTACATTGCCGGCGGATCGGCGTAAACAACGCGTCGAGGCAGACCTGCTCAGAGTGCTGCTGCCGGAAGTTACACCGCAGGATAAAAGGCGTAGTAAACGTCGGTCCGGGGAGAACTGGATAGAGGTTGTGGTAGGGCTGGAGGCAATTTGCGATTATGTAAAAAGCTTTCAGCATGGAGAGCAGGCGGAAGCAACGCGCTGGCGGGTAAAGGACACCAGCGAACAGGGGTTTCGCCTGGCCTGGGGTGAAAGTGCGGCGAGTCTGCTACAGGTCGGTGGCCTGGTGTGTGTTGTTGCGGATAGCGAAGAGGAAAAACGCTCGTTTCAGTTGCTGGTGGTGCGTTGGGTGCGTGATGAGCGCGACAAGGGTACCGAGCTTGGTGTCGAAAAACTCGCCGGTGTGCCGAGCCCGGTTCGGGTTGAGGCTTCGGATGAAACCGGTGCAGTCGAGTGTCAGGCGCTGTTTCTGCCTTCGACGGGCGCCCGGGGTTCGGTTGCGCGGCTGGTGGCGCCGCCAGAGGTTTACCGTGAAAATCGTTCGCTGTTACTCTACGTCGGTGATCGCGAAGTTCCGGTTTGTTGTACCGGGCGGGTTGAGCAAGCCCCGGGTTTTGATTGTTTTGAATTTACGTCTGTACGTGTGGGAAGCGCTGATTAATTCGTCATACCGGCGAATGACGGATTAACCATAGCTTTCTGAGTTAATGGAGTGAGCAGTGATGAGTGCCAGAAAGACTATTCCTGTTGAGTCGATGACCGCCGAGACAAAGTGCGGTTACTGTACCAATTCTATATGTTGTACTTATATCAGCCAGGAAATCGATACGCCGCGCGCCAAGGTGGATTTCGATTTTCTGCTCTGGCAGATATCGCACCGGGATATCAAAATCTACAAGGATGAAGGCAGCTGGTACCTGATGGCGGAAAATGCCTGTAACCACCTCCAGCCCGGAGGACGCTGCGGGATCTATGCGGACAGGCCGCAGATCTGCCGCGATTACTCCAACGACTTTTGTGAGTTTGATGAGTCCGCAGAAAACGGTTTCGAGCTGTATTTTGAGGGTTATCAGGAACTGCTGGCGTATTGCAAAAAGAGATTCAAGCGCTGGGGGCAACGGCCTTATTGATTAATTCGTCATTCTGGCGCAGGCCGGAATCCAATACGCTGATTTTTCTGGATTCTGGCATGCGCCAGAATGACGGATACTGAATTAATCAGAGCTTCCTTCAGAGTTTCCCCGTAGGGGGCTGGCCGTCAGGCCAGACTGTCGAGTAGCTCGTTGAAATCTTCTATAGCAATGAAGTCGTCCGTTTGTTTCGGCGGTGCTTTACTGTCCGGTAGACGCACCGCACGCAGGAAACGGATCCCGTAGTCCTGCGCGGTACGTAATACCGGTAGACTGTCATCTACGAACAGCGTTGTAGCACGCTCGAACGGCTCCTGTTTGGCGAGCTTTGGCCAGAATTCCGGGTTTTCCTTGGGCACCCGCAGTGAGTGTGCACAGATGAGGTGATCAAAATGCTCCGCCAGTCCGGTGCTGGCCATTTTGAGTTCAATCACCTTGTGGTGTGCGTTGGTGAGCAGGGCCATGCGTTTGCCGGTAGCGCGCAATGCCTGCAGAAACTCGGCGACGTGCGGGTGGACCTGGATCAGGTGTTCCAGTTCGCGTTTCAGCGCATTGATATCCAGGCCCAGTTCCCGACTCCAGTAATCGATACAATACCAGTCGATGGTGCCTTCCATGGCGCGGAAACGTGGGAACAATTGCTGCTTCGCCTCGTCTACCGACAGCTTATGTTTCTCGGCGTAGCGCAGTGGCACATGCTCCAGCCAGAAGTGGTTGTCGAAGTGCAAGTCCAGTAGCGTACCGTCCATATCCAGGAACACAGTGTCGATTTCGTCCCAGGGGGGTGCGGCAGAGTCGAAATTGCTGTTCATGCCCGGTATGATGGCCAGCGAAAATCTGGAAGTCACGGAAAGTTTTAAACGACCCCGTCATTCCGGCGCAGGCCGGAATCCATAAGGTTTGATTAGGCCGCC
>CAJXFW010000018.1 GCA_913053655.1 uncultured Thiogranum sp. | reverse complement strand
GGTCGATGACCGGCCGGTTTCCCTGGTCAAAATCAGGATTTACGCTGCTGATCGATGGCGTGGCAATCAGTCCATGTATCATTTCCAGTAGTGCGGGGCGCATTGGCTCAGTTTGCGGATTGCGGCAGGGCTGTGCAAGTTGAAAGTCAGTTTCAAAAAATATATACAAGACAGTCAGTTAGGATAATTCATGTGCTTTCCCCGGGTGGCATGGGTGGTACCAGCTACCGGTATTGACCTGGTGCTCAAGAATCCCTGTGCAGACGTCGAAACACAGGGTATGAAAAGCCAATCATACAGCCGTCTTTTAGTCCCCTGTCTCTGGTTCTCGGCCCTTCTTTTTAGCCATGCACTGTCGGCATCTGCTCAGCAGTTTCAGGCCAGCTGGGAAAAGTCGAGCTGGAAGTTCGAGTCCGGCGCCGGGCAGTGTGCGTTGATCCATACTATTCCGCACTTTGGAAGGGCGTGCTTTCGGCAAGTATCGGGACATCGTCTGCAGTTTTTCCTCGATGTGGATCAACCGCCGGTGAGAGATCACAAAGCCCGGTTCCATTCTGAGGCGCCGGCCTGGAAACATGTGGCAGACAATCGTGAGCTGGGCAGTTTTGAGCTAAAAAAGGGTAAGACGCTATTACGCGTACCACGCGATCAGGCCATACAGATCTACCATGAACTTGAAAAGGGTATGCAGCCGGTTATCGAGTTCAGTGACTGGGGTGACGGACAGGAACAGATAAGGGTAGCCCTGTTACCGGTGCGGTTTCGCGAGGCATCACCAAAATTCCTCGCGTGTACAGCCAGTCTCGTGCACCTGGATTTCGAACCCATCGGCGAAAAGGCCGTGTATTTTTCAAGCAACAGCGACCGTTTGAGCCGTGCCGCGCGTCGCACCCTGGAACAGATCGCCCGTGATTATCGCAAGCGCAAGGATTTTCGCATGGTACTGGGCGGGCATGCTGATGCCCGCGGCGAGCCTGGTTACAATATGGACCTGTCGCGTCGTCGGACGGCGATGGCAGCACGTTTTCTGCGTTCCCGCGGTGTCGACAGGAAGGCAATAGAATCGCGCAATTTTGGCGAAAGTCAGCCACAGTCGGGTGCTTCCGGAGCAAAAGCCCGGGCCAGGAGCCGGCGCGTCACCATCTGGCTTGCCAACTAGCCCACAGCCAATAAACGCTACCCACTCGATTCGGTGAAGATCCTATAAAACATTCCTGCCCCTCCCCCTGAACCGGCAAAAGTACATTGGAGTGCGCTACGATGGCCGGTACAATGTTCCGTTTCGTCGCTATACAGGGTATTTCGAGGTAGAAATGGCAGAAAAACTGAATCGATTCAGTTCGCGTATCACTGAACCCCCTTCCCAGGGTGCATCCCAGGCCATGCTGTATGGCGCAGGTCTCGAATCCGCCGATATGCGGAAAGCCGAGGTGGGTATCTCCAGTGTCTGGTGGGAAGGCAACACCTGCAATATGCACCTCAACGATCTGTCTGCGAAGGTCAAGGAGGGGGTCAAGGCCGCTGGTCTGGTGGGCCTGCGTTTCAATACCATCGGTGTCAGTGACGGCATCTCCATGGGTACCGATGGCATGAGTTATTCCCTGCAGTCGCGTGACATTATTGCGGACTCGATTGAAACGGTCATGAACGCCCAGTGGTACGACGCCAATATTTCTATTCCGGGCTGCGACAAGAATATGCCGGGTGTGTTGATCGCCATGGGCCGCATAAACAGGCCGTCGCTGATGGTCTACGGTGGCACCATCAAGCCGGGGCACTGGAAAAATGCCACCCTCGATATTGTTTCGGCGTTTCAGAGTTATGGCGAATATATTGCCGGCAAGATTGACGATGAAGAGCGGGAGAAAATTGTCGAGCGCTCCTGTCCGGGTGCAGGTGCCTGTGGCGGTATGTATACGGCCAACACCATGGCCTCGGCGATCGAGGCGCTCGGTATGAGCCTGCCCTACAGCTCATCGATCCCTGCGATTGATCCCGGCAAGCTGGAGGAGTGCCTGCAAGCGGGTCCGGCGATACTCAATCTTCTGGAAAAAAATATCAGGCCGCGCGATATCATGACCCGCGAGGCCTTCGAGAATGCCATGGTTATTGTTATGGCATTGGGGGGCTCGACCAATGCGGTGTTACATTTGATCGCCATGGCACGTTCGGTAGACGTTCCACTGGGTATTGATGATTTCCAGAAGGTCAGCGACCGGGTGCCGTTGCTGGCGGATCTGAAACCTTCCGGCCGCTATGTGATGGAAGATCTGCACAACATTGGCGGAACACCGGCAGTCATCAGGTACCTGCTGGAGCAGGGGCTAATGAGCGGTGATTGCCTGACCGTAACCGGAAACACGATGGCCGAAAATGTGGCTGATCTGCCGGGCCTGAAACCCGGTCAGGATGTTTTCCTGCCAGTGGATAAACCGATCAAGGAAACTGCGCACATACAGATTCTCAGGGGTAATCTGGCTCCCGGTGGTTCGGTGGCAAAGATTACCGGCAAGGAAGGGCTGACGTTCTCCGGCCCGGCCCGGGTTTATGATTGTGAGGAAGACATGCTCGCGGGCCTTGAAAATAATGAAATTCAGAAAGGCGATGTAATTGTTATTCGTTTCGAAGGGCCAAAAGGCGGTCCGGGCATGCCGGAAATGCTGACACCCACGTCGGCGATCATGGGCGCAGGCCTGGGGAAGGACGTTGCGCTTATTACTGACGGACGTTTTTCCGGGGGGTCGCACGGGTTCATCATTGGACACGTGGTTCCCGAGGCCCAGGAAGGCGGGCCTATCGGTCTGATCGAGAACGGTGATGTCATTTCGATCAGTGCCGAGACGCAAAGCCTCGCTGTCGATGTCAGCGACGAAGAGCTGGAAAAGCGCCGTGCCGCCTGGCAGATGCCGGCCTACAAAGCGCAACGCGGCACACTCTACAAGTACATCAAGAATGTGAAAGATGCGTCACAAGGTTGTGTGACTGACGAGTAGCAGAAACGCGTTTCTGCTACTCGTTCCTACAAGGTATCCCAGCTTGATTTCTTGCGCCAGCGGATGCGCGGAACGATCAGGCCAATGACCATGCCCAGGATAATCACGCCGGCACCGACCATAAACCAGTCGCGTGCGGTGCGATCCTTAAGGCCGCCGTTTTCCTGCTGCAGGCTCTGGACCTGGCGTTCGTAGGCTACGATGCGGCTTTTCAGTTCCCTGTTTTGTGCATCGATCGCCAGTGAGCTGGAGGCTGTGCGGCGAATATTTTCCAGCTCCTGGCCGATTTTCCGGTTTTCCTTGTCAAACTTCCTGAGTTCCTGGTCGGTGCCGCCTTTTTCTTTTTTCAGGTTCTCAAAAGCGCTGCTGAGTTTGCGGTTTTCCAGCTCCAGGCGCGCCAGCCTCTTTTCGGCGTTGGCCAGTTTATCGCGTGCGGCCTGGCCCTTCATCAGTACCCGGGTCAGTACCCAGCCTTCCACTCCGCCCGGTGCCCGAACCCGCGTGTAGCCGTTCTCGCTGTCGGTTTCGAGCGTTTCCACCACCGTGCCGCTGGGCAACATGCGCAGGATGCGGAACTGGGTACCCTTGCCGGTACGCATCTGGATTTCCAGGCGATCACTGACGTAGCGGGTTTCTGCCATGGCGGTCGCAACCAGTCCGAGGGACAGGGCAAAAATAAGGGTCATCGATTTCACAAAAGCTCCTGGTGATATTCGCATCTGTTGAACAAGGCGGATATTGTAACGGAATAGGCTGAGACTCCATAATAGTCGAGTAATTGCCGCGGATCACGCTATGAAATTGTCGACAGAGGGTGCCTGGTTGGAGGAAGCGCGCAGGGTGTTATCGCCCAATTACGACGCGCGTCCACCGGAATGTGAAATTACCCTGATCGTCGTGCACGGTATCAGTTTGCCACCGGGTGAATATACGGGCACCTGGATTGATGAATTTTTCACCAACTGTCTGGATGGCGCTGCGCATCCCTATTTTGCGGAGATCGAGGGCATGCGCGTGTCTTCGCATCTGCTGATTCGTCGAGACGGTGAGTTCGTGCAGTATGTCCCGTTTACCGGTCGCGCCTGGCATGCGGGTAAGTCCTGCTACCGCAACCGGGAGGCCTGCAATGACTTTGCCGTTGGTATTGAACTGGAGGGTTGTGACGACCAGCCGTATGAAGAAATTCAGTATCGACGGCTGGCTGACGTTATTACTTTGCTGCGTGCCGGATTCCCGGGTATCGGGGCACAGGATGTGGTTGGGCACAGCGATATTGCACCAGGTCGAAAATCCGATCCCGGGCCTGCCTTCGACTGGAACAGGCTGAGGCGCAGGTTAGCTTGACTTCCGGCTCCGGCAGGCGGTAGCGTTCGGTACTATGGTTCTTTTGTCAGCACTCCTGGGGATAGCAGCAGATCGTTTGCTGACGCACCTGCACGAATACCGCAGTTACCATCATTTTCTGGGTTACATCGACTGGATACGGGAGCGTTTCAGTGGCCCTGCCTGGGACCACATCGGCGGACTGGTTTTGCTGCTGCTGCCGGTATGGCTCGCCATCGGCCTGTTGCAAACCTGGTTCGCCGACTGGTTGTTTGGCCTGGTGGGCCTGCTGTTTAATATCGCTGTCTTCGTGTATTGCATGGGGCCGCGCGATTTGTCGGGGGACGTGGACAACTGGTGCGAAGTGTCTGAGTCCAGTGATACCGATTTGCGCCGGCGTGCCGCAGGCCGACTGTTGGGGGGAGAAGTCCCACCGAAAGATCCGATTGCCTGTGCGCGTAAGCTGGCAGGCGCCGTTCTGGTGGAAGCCAATGATCGCCTGTTCGCTGTTCTGTTCTGGTTTGTCTTGCTCGGGCCGCTGGGTGCGGTGCTGTATCGCAGTGCCGCTGTGCTGTATCAACAGCGTCGTGGACAGGATGAGTTCGGCGAGAGTGTCGCCTGGTTGCACGCCGTTCTCGTGTGGTTGCCGGCCCGCCTGGTGGCGTTGGGGTATGCGCTGAGTGGGCATTTTGATGCGGCAATGGAAGGGTGGCGCAAGGCACACAGCGACCACCCGCAAGGCACTGAAGGTTCAGAGCATATATTGGTTGTAACCGGAGCTGGTGCGCTGGGTCTCGAAGCGGAGGAGAGTGCCGAAGACGCTATACAGTCACCCGTGCGTGCCGCCATGCGCCTGGTGTGGCGCACCTTGACGATGTGGCTGGTCGCGCTTTCATTGCTTACGCTGGCCGGCTGGGCGGGCTAGTACGCGGTTGACGTGATGACATACCAGTTGGTATGTGCTACTTTTTGGCAGCGCAAGTGCGCCCGCCTGTCTAAATAAAGTGGTTACAGTCAATGGACAATGAACAAATCGATTTTCGTGATGCTTTCAAGGGAACCTTCTCGGGAATAATGCGCTGGGAACAGCTGGACGATCTCTGGCAACGGGTGCGCGATGACGCGGCAGGTGCGTGGTACCTGTATGCGGTGGGCGAAGTGCCGCCTGCGGAGGTGGTATCGGAAAGCGAGGTTATTCGTTTTGTCGAGCAGATGGACGTGTTGTTACGCAAAGAGCACGAGGAAGATTACTGCGGTATCGTCTATGTGGACGACATCAGTACGCCTGGTTTTGTGAAAATTTTTGACCCCAATAACCTGGGTGTTTCCTGCGGGTACAGTGATGACCCGCCGTTGCCCGGCTGGATCCTTTCCAAGCTTCCGCCAGCCGATCTGCAAGCGCCGATGCCGCAGCCCGGGAATCGGCGTCGTTGGTGGCAGCGACTGTTTGCCAGCTGATCTGTCGTGTCATTGCATGGCCCCCAGCAGGAGCAGTTCATAAATGATTAACAGGCCATAGGTCGGAACCAGGAACTGCAATAGGCGTTTACCGGTGGTGATGTTCAGCAACCGGAAGTGGGAATGCATCAGCAAAAATACAATCCCGATGGCAGTGACGGCAACCTTGGTGACAACAAAAACGACGTCACTCCTTTCCAGCAGGTGCGCCATGAGGAAATTCGCTTCATAAGCGCCCTGGTTTAAAAGCGTCAGCGTCAACAGGGCGTCCAGGCAACTCAGCAACAGTACCGCCAGGCCGGTGAGCACCAGGCTGGGTTTATACCAGTCAAGATAGTAATTGTGGCCGTCACGACGCGCCTGTTGTCTGCGGCCTTGCCCCTGAAATCCGCAATAGGTCAGGGTGCGCCAGCTGTGGTGGCGTCGATCCTCGCTTTTTCTGCGTTCAGCCACCGTCGCTTCTCGCGAATCAATTGCAACAGAATGTGCCGGGCTATTCATGGTTCGGTTCCAACAACGGGTGGTATTAAGGATAGAGCAAATGGCATGCCGGAATGGGCGGTCTGTGCAAACTCAAAGGGTTAGCGGTACTCAATCATTTACTGTGGAGGCAGGCTGTAAAGTATTTCGACGCGTTTGCGCCTGTGGTTTCGCGGATTCATCCGGAAATATTGCTGTAAAACAAAGTCTAATGAGTTTGCTGCTAATGAACCAGGCCGAACAGGGGTGTTAAATAAATCGACGAAATTAACGGTGTTTCCGGCGGTTACTCGGGTACCCATGCAGTGCCGGTATGCGTTTCGAGTTCAATAAGGCGGCAGCCGTAGAGGCGCTCCAGCAGAGCCGTATCCAGTATCTCCTGTTTACTACCCGATCGTGCCTCGCCATCCCCGAGCAACAGGAGAATATGGTCAGCGAAACGAGCGGCCAGATTGATGTCGTGCAGCACTATGAGTACAGCCTTGCCTTTATCCCTGCACTCCGCTCGCAGCATGTCCAGGATGTCCAGGCTGTGGCGTAAGTCCAGATGGTTGGTCGGCTCGTCCAGGAACAACAGACGGGTTTGCTGGGCCAGCAGTGTGGCGATGGCGACTCGCTGGCGTTCCCCGCCGGACAGGGTTTGTACATTGCGGTTTTTCAGCGCGCCAAGGTCGAGCCGGGTTAACGCTCCGGAGGCTATTTCGCGGTCTTTGTCGGTCTCCCATTGCCAGCTATGCAGGTGCGGATGGCGGCCCTGCAACACGGTTTCGAAAACGCTTGCCGGAAAGCTGTCTTCACTGTTCTGGAAAAGAACGCCCAGCTGCCGGGCAATGTGCCGCCGCTTCAGCTGCTTGAAGGGTGTGCCGTTCAGGTCAATGCGCCCGGCGGCCGGCACGCGCAGCCCGGCCAGTGTATGTAGCAGCGTGGTTTTACCTATACCGTTGCAGCCCAGCAGGCACCAGCATTGTCCAGCCTGGATATCCAGCTCCAGGCTGAGCGCAACGGTAACATCGCCTACCTCGATATCGACACCGGTGCACCTGAGTAAGGATTCAGGCACGGTATGTCCCGCGGGAGCGGTATAGCAGGAGCAGGAAGAGAGGTACACCGAGCAAGGCTGTCAATACGCCTACCGGTAACTGGCGCGGCTCGATAACCAGCCGGGACAGGCCATCGGCCACCAGCAGCAGCGTACCGCCGAGTAAAACTACCCCCGGAATCAGTACCCGATGATCGCGTGCGCCTGCAAGGCGCAGCATATGAGGAGCGATCAGCCCTATAAAACCGATATTGCCCGCCTGGGTTACCGCTGTCGCGGCCGCCAGGGACGCGAGAAGATAGATGGTCACCCTGAGCTTGCCTGATTCCACACCCAGCGCTGCAGCCCGCATTTCACCACCCGACAACAGGTTGAGCGATGTTGAAAGCATGAACGCCAGTGCTGCCAGCAGCACCAGTACGATACTGCCGACCCGTGGTGTCTGTGCCGCGCTGAGATCGCCCATTAGCCAGAAAAGCATGCCCTGTACCTGGATTCCGGGGCTGGTAGCCAGTAGCAGGCTGATAATGGCGCCCCATCCGGCCGCCAGCACTACGCCGGTCAGCAGCAGGCGGGTGCTATCCCAGTTACCCTGGCCATGCGCCAGGGAAAAGACCAGCAGTGTGGATAGCAGTGCGCCCCCGAATGCGGAGGACTGCAGCACCAGGGTACTGGCTCCAGCCAGTATGGCTAACAGGGCGCCGACCGACGCGCCGCCGGATACCCCCAGTATGTAGGGGTCGGCCAATGGATTGCGTAACAGTACCTGCATCAGGGTACCGGCTATGCCGAGCAATGCGCCGGTGACAAAGGCGGTAGCGGTTCTCGGAAAGCGCAGCTCCCAGAATATTTGCGCGTTCAGCGACCCGGGTTGCTGTATGGCATCCCGGATAGACAAGGACACAGAACCGGTTTCCAGGCTGAACCAGGCGCCCAGCAGGGCGGCAACAGTCAGCACTGACAGTAAAGGGATTATTCGAACCCGATGCATCGGTTTATCGCAAACTCATAATCGGCCAGCCCATCAGCCGGGCATGGGCTTTCAGTTTGTCGTCGGGATCAACAGCAACCGGGTGGTCGACCTGTTCCAGCAATGGCAGGTCGTTGTGGGAATCGCTATAGAACCAGCTGCCATTCAGCGTCTGGTTTTCTTTCTCCAGCCAGCTGTGCAGTTGCTCGACCTTGCCATGCTGAAAGCAGGGGCTGCCGCTAACGCCGCCTGTATATTCCCCGTTAACCATTTCCGGTTCGGTCGCCAGCAACTGGTCGACACCGTAGCGCCTCGCGATGGGCTCGGTAATAAAGCGGTTGGTGGCCGTGATTATCAGCAGAACGTCCCCCTCCAGGCGGTGTTTTTCCAGCAGTACTCTGGCGCGCGGCAGCAGAATCGGATCGATTTTTTCCACCAGGTACTGTTCCCGCCATTTTTCCAGTTCAGCCCGCGTGTGAGTGGCCAGCGGCTTGAGTTGAAAGCGCAGAAATTCGTGAATATCCAGCGAACCTTCAAGATATTGGTCATAAAAGCGCTGATTTTCAGATTCGTATGCCTCACCGTCAACGATTCCGTGTTCTGCCAGGAAACATCCCCACAGGTAGTCGCTATCACCGTCGAGCAGTGTGTTATCCAGGTCAAAAAGAGCTAAGGCCATGATTTGTAATCGCTATCAGGCTAATGAGCGGCCCAGCATAGCGGCCTGGCCGAAAAAGGTAAATCAGGGTTCGCTGATTTGCGACTTTCAGTGCCCCGTGTACAATGAATATATCTTGGCCATTTGATTATTAGGCTTGCAAGTGATTGATCCGGATGGGTATAGGCCCAATGTGGGCATAATTCTTACCCGGCCTGATGGCCGGCTGTTGTGGGCGCGTCGCATTCGGCAGGATGCCTGGCAGTTCCCGCAGGGTGGCATTCGTTCAAAAGAAACGCCGCAACAGGCGATGTATCGCGAGCTTGAAGAGGAAATCGGTCTGGAGCCAAGACACGTTGATATCCTGGGTTCAACGCGCGGCTGGCTGCGTTACCGTCTGCCGGAGCGTTTCATCCGCCGCCACCAGAAACCGCTGTGTGTCGGTCAGAAGCAGGTGTGGTTTATGTTGCGCCTGGTCGGTGAGGAACGGTTTGTACGGCTGGACCTCAGCTCCAGGCCCGAATTTGATAACTGGCGCTGGGTTGACTACTGGCATCCGCTGAATGAGGTGGTTTCATTCAAGCGAACCGTATACAAAAAGGCGTTAAAGGAACTTGCACCGCTGATTTTTCCAACAAGCGAAGAGCCGTATTCTTCTGTTCGCTAACCCGATACAGGGTGGTGGTACACCCTGTCTGAACTGGATGCCTTTACGTGCTAGATACCCTGCGTAGAACCATACAGGAAGTCAATCGCGCGCCGGATCTGGCGCACGCGCTGTCTATTATTGTTGCCCGCGTCAAACAGGCGATGATGGTGGATGTCTGTTCTGTTTACCTCGTCGACAACGAGCGCAGTCAGCATGTGTTGATGGCGACGGACGGCTACAACAGGGAAGCTGTTGGCGAAGTACGGCTGAATTTCGGGCATGGCCTGGTCGGTGCGGTCGCACGCCGCGAGGAATCGCTTAACCTCGACAATGCTTCGGACCATCCCGCTTACGTATTTTCCAGTGAAATCGGCGAAGAACTGTTTCACGGATTTCTTGGCGTGCCCATTATTCAGCACCGCAAAGTGCTGGGCGTGCTGGTGGTACGCCAGCGTGATCGCCGTCGTTTTGCCGAACAGGAAGAAACCTTTCTTTTTACACTGGCGGCCCAATTGGCCGGTGCCATCAGTCATGCCGGAGCCAGCGGTGATATTAATCGTTTACTGCAAAGTTCCGACGAATCCCGCTATGCCTTGAAAGGCGTTTCCGGAACGCCGGGCGCAGCCGTAGGGCGCGCCTGTGTGGTTTATCCGCTGGCTAACCTGGACGCGATTCCTGACCGCGTGGTAGAGGCTGTTGATACGGAGATCTCGGAATTCAGGGCTGCGGTCGCGGGTGTAGAGCGGGATATGCGCATGATGTCAGCGCGCATGGTGGATACTCTGCCGGTAGAAGATATTGCCTTGTTCGATGCCCTGATACTGATGTTGCGCAGTGAAAATCTGGTCGATGGCACCATCGAGGGTATCAGGGCGGGTAACTGGGCGCCTGGTGCTTTACGCCACACCATCGCAGAACACGTTAAAGCGTTCGAGGATATGGACGACCCTTACCTGCGCGAACGCGCCAGCGACGTACGGGATCTGGGCCGGCGAATTCTGGAGCGGTTACAGAGTATTTCCCCGGTCGCCCGGAGTTACCCGCCGAACACCATATTGGTGGGCGAGGAAGTGAGCGCGAGTCAACTGGCTGAAGTCCCTGTTGGTCAGCTGGCCGGAGTGGTTTCCGCGCGTGGTTCCAGTGCATCGCATGTCGCTATCCTCGCGCGTGCCCTGGGAATTCCTGCGGTGATGGGTATTGATGATCTTCCTGTTGGCCGTCTGGATGGTCAGGAACTCGTTATAGATGGTTATCAGTCGCGGTTATTTGTACGCCCCTCGGCGGCCATCCGTAAAGAATTTCAGCGTTTGCAGCAGGAAGAAGCGGAACTGACTGATGAGTTGCAGGCTCTGATCGAGCTGCCATCGGAAACGCTGGATGGCAAGCAATTGCCGCTGTACGCAAATACCGGCCTTCTGACGGATATTACCCCTTCGCTGCGTTGCGGTGCCCAGGGCATAGGTTTGTACCGTACCGAGATTCCGTTCATGGTGCGTGACCGATTCCCGAGTGAGGAAGAGCAGCGCCGCACTTATCGGCAGGTGCTGGAAGCTTTTGCACCTGCGCCTGTTACGGTACGTACGCTGGATATCGGTGGCGACAAGATGTTGCCGTATTTTCCTGTGGAAGAAGAAAATCCGTTTCTCGGCTGGCGTGGTATCCGTATTGCGCTGGATCACCCGGAGATCTTTCTTAGCCAGGTGCGCGCCATTCTAAGAGCTGGTGTGGGATTGAACAATCTCCAGTTATTGTTGCCCATGATCACCAGTGTGTCGGAGATAGACAGTGCACTGGGCCTGGTAAAGCGCGCCTATGAAGAACTGCTGGACGAGGGAGAGGAACTCGAATATCCGAAGATCGGTGTAATGATTGAAGTGCCATCGGCGGTGTATCAGATAGCGAGCATGGCAAAGCGCGTGGATTTCTTCTCCATTGGAACTAATGATTTGACCCAGTACCTGTTAGCCGTGGATCGTAACAATGCGCAGGTGGCCGGACTCTTCGACGCACTGCATCCTGCTGTGTTGAGGGCGATACGTCAGGTGATTCAGAGCGCGCATGAGAGCGGCAAGCCTGTCAGTGTGTGTGGTGAAATGGCGGGGGATCCTGCAGCCGCGTTGCTGCTGCTGGGCATGGGGGTTGATTCACTCAGCATGAGCGCAGCCAGCCTGCTGCGGGTCAAGTGGGTAGTGCGCAGTTTCAGCATGCCGAAGATCCAAAGTCTGCTTGATGAAGCCTGGACTTTTGAGGATGCCGGTGCAGTGCGTACGCTGTTACACAAAACCCTGGAGGAGGCCGGGCTGGGTGGGCTGATACGGGCAGGCCGCTGATGAATGAAGCCACGGACGTATGCTCACCTGTTGTAGCCTGACGTGTTGCTTGCCGCTTGCAAGCGCCGCGTGACGGGCGGTCCGATGCCTCAGCTCTCCAGAGACTCTGCCGTGTCCGGTAACAGCTGCGAGCCACCGATCACCGTTAGCACATTGATACGTTCTGTCTTGAGTTGATACAGGATGCGGTAACTACCTTCGATCAGTTCCCGGATATCTTCGCGTGCGTACTCCGGTACCACACGGCCCAGGTGCGGTTGAGTCCGTAGCTGTTGCGACCGCTGGGTCAGACGGTTCACCATGCGTTTCGCATGCTCGGGTTGGTCTTCGGCGATGTAGGTGTAGATTTGTCGCAGCCGGCGTTGCGCCCGGCTCGACCAGACTACCTTCATTCGTTCTCTAGCTCATACTCGGTGCGTACCTCTTCCACAGTTTTAAACCGGCCTTCTTCGATGTCTTTCAACCCCGCCTCGATTTCTTGTCGCACATAGATTTCGTAGACCACATCCTTCCAGGTCGCGTCTTCGGGCAGCTGATCGGCCAGGGTATGCAGGGCGTGTTTGATATCGTGGGCGTTTGCACTCATCACGGTGTCCTCGTTTAACGGCGCTTTAAGCCTATCATATTTCATCAGTTTCGGCCTTCCCGGCCAACAGGGTCAGTAGGGCATACTCAGTGTCTGCCGTTGTTTCGTTTGGACTTTTTATACGTTCCAGATTTACCCGATGCGTCGCACTGTGAATGGCTTTCAGCTTATGGATACTCACCTGCGTATAGATTTCGATGGTGGTCAGCTGCGCATGGCCGAGCATCGCCTGGATAAAGCGGATATCGGCCCCGCCTTCGAGCATGTGCGTGGTCATCGCATGGCGCAGCAGGTGGCAGGCACCCGGCTTGTCGATACCGGCTTTGATCAGGTATTTTTTACCAGGCCGCTGATAAACACAGTGCCTTCGCTCGGTGGCGTCAATAGTTCCGGGCGGAGTTCGACGAGGTATTTGCGCGCCCACACCAGCGCCCGGTCACCAATGGGGATGACCCGATCTTTTTTTGTTATGCAGCCCGCAATATTGGCGCCCTGGGTTATTAATGGAATGGTCGATTGGAAAAGTCGGTAACTCCAGGTCGGTGCCTATGCGACGCTGAGCCGTGGTCAGTTTCTACATCGATTGATACGCGGCTAGCGCCGGCGTTTCAGCCAGATCCAGGTGCCGGACAGGGATAGCAGGATAAGTAATGCTGCTGCGGCATCAAATACCCAGGGGCCTAACCGACCAAAAAAACGTCCGCTGTGCAGATCCAGTATGACGCGTTCGACAGGTAATACTTCCCCGCGAAAATGGTGTTGCAGGGCTGATCTGAGTTTGGGATCCAGCGGGCTGGGTGTGGCCCAGTGCACACCAGTAAGGTCATTTCCCCGGCGCGCCCAATGCAGGAAATCAGCGTCGGGCTGGTAGTGGTCGAGGCTTGTTCGTACCACAATAGCGCCGTCTGCATCGGTACCAATCTGCAGGATACCGGCAGGAATACCATCGCCGGGCCGCAGGCGATCTATGCGTTCTCCGCGCAGCGTAAGCAACAGGATATTATCGCTGACGGCTACCACAAACATGTCGTTTTTCAGTACTGCCCCCATCAATTGCCGGTAGTTGCCACTGACTTCCCTGCGGTTAAGGTACAGATGCTCGCCCATAAGGGTGACGTGGCGATCGCCGGCAAGAAACGCGTTCATGTCCCGCGGCGCCTGGATTCCGTACCAGTCCAGTATCCAGTTTGACTGGACATGCCGGCTATCCAGCTGCAAGCCTTCGGTATGGTTGAGCAGTACGCCGGTTACCGCGATAACCAGCATAAAAGCGGCTGCACCGACACCCATGTAGCGGTGCCATACGTAGAACGAACGTAGTTTGAAACGCTGTTTTCTACGGTGATGACGAGACATCTTGTTTTCTCACTTCGGCATCCAGATACAGGGCCAGGCGGGCCAGTTTTTTCATGGCGCGTACGGACAGGGTGGCACCGGAAATACCGTCGATGGTACGATCGAGGTTTCCCCTGTCGTCGAGCCGGGCATCCTTGAACTGGTCGGTGAAAAACGGGTGACGGACTTCTTCACCCCGGCTTTCACGAAAAACCAGTACCTTTATTTTCTCCAGGCGCCCTGCGTTGACGACCAGCCCGACGGTGATTGGCTGGTCCTTGCCGGTTTCCTCGAGTATCCAGGCGCTGCGTTGAGCGCGCCGCCAGTAGCGTATGCGCAGACTTGCGTAGCGGTGTCCGAGCAATTGCTTAACGGTGTCTTTGCGCTTGCCGGTCAGCCAGATGACTGCCGGTTCCGGTGTGTTGTTCAAAAATGTTTCGGCCAGGAATGTGTCGGGTTCCTGGTAGGTGCCGCGTGCCGGCGCACCTGTATACACAGATGCCAGCAGTAGTAAAACAACGAGTCTCTTGAGCATGGTTCAGGTTGCTATAGCAGGCTCCTAGAACTGGTAGCCAACGCCCAGGTTGAAGCCGTTGTCATTTTTGTTGCTACCTTCGTTGTCCTGCTGTTGTACATCAGCCTTCAGGACGACATCCGGGTGTGGCCAGTAGTTTACGCCGGCATTGAGCTGCTTTTTCTCGCTGTTAAAGTTGCTGTCCCCGGCCTGATTGTCCCATCGGTTGTAGCGGGCAAATACGCCCCATTCAGGCGTGATCTTGTAGGAAGGCTCTATATAGAAGCCTTCCTGTTTGTCGGCCCCTACCGACCTGGGTCCACTACCATCCAGATCCCACATGGCGTACAGGGTGCGCAGGCCGAATGAACTGCGTTCGATATCAGCGTGCGCTTCATATAACCAGGCATTGCCTGCATTCGCATCGCTGCTCTGGGTAACGTCCTGCTGGTATTGCGCGCTGGCGGCCAGTTCGACACCGGGCATGCCGGTCCACTTGATACGCAGCGTTGAGGCGAGGTCGTTGGCATTGGCTTCGCTGGTTTTCTGTCGGCCCTTGCGTACTGCGTAGTTATTGGATGCAGACGTGTCCAGTCCTTCGTGAATGGAGAAATCGTAGCTCCAGCCTGGCATGATTTCACCGCTAAGGCCGCCGCCGCCGACCCACCAGGTGGTCGGAATAATATTGCTCTCTACCGGGTTTCGCTCCACGCCGTAGAAGGTAGCCGGCTCGTGGGTCGGGTTAAGAATACCGACCGGCACCAGGAACAGGCCGGCCCTGGCTCGCTGGGTCTGGGTGATGTCGTATTCGATATAGGCCTGCTCCAGTTCGACTTCACCGTTTTGCCCGTCTCCGGATTCGGCGTGTTCTACCTCCAATTCGGAAAAGAAGCGCAGCCGGTCACTGAACTGGTGGCCGAAGAACAGCACAAAGCGATGGAAGTCGATTTCGTCCTTGCTGTCCAGATTGTTGTAGTGCATCTCGCCGTAACCGCCGACCTGGGTATTCTCTATCCAGGCAGAGCCAGAGGCCGGGTGTGCACCCTGTGTGGCAGTTGCTGTGTCCTCAACGGCTTCGGCGGTCGCTTCAACCTTCTCGGTGTTAGCTTTTTGTCCGGCTTTCAGCGCTTCTATTTCCCGCTGTTGCTGCTGAATGATCTTCCACATTTCTTCCGCGCCGGGCATTTTCGCCGCCGCCGCGAGATTGCTGCCGACCAGAAGAACAGCAGCAAGGCTACTGGATTGGATGTTAAATTTCATGGTACCCCCTGATTACAAAATGTGTTGTTAGAATGGCTGCGCATTATAGATATAATAAACCTAAATGCAAATGGTTCGCATTAATATTACTTGTAGGAGCGGGCTGAAGGTGAGGCGCTTGCGCTTCACCTTGTTCGCGGGCAAGCCCGCTCCTACGGGGCGTTTTATGGGCCGGATAAACGTTGTGGGGGCAGTTCAGGCGGGCCGCAGGACTGCGAGCAGAACGACTGAGATCAGAATCAGAACCGGAAACTCATTGAACCAGCGGTAGAAAATACCGGAATAGCGGTTGCGGCCAGTGGCAAAACGCTTGACCAGTACACCACAGAACACATGGTAGGCGACCAGCGCAGCAACCAACGCCAGCTTGATTTGCAGCCACAGCTCTGTCACCGGCCAGTGCCATCCAGCCAGCAACCAGATGCCGAATAGCGTGGCGAGTATGCCCCCGAGCGTCATGATCGCGAACAGTTTGCGTTCCATAATCCTGAAACGTTCGTTGCCGGCGGGGTCGGAGCAGTCGACGTGGTAGACGAACAGACGCGGCAGATAAAACAGGCCGGCGAACCAGGTAACCATGAAAATGATATGCAGTGCCTTGAGCCAGAGCATCGTCAAGTGGACCGGGAAAGCATATTCAGCACCAGTACACGAATTTTTTGTGTATCCAACCGGCCGGTTTTCCGGAGCACAATCCGGCCGTCAGGGGCTATCAAAAAACTACTTGGCGTGACGCTGACATTGCCAAATGCCGTTGCTGCTGCATGGTCAATGTCCAGTGCCAGCGGGTAGGGGATCTGTTTTGCCCTGCTGATTGCGATGACCCGGTTGGGCGGATCATAGGCCATGGCAATACCAATCACTTCGAATCCGTGTGGGGCCAGTTCATTGTAAAGCTTGATCAGGTGGGGCATTTCACGGATGCAACTGGTACAGGTGGATGCCCAGAAAGTTACCAGTACCGGTTGTCCACGCAAGTTCGCCAGGCTCAGCTTGTCACCCTGCAGGGTCGTGACGGTAAGGTTCGGTGCTTGCGTATTTCCAGCCGGAGCCAGCCACAGAGCGCCCAGACCGCCGATCAAAGCCAGGGCGAGTGTGGCTAAAAGGAGATGTTTCAATTTCATGGTGGTGAAATGGTAGCGTTTCCCGAACGCAGGAGCGAGCAGGCGTGGGTCTACGCCTGGCTTTTATCCGGGGGTGCTGGGTCAGGTACCTCGGGTAGAAAGTTCATTGCAAGAACCCGATAAATGGGTGTTGGGCATACCAGGCGCGATGTCATGTAGGCGATGAAGGCCGTCGCCATGAGTGGCAGCACCAGGCTTTGGTTATCCGTCATTTCCATGACTATGACAAAAGCGGTGATAGGCGTTTGTACCACGCCGGTGAAATAGGCCACCATGCCGAGGATTATAATGGCGGATACAGGGAAATCGGGTAGCCAGCCGGCAATTTCAGCACCGATACCGGCACCCGCCGCCAGCGACGGCGCGAATATTCCACCCGGGATTCCGCTCAGATAGGAAAGCAGAGTGGCCAGCATTTTCATTAGCGGGTAGCTTTCCGGAAGCGTCGCAGTGCCGGTGAGAATCGCTTCGGCTTCCTGGTAACCGGTGCCGTAGGCGGTATTTCCGGATAAGAATCCAGCGCCGGCGATACCCAGGCCGCAGAGACCGGCGACCAGTGCCGGCCGGCGCTTGATGAGCGGAGCGATGTAGCTGGAACCCTGGATCAGGGCGGTACTGAACAAGCCTCCCAGCAGCCCGCCGACCACACCGCAGATCAGTACCGGGATCAGCATTTGCGAAATTTCGAGTGTGGCCGAGGTGGAGCCGAAGTAGGTATAGTTCCCCTCAATTGCAATAGCCGTTACACCGGCCAGAAATACAGCTGTCAGTAATACACCACTGGTCCGTTCTTCGAAGGAGCGGCCCATTTCCTCCACAGCAAACAGGATGCCCGCCAACGGTGTATTAAAGGCGGCGGCGATGCCCGCGGCTCCGCCCGCCAGTATTAGTCCCTTGTCCATATAATGGTGAGGGAATTTGGCAAACCGGCCCAGCGAAAACATAATGGCTGCACCAATATGTACGGTGGGGCCCTCCCGGCCGATGGAAGCACCGCTCAACAGGCCGATCAACGTCAGCAGGATTTTTCCGAAAGCGATGCGAAACGAAAGTAATACCGTGCGCGATGTGTGCTCGGGTATTTGCAGCGCTGCGATAGACTGGGGGATACCGCTACCCTGTGAACCGGGGAAGAATTTGCGTGTTAACCAGGAGACCAGTATCAGCCCCAGCGGACAGATGACAAAGGGTGTGTAGGGGGAGAAATCAATCAGTTTCTGAAACAGAGCACTGGCATATTCGGTGCTGAGGGCAAAACCGCCGGCAACCAGGCCCACGACGATGGCGCCTGACCAGAGCAGGATACGAATTTTCCAGCCGTCCGGGGAGAGCAGGATTTTTCCGGATCTGCGCAGTCGATGCAGCATGAAATGTCACTTGTTTGGCTAAAATGGGGGTGTGCAGGCGCGCCATACTATTTTCTTGGCCGGTTACATGCAATCTCCCTGAATGGACAAACATTTCTATAGTGAGGAAAATAGCGTGTTCGATAGAGCGGGTCAGGGCGGGTAGAGAGAATGATCAAGGTAGGCGTTGTCGGTGGAACCGGGTATACCGGGGTCGAACTTTTGCGTTTGCTGGCGCTGCATCCCAAGGTGCAGCTCAGCGTTGTCACGTCCCGCAGTGAAGCGGGCAGCAAGGTTTCTGAGCTTTTCCCAAACCTGCGTGGTTATGTTGACCTTGAGTTCTGTGAGCCTGATCTGTCGGTGTTGGGCGAGTGTGAGCTGGTATTTTTCGCTACGCCTAACGGAATAGCCATGGGTATGGCCGGGGCGTTGCTGGAACGTGGTGTGAAAATAGTCGATCTGGCAGCTGACTTCAGGTTGAAGGATCCACGCCTGTGGCAGGACTGGTACGGCATGGAACACGCCTGCCCCGATATCCTGGCGACTGCTGTTTATGGTTTGCCCGAGATGAATCGTGAAGCGATTGCAAATGCGCGGCTGGTGGCGAATCCCGGCTGCTATCCCACCGCGGTGCAACTGGGGTATTTGCCGTTGCTGGAAGCCGGGTGCATTGATGCATCCACGTTGATTGCAGACTGCAAGTCGGGTGTCAGTGGTGCGGGGCGTAAAGCCAGTATTGGTACCCTGCTGAGCGAGGCTTCGGAGAGCTTCAAGGCGTATTCGGTGTCGGGACACCGTCACCTGCCGGAAATCCGTCAGGGACTGGAGCAGTGTACCGGCTCTCCCGTCGGGTTGACCTTTGTGCCGCACCTGACGCCCATGATCCGCGGCATTCATGCCACACTGTATGCGCGCCCGAAGGGTGGTGCCGTTGACCTGCAAGCGGTGTTCGAGGCGCGCTATCGGCAAGAGCCGTTTGTGGATGTATTGCCCGCCGGTTCGCATCCGGAAACCCGCAGCGTAAGGGGGGCTAACCACTGCCGCATCGCGGTACACCGGGCACCGGATACAGATACTGTCATCGTGTTGTCGGTTATCGATAATCTGGTTAAGGGGGCGGCCGGCCAGGCTATTCAAAACATGAATATCATGTCCGGGTTCGAGGAAAGCGCCGGTTTGCAATCCATTGGCCTTATCCCTTGATAACGGCACGATAGTTGCCTTGATATATACGGGAAATATGGGTGTCAGGTAACCGAAAAATCCTGGTTTACCAGCCGGTTCATGCCTGGCTGGGTCTTGCAGCGATGCTGGTTTTTCTGGCCACGGCGGCCTACCTGCTGTTCGAGGCCGGTATACGCTATTCCGGCGAGCGCGTGGAACAGTTAACGCAGCAACTGGATAGCATGGAAGGCAGTTACGAAGCACTGCAGAAGGTTAATACTGAATTACGTGAGCAGATTGCAGTACTCGAGCGTTCCAGCGAGATTGACCGGCGCGCCGCGCAAGAAGTGCGCAACGAGTATGCGGGTCTGCGTGAGCAGACGCTGGAATTACGCCAACAGCTGGCATTTTACCAGGGCATTGTTTCACCGGGAGACGCCAGGCCAGGGTTAAAGATACAGCGGTTTCACCTGGAGCCAACTCAGGAGGAAGGCGGTTTTTTCTACAGTCTGACCCTCACCCAGGTGAAACGAAATGAGCGATATGTGCGTGGTGTCGTAGAAATGGAAGTCGAGGGGCTGGAAGATGGCAAGCCGAAGGTACTGAAATTCAGCAGGTTGGCCGCAGACAATAGCAAGGTACTGAATTTCAAGTTCCGGTATTTCCAGAATTTTGAGGGTGAAATCCGGCTTCCGCCACAATTTAAGCCCAGGCAGATACGCATTCTGTTGAAACCCAGGGGTAAAAGACAGCCGCCGGGCATAGAGGAAACAATGGATTGGCCGGCCTGAGAGGGCAGGTTTTTGATTAACCAGGAGATTGGCTATGTTTGGAGTGGGTAAGAAATCCGGCTGTTCGGGGATAGACACGGTAATCGGGTCACAAACCCGGCTGGAAGGCGATGTATACTTTAGCGGAGGGCTGCACGTTGATGGCACCATCAAGGGAAATCTCGTCGCAGAACCCGATACCGATACCGTTCTTACGGTGAGCGAGCAGGGGCGTATCGAAGGGGATGTGAGGGTGCCGAACCTGGTGTTGAATGGCGCCGTGCAGGGTGACGTTTATGCCAGTGAACGCGTCGAACTGGCCAGCCACGCCAAGGTTACGGGTAATGTTTATTATAATCTGATCGAAATGGCCATGGGCGCCGAAGTGAATGGCAATCTGGTGCACCGGGCCGGGCCGCAGCGGGTATCGCCAGGCGTCACTCGCGAAGATGAGGACATCGAAAGCGTTGAAACTGCCGGGATGTCGGTGGCCAAGTAATACTTGACTGAATTAGTAAGGAAATACATACTGGCGCTGATCCTGATTGAATGCCAGTGGAGACGGATAGATGAGCGAAAGTATTGCCGAACAGGTTGATGAGTTGATGGTGGTTACAGATGCCGCGGTCAGCAAAGTCAAGGGCTTGATCGAAGAGGAAGGCAAGCCGAACCTGATGTTGCGGGTATTTGTCACCGGTGGCGGGTGTTCCGGCTTTCAATACGGATTCACCTTCGAGGAAGCGGTCAATGACGGTGATACCGAAGTTGAAAAAGATGGCGTCAGGCTGCTGATTGACCCCATGAGTTTTCAGTACCTGGTGGGCGCCGAGATCGATTACAAGGAAGACCTGGAGGGCTCGAGGTTTGTGATCAAAAATCCCAACGCTACAACCACCTGTGGGTGCGGATCTTCTTTCTCGGCCTGAATATACCTCCGTATACCTTAAAAAGGGGCGCACAGGCGCCCTTTTTGTATTGATGCCAGCATAACCATCAGAAACTATAAACCGTTATACTAGGGAAACTCTGATCAATTCGTCATACCGGCGTATGCCGGTATCCAACGCATTGAAACCACTGGATTCCGGCATACGCCAGAATGACGGGAAACGAATAAATCAGAGCTTCCCCAGGTCGCTCAGTGCCAGTGGCTGCAACAGGTTATCAGGAGAGCGGAATGAGCGAATATTTGCCTGGGCTGGAGGGGGTTCCGGCAACCCGGTCCAACATTTCCGACCTGGATGGTGTCAAGGGAATCCTGACCTATCGCGGCTATCGTATCGCCGATCTGGCGCTCAGTAGTACTTTCGAGGAAACCAGCCTGTTGCTGCTGGACGGTCATCTGCCGACTTTCCAGCAGCTTGAAGAATTTGACCGGCAGCTGCGTTCCAATCGCGTCGTGAAGTACAACGTGCGGGAGATCATGAAGTATCTGCCCGCCACCGGACACCCGATGGAAATGCTGCAGACGGCGGTGGCCAGCCTGGGTATGTTCTACCAGGGTGACGAGTGCCTGACCGGCAGCAACGCGTGCGGAGACCTGAATTATGTACATAACATGTCGGTCAAGATCATCGCGCGTATGCCGACCATCGTGGCCATGTGGGAACACGTACGTAATGGCTACGATCCCTATGCGCCGCGCAAGGATCTGAGCTACGCCGAGAACCTGCTGTACATGTTCAGCGGCGAGGACCCGGATCCATTAATGACGCGTATCATGGACGCCTGCCTGATCCTGCATGCCGAACATACCATTAACGCATCGACTTTTGCGGCGCTGGTCGCCGGTTCAACGCTCGCCAGTCCTTTTCTCGTGATTGCCGCAGCTATCGGTACCCTGGCCGGCCCGTTACACGGCGGCGCTAACCAGCGCGTGGTCGAAATGCTGACAGAGATCGGTCGACCCGAAAACGTGAAGCCCTGGCTGGCCGGCAAGTTGGCCGACAAGGCCAAAATCTGGGGCATGGGTCATCGCGAGTACAAGGTCAAGGATCCGCGCGCCACTATCTTGCAAAAACTCATGCACGAACTGATGGAACATCGTGGCCGCGACATGGGTCCGATGTTCGAAACGGCACTGGCCCTGGAAGAGGCCTGTGAAGAAAAGCTGGCACCCAAGGGTGTTTATGCCAATGTCGATTTCTACTCCGGTATTTTATACAAGGAAATGGGGATCCCGCCGGATCAGTTCACATCGATCTTCGCCATCGCCCGCTCTGCGGGCTGGTTGGCGCACTGGCGTGAACAACTGGGGGATAACCGGATATTCCGGCCAACACAGGTTTACGCAGGCCAGTCGGAACGCGACTACGTCCCTATCAGCGAGCGCTAGCCGTAGGAGCGGGCAAGCCCGCTCCTACAGATCGATGGTTCAATATCAGGTACTCAGGTCTGCTGGATTCTTCCCGGGTATATTGCCCCTAGAATCACTGCCCGGTTTGCGCCGGTAACGTGCGGTACGTTGCCCGCTTTTCCTTCCAGCGTTTGTTTTGCAAGCCAGGCAAATGCAACCGCTTCCACCCAGTTGGGATGCAGGCCGTGTTTTTCTGTGGTCTCCACTTGCTGCTCAGGCAGCAACGCTGCAAGGCGTTGCATCAGAAAATCATTGTGCACCCCACCACCGCAGACCAGCACCTGTGTTACCGGTTGCCCGAACTGTTCGAGCGAACCGGTGATGGATCGCGCAGTCATTTCAGTGAGCGTTCTTTGCACGTCGACATCAGGCAATGTGTGGTGCTCTTCCTGAAGAAGCTCTTCGAGCCAGCGCAGGCAAAATTGTTCCCGCCCTGTGCTCTTGGGTGGTGGTTGACTAAAATAGGGATGCTCCATCAGCCGCTCCAGCAAGGACTCATCCAGATCACCACTGCGCGCCCATGCACCACTTTGGTCGTAGTTGTCCCGGTGGTGTTTACGGTACCAGGCGTCGAGCAGCACGTTGCCGGGACCGGTATCAAATCCGGTGATCGCTTTGTTGTCCACGGGTAACAGAGTGAGGTTTGCCATGCCGCCAATATTCAGGATGGCGCGGGGTGTTGACGGGTCATGGAACACCGCCTGGTGAAACGCGGGTACCAGTGGCGCACCCTGTCCACCGGCGGCTATATCCCGGCGGCGGAAATCTGCAACAGTCGTGATGCCGGTTCTTTCGGCGATCCGGTTTGCATCACCTGCCTGCATACTGAAAGCCGGATGGCCTTCCGGTGCGTGGAACAAGGTTTGGCCGTGGCTGCCGATTGCGGTGATCTGACGGGTTTTCAAACCAGCATTGGCGATGAGGTCGAGCGCAGCATCGGCAAACTGTTCGCCCAGTTCTGCGTCCAGCGCACCTGCATCCTGTAGCGAAACGCTTTGCGGATCGGTGACAGTTTCCAGGATGCGGTCGTGAAGCTGTGCTGGCCAGGGATGGGTGTGGGCGGTCAAAAGCACGGGAACATCATTCGACAGATCAACCAGCGCGGCATCGATGCCGTCTATGCTGGTGCCTGACATGAGGCCAAGATAATACTCGGGCATTTGTGCAGCTTAGTGATCCCGCAATGCAACAATCCGGGTTTTTGCCAGTTCCAGTTGAGCCAGCAGATTCTCGGTGGCCAGTTTGAAATCCTGTCGGTACTTTTTGGGCAGCGGGGCGGCGTCCGGAAGCTTGACAGTCAAAGGGTTGCGGTGCACCCCGTTAACGCGAAACTCGTAGTGGAGGTGGGGACCGGTTGCCAGCCCTGTGCTACCGACATAACCAATAATCTGGCCCTGCTGTACCCGGCTGCCGGTGCGCAGGCCGCGAGTGTAGCTGTTCAGGTGGGCATACAGGGTGCTGTAATTGCTGCCGTGTTTGATGACCACGGTTTTACCGTAGCCCCCCTTTTTGCCGCGCAGGACGATTTTACCGTTACCCGTCGCCTTGACCGGTGTACCGCGTGCGGCGGCGTAATCCACGCCCTTGTGCGCGCGGATTTTGTTCAGTATCGGATGTTTACGGCCCAGGCTGAAACGAGAGCTTATGCGTGAGAAGGCGACCGGGGAGCGCAGGAAGGTTTTGCGCATACTGTGGCCATCCGGTGAGTAATAGTCGGTGCGGCCCTGCCGGTCGGTGTAGCGAACCGCCTGGTAGACCTTGCCGTTATTGGTGAACTCGGCGGCCAGGATATTACCTGTGCCCACGCGTTCTCCATCCAGGTAGAGTTCTTCATAGATTATGGCAAACTGATCGCCGTGGCGGATATCGAGGGCGAAGTCGATATCCCAGCCGAAGATACCCGCCAGCTCCATGGTGATATTTTCCGGCAGCCTGGCCTGTTGCGCCGCAACAAACAGCGAGTTATCGATAGTACCTGCAGAGCGCACGCTGCGGCGCTCCGGGACGCGCACGATCAGCTGGGCGTCATAGCCGGATTCCGAGCGGGTTATCTGTACCTGGTTCAGGGCATCAATTTCGTAGAGCAGCTCCAGCAGTCCATCTTCCGGCGTCGTGCGCATGCGCAGTTTCTGGCCTGGATAGATTCTCGTCAATTTTTTGGCTAAACCACCGCTGGCAATAATGTCGTGCAGCTGGCGTGGCGGGACGCCCTGTTTGGTAAAGATGCGTGCCAGACTGTCGCCTGATTTTACGGTTACATCATGCCAGCTACCGCGCTGTTCATGATCGACGGCAGTGGATTTTGCGGTCTGGGAAATTCCCGCTGCAGATTCGCCGGGGATCTCTCTTCTTGCTGATTCAGACAGCGTGGATGTCGGGAGATCAAGGGGTAGATCTTTGATGCGTAACGCGTTTGCATCATAGGATGTCAGCGAGAAAAATCCCAGCGCAAGCCCGGACACGGCGCCCAGCAACGCCCAGTGCAAGCCTCTGGTCCCGTGTTTGCGGATCCTGCCGGGGTGCCAGCCTGACTTGTAATCCCGCATTGATGAATAGTTGTATTGCACCGAAACCCCTTTCAATTTAAGGCTCAAACTAACTGACATACCGGCTTGCGGTCAACTGCCGCGGCATGTTTTGGCCATGCAGCAGAAATTGTGCCAGTCTGGCTGATGCTGATCAGCAGGCCAGACACCCCTCATTTGTATATTCCAGTAGTTCAATAAGTTAAAGGCTACATGTCAGGTTATCGGCCAACTTATGCTACTCTTTCGCTCCAATTTCCAGGGCATTGGGAGCGGACATGTCTCACGAAGAGGCTTTGCAGCAGATCAAGCGCGGTGCGGAAGAAATACTGGTCGAGGCCGGGCTGGTAGAGCGTTTGAAGCAAAACCGCCCGCTGCGCATAAAAGCCGGGTTCGACCCGACCGCGCCGGATCTACATCTTGGCCACACCGTGTTGCTAAACAAGCTGCGTCAGTTTCAGGAACTCGGCCATGAAGCGATTTTCCTGATTGGTGATTTCACGGGCATGATCGGTGATCCGACCGGTAAAAATGTCACACGCAAACCGCTTAGTCGGGATGAAGTCATCGAGAATGCCGCGACCTATGAGGCCCAGATCTTTAAGGTTCTGGATCCCGAAAAGACGCTTGTGATGTTCAATTCAAGCTGGATGAACGAAATGAATGCTGCAGATCTGATCCAGCTGGCAGCAAAGCACACCGTTGCGCGCATGCTGGAAAGAGAGGATTTCAACAAGCGTTACAGCTCTGGTCAGCCAATAGCCATCCACGAATTTATTTACCCGCTGGTGCAGGGATACGATTCGGTTGCGCTGAAAGCCGACGTCGAAATCGGAGGTACGGACCAGAAATTCAATCTGCTGGTTGGCCGCCAGTTACAGGAAGCTTACGGGCAAAAGCCACAGGTCGTGCTGACCATGCCGATTCTGGAAGGCCTCAACGGTATCCAGAAGATGTCCAAATCGCTGGACAACTATATCGGGATAGCCGAAGCGCCGGACGCTATGTTTGGCAAGCTGATGTCGATCTCCGATGAGTTGATGTGGCGTTATTTTGAGTTGCTGAGCTTTCGTTCCATTGCACAGGTGGAAGCGCTGAGGAAATCGATGAATGAAGGGCGCAATCCGCGTGATATCAAATTCGAGCTGGGCAAGGAGCTGGTGGCGCGTTTCCATTCCCAAAGCGATGCGGATCGGGCACAGGAGAATTTTATCGCCCGTTTCCAGAAAGGTGCGGCACCCGAGAATATTCCAGAAGTCAGTTTGCAGGCCGGCGCAGACGGCATGCCGATAGCCAACGTACTGAAGGATGCTGCTTTGACTTCAAGCACTTCGGATGCAATGCGCATGATCAAGCAGGGGGCGGTACGCATTGACGGAGAAAGAGTCAGCGATACCAGGTTGCGGCTGGAATCGGGTACCAGCTGTGTTTGTCAGGTGGGTAAGCGCCGCTTTGCCCGGGTCGTAATGGGGTAGTCGGCCCGTATCGGAGAAAGTCCGAAGAAAACACGCCCTCTGAAAATGGGTTGGAATTGTGTCTATAATTAATCCAGTTTTCCCAGTATGGGAACTGTTCGGCGATGCATCGGCGGATCGGAATCACTGAAGGATTCACTGAATATGGAAACTAAAACCATCTTGCTGGTTGAAGACAACCCGGATGACGAGGCGCTGACGCTGCGCGCACTGAAGCGAAACAATATCCTGAACGAAGTTATTGTGGCTCATGATGGTGCAGAAGCACTGGACTATCTGTTTGCGCGTGGAATCTACAGCGACCGGGAGACCGGCAGGCTTCCCGAGCTGGTCTTGCTCGATCTGAAACTGCCGAAGGTTGACGGACTGGAAGTTCTACGGCGGATTCGGGAGGATGAACGCATCAAACGGCTCGCCGTAGTCATTCTGACGTCTTCCAATGAAGAGCGGGATATCGTCGCCGGCTACGACCTGGGGGCTAACAGCTATATCCGCAAGCCGGTCGATTTCAACCAGTTCATGGAGGCGGTTCGGCAACTGGGTGTTTACTGGCTGGCACTGAACGTGTCGCCGGTCAATCCGTGATCTCGGCCTTAGCATAAACCTGCTGGTTTTAAAGAAATTTCGCTGATTTTCCGGTTTCCAGGGTGGAAGCTGGAGTTTCTTCTTGACGGTCTCATGACGGGCTGTATAATGCGCGCCTCTGCTGAGCCGAGGGTGTTCTGTGTACCCGGAGTGTAAACAGAAAAATATTGACGAGACAGGTAATTATGATTCATACTTGTCGGTCTTCGCTGGCCAAAGCGCCATCGAGTTCTTTAACAATCTAGATCAGGTAATTTGTGTGGGTGCTTACGTCGAATTGATTGCGTAGCAAAAGCAATATTCGATGGAAGCAAACTCAAGCAATTCCGAGTTTTGTGTACATCGAGCCAGATTTGTCGCCTCAAGCGACTGAAGTGATTGAACTGAAGAGTTTGATCCTGGCTCAGATTGAACGCTGGCGGCATGCCTAACACATGCAAGTCGAACGGAAACGATGGGAGCTTGCTCCCAGGCGTCGAGTGGCGGACGGGTGAGTAATGCTTAGGAATCTGCCCATGTAGTGGGGGACAACCTGGTGAAAACCAGGCTAATACCGCATAAGCCCTTCGGGGGAAAGCAGGGGATCTTCGGACCTTGCGCTATTGGATGAGCCTAAGTCGGATTAGCTTGTTGGTGGGGTAACGGCCTACCAAGGCGACGATCCGTAGCTGGTCTGAGAGGATGATCAGCCACACTGGGACTGAGACACGGCCCAGACT
>CAJXFW010000017.1 GCA_913053655.1 uncultured Thiogranum sp. | reverse complement strand
CACTGCTCACTTAATCACTTAGCGCAGCTGCGCTAAGTGATTAAGTGAGCAGTGTCCCCTACTTATTCGTTAAGCCATAGCATGAACAGCTCATAGCTCAACGCAAGCACAACAGCGCCGACAAACAGGCCGATGATGCCCGAGGCCAGGAAACCACCAATGGCGCCCATGAAAATAATGACCATGGGTGTCTTGACGCCGCGCGCCAGGAGTATCGGCTTCAGGATGTTGTCGATAAGGCCAACGGGAATACTCCAGATCAGGAAGCCTACCGCTGTTACTGTGTCTGCGGTGTTGAACAGGTAAATGATGACAGGGACCAGGACAACGATGATACCGATCTGCGCGACGCCAAACAACAGACAGAGCAATGCCCAGAAACCGGCGCCCGGGACACCGGCTACCATAAAGCCCAGCCCCGCCAGTAGTGACTGGATGAGCGCGACACCCAGGATGCCCGAAGCGACGCTGCGTATTGTTTTTTTCGCCAACTCGACCAGGTCAGTGTGCTGCTTACCGGCCAGCCGTGCGGCGATGGCGTGTGCGGCGCGATTGCCACCATCGGCGCAAGGCATCAGGACACCGGCAATGATAATCGCAAAAACAAATTGCAAAATACCGAAACCGGCACCGGCAGCAGTTGCCAGCAGCCAGGTACCGACCACCTTGATCTGCGGACCTATCTGGCTGAGGGCCGCCTGGATATTTTCCGAGGCGAGGTTCCAGAAACTGTGCAGTTGCTCGCCGATCAACGGCCAGCCCATGATGCTGTCCGGCGGCGGCGGGATCGTCAACGTGCCATCATCATTCAGGTCCACCGCCAGTAGCTTGATGGTATCGACAAGCGTACCGCTCAGCATCACAGTCGGCGCAATCACAATGACCAGCATGAGCAACGTAACCAGCGTAGCTGCAAGTCTGGGTCGTCCACCGAGCATCGCCTGCACCCACTTGTGCCCCGGGTAGGCGGCAACCGCAATAATGATTCCCCAGATGATAGGGGTAATAAAAGGCCGTACGATCGTGAAACACCAGGCGATGAGCAAAAACACAAGGCCTATGCGTATGGCTGCCTCGAGTGTCCGTTCGATAAACGCGCTGTTATCTAAAGAGCTGGAAGAGTTCGTCATGTAGCGGAGCCGCTTACAACAGAAACACTATCTGCCTTTGCGGCAGCGGTATAACCGAACACCGGATCAAGCCCCTCTTCCACCAGCTTGTCGACTACGGCGACTTGCTCGTCGTCAAAATAGTCATGGTAACCGCCCACCTTGCCGCGCCTCGTTTTGAAGGAATCCGGGTTACTACTGTCACCCGACTTCACCCGCATACTCCTGTCACGGAAGTTGCACTTCTCTTCCCGCTTCTTCATATTTTCCATGCTGGCATACTCAACTGCCTGAGAAATTTCCACATCACTTCCGGGCGTACCCACGAACTCGAGCACCTGGCGCATGACAGCAGCAGGATCCTTGCGCATATCTTCGTAACGGACAATAAGCAGATCCCTGAGGTACGGTAACGCACCCGCCCAGTCGTTGTAGACCTCGATAATTTTGGGTATCCCACTACGTGGATTGGTCACAAAATCGAAGGTCGACAGCTCATCACCGGGCTTCGGATACCGGTTAAGCCGTATCTTGTGTGGGCGCATGCGATACTTCCACTGAAAAAATTGTGAGACCGCAACGTCGCGTGGATCACGCACCAGCATCACCACTTTTTTGCCACGAAAATGGTTGAGCGTATCCCCGTCTTCCAGGTAGTCGCGCACGTAATTATTGTGGCTGAACAGGACGCGCGGTATGGCGGGGTTTTTATGGTATAGATTGTCGAATTCCAGCAGGTGGCGGCGCGGCAGGTCGTGCCTGATCTGGTAGAAGCGTGACAGCATCACCCGGAACCAGGTACGGCCGCTCTTCGCCCAGGACATGAGCACCCAGTCCGCAGCGCACAGCTTGCGGTACTCCTCCTTGCCACGCAGCTGCCGCTCCAGCTTATAGCGCCAGCCACTGGGCATGAAAAACAGTGCCCCGATAATCAGGTGACGGGTAACAACTGCCTGTACTTCACGCATAATAACCGGGCTTTCCTGTGATAAATTGCTGGCCTGAACTGGCCTCACAGTGTACCGGGATCGACGCGCAAGCGCACTGGCTAGGTGGCAGAGGAGCAAACCACCAGAGAGATGACGCCAGAACCGGATTCAGCGCTCCGACCAGGGCTTGAAGGGATACTGGATCGGACTTTCCCGCATCAGCCTGGGAAGCACCAGCAGACGATAACCTTTTTGCCACTGCAGGACATATATCGACTTACCCATCTGCTTACCGGTCTTGTCGACGTCGTAGTGCCCCAGCAGGGAGCGGAACTTCATCTCGCCCAGTTGCTGGCGCACGGCATCCTTGTCCAGCGTCCCCGCGAGACGCACTGCCGCTTCCAGTACCTGGCCTCCGCCGTAACCGTAAGCCACGTGTGCGCCCGGATTATGACCGTACTTCTGTTTATACCGGTAAGAAAAGTCGCGTGCCATAGGCAGATGGGCGCTGCGTATCCAGGATACGACCCCCAGCACGCCGTCGGCATCAGAGCCCAGCGCATCTCCAAATTCCTTCAGTGAAGGACCTACGGTAAAAACCATGGCCTCGGGTGATAACCGAACCTGCTTTGCGGCACGCACAATGGCTATCGAATCTTCAAGATAGGTCCCACCGACCAACAAGTCCGGCTTGCTGGTTTTCATTAGCCGGAGCAAGGCCGAAAAGTCTTTTGTATCCCGGCTGTACGCTTCGTCAAACACGATTTCCATGTTATTACTGACCGCCAGATCTCGCACACCGTCCGCTACGCCCCTGGGGAAGTCACTGTCCAGATATATCAGCGCAATACGTTTCAGGCCTGCGCCAGCAGCGGAATCCACCAACAGCCTCATGTATTCCCGGGCCGGCGCATCGATGCCGAAGATATTCTTGTAACCACGCGCCCAGATGTGGCCATCAGCCGCACCGGTAGCGACCATAGGGAAGTTGTATTTCTCGGCAACTGTGCTGGCTGCCAGGGTCAGCTCCGACGAGTAAGGCCCGAGCAGAAGATCGACCTTGTCCTCATTTATCAGGCGTTCATAAAGCCGTGCACTGGTAGCGGCATCTGACTTGTCATCGTAGTAAACAATCTCGACCTTGCGGCCCAGCAGCGCGCCGCGGCCATTGACATCAGACGCCCACATCTGCGCACCGCTTAGCTCATCCTTGCCAGGCGCCGCATAGTCACCTGTGAGCGATACCGTTATCCCCACCTTGACAGGTCCGGACTCCTGATCCGCAGCAGGCGTAGCGGCCACGTACAACATGGCCAGCGAAGCAACAATGACCAGCCGGATCGCTTTGAGGAAGGCCGATATACAGTTTCCAGTACTCACGTTCTATCTCTTGATGTCCAGTTTACGTTTAGTCGTCCAAAGCATACGCACCATTTCGTACTCAAAGGGCGAATTGGTTTCGTAGTAGAGGAACCTTACGTGAGCACGCAGATCAATGGCGCGCACGATATCCAGGGTAGTTTCCTGCCAGGCTTCCATATTCGTCAAGCGTTGCTTGGGCTGGTCATATCCCACGTACCAGTCCACGCCCTGCCCTATGCCATCACGTACACTGGACGGTCCCAGTACCGGTAGCACCAGGTAAGGCCCGGAACCTACGCCCCAGTATCCCAGCGTCTGGCCGAAATCCTCGTCTTTGCGTGGTACATCATTGGCGATATCGATAAAACCAAGCAAACCGATAGTCGTATTGACCAGTAGCCGCGTGGTGGTGTTCAGGGTTTTTTCAGGATTCAACTGCAAAATACTGTTGAACAGTGTGGTGATGTCCTGGATATTACGGAAGAAATTGTGAATTCCGTCCTGCGCTGCATCCGGCGTGATCTTCATGTAGCCAATAACTGCCGGCAGGAATACATACTTGTCAAAGTAGTAGTTGAATCGATACATGGTGCGGTTGAACCCTTCAAAGGGATCAGAAATTTCTTCATCCTCAATCTCGGTGACGCCACCCCCGAGTATCTGTTCAGGCGTAAAGAATGCCTCCTCAATGGTATCACCCTGCAGTTTTGGTGCGGTGCTACACCCGGCCACCAACAACAGCAAAGGGGTCAGCAATATATACAGGGCAACATGTGGTATCAGCACTGTCATAGTTCCCGCCCGGTCACGGCGCTTTTAAAAACATTCACCATATACTCGACATTTTCCTTGTATTCCATATTGCCGAGGTGTCCGCCTGTTGGATAGATTTTTGCCCGCTTACCGAACACGCGCGGGAAAAAGTCAATCTCGCCCGGCTCCAGGATCAGATCGTTGCGATTGTGCATGACATATATATTGTCAGCATTGCGAAGATAGTCCTCGATACGTGTCAGGCTCATCGCCTCGACGATCTGGTGACGATCAATTTCAGGATCCAGGTTCTTGTAGTAAGGGTAAAAGTAATCGTGAAAGTAGTCGGTAAAACCCAGCCGGAAGACGACATCCCGGTATACGCCCGGATCTGTGTTACGAGTGAAGTGCAAATTCTTCGGTTTGACATAGCCGTAGTCGGTCATGAGGTCGGAAGCGAACACCATGTGTGCCGAGGAAAACCGAAACGTGAGGCCGATCAGCGCGGCCAGCTGTTCATTTTCAGGGTGCAGGGCTGAATAGACCTGATACAGAAAGTCATCGCTTAAATCGAGACGCTTGGCACGCACATAGACCTTGCCGAAACTGGATACGATGCCGTTGTAGTACGCGTCGAAGTTATCCACACCACCGGGGATGTTTTCCAGCATACGGTCGAGCAATGACATCGAGTTGTACAGGCTGACCGGTGGATTGATGAGCAGCACTCTCCTGAAGTTAAACACCTTGCGTTGTTCGTCCACCAGGGATACGAACGCTGCATTGAAACCGCCGAGGCTGTAACCGGTCACAAAATAATCGGTGATTTCTGTCTTTTTCAGCAATTTGGTCTGGATAAGCTCCATGACATGGTAAAGGTCTTCGGCATCGTGCACAGCATGGCCGGTAACCGATGTCTTTGACGCCGCTACGATAAAATTGGGGACGGTGGGAGAAGACAGGGAAACGACATGAAAGCCTGCCGCATAGAAAGCCTTTGCCTGCGCCGAGATATGCCCGCCGGTGTAGGAACCACCGGTACCGGCTATCAGGAAAACCAGCGGGGCCGCTTTCTTCTGCAAGGCATAGGAGTAGCGGAGTTTAGCTTCGTAAAACAGGAAGTCGGGAACCTTGCGATCCTTGAAAATCGTCAGGCTGTCCCGTTTGGTAGGGACATCAACATCGAACCTGGCCCTGTCTGCCTCCGGCGTGCCGACTACGGTTGCAACAAACGGGTCGTCGAAGGGGTAGCCATACGACTCTGTGGCGGCCCAGGCTGCGGCCACCCAGGAGCAGACGATCAACAGCAATCCAAGGCTTCTGATCATGGAGTTACTTCCCGGTTACTTCACAGTGCTTTTTTTGATATGCCGGGACTTTAGCATATCCCGGGGGTGTGATGTCCATCTTTTAATAGTAGTTCTCCAGCCGGCTATTTAAGTTCTGTGCAATCTTCACTACCATGCAACCCTCCAGCCGGGATGGGGCAGTTCCGGTCACCACACCATTGCAACCGAATTTCAAGGAACAGATCATGACGGTACATCAGAGAACCCCTGACAGAGAAGGTCGTATATTAAAGTGGCAAACCGACGCATAAAAGTGCTGGCAGGCGATATCGGTGGTACCAAGACCTCGCTCGCCGTTATTGAGCTGGAAGGCTCGCAGCGGGAGGTGCTCGCACAGGAACACTATCCAAGCACAGCGTATGCCTCGCTGGACGACGTCGTCCGTGAATTCATGGCTGCGCAGAATCCGGCCTGTGATTACGCCAGTTTTGGTATTGCCGGGCCGGTAAAGGACGGGAAATGCGACACCACCAACCTGCCCTGGCAGATCGACGCACAAATGTTGGCCGATGCACTCGGCTTCCGGCGTGTCTGGCTGATAAATGACCTGGAAGCCAACGCCTGGGGTATCGGTATCCTGAAAGAAGACGACATCTATACTCTCAGTGCCGGAAATCCGGATGCGCGTGGAAATGCCTCGATAATCTCAGCGGGCACCGGTCTAGGTCAGGCCGGACTTTACTGGGACGGTGAGCGCCATTGGCCATTCGGCTCGGAGGGCGGACACGCCGATTTCGCACCTGCCTCCAAACTGGAGATTTCTCTACTACACTATCTACAGCGGCAATACGATCACGTAAGCTGGGAACGCGTGGTTTCGGGCATGGGCCTGGTCAGTATCTATGAATTTCTCAGCGAGCACCGGCAAATAGAAACACCGGCCTGGCTGGGCGCCGAGATGCGTGACGGTGACAGCGCCGCAGCCATTACCCACGCAGCACAGGCGGGCCGCTGTCCGGTATGCAGCGAGACACTGGACATGTTCGTTAAACTCTACGGCGTGGAAGCCGGCAACCACGCTCTTAAAATCATGGCCACCGGTGGCGTATACATTGGTGGCGGTATTGCACCCCGGATACTGGACCAGCTAAAGGGCGAGAATTTTCTGCACGGCTTCTGGTCCAAGGGGCGCATGGAACCCCTGATGCGCAGTATGCCCGTCAGGGTTATTCTGAATGATCATACTGCGCTTTACGGTGCAGCAGTGTATGCAGACAGTGAACTAAAACGCCAATGAATGTAGTCATCAGAAACCTGCCCAAAGACACCAGCGAGAACGAGATACAGGCGTTACTCAAAGAGCATGGCGTCCCGGTCACCAAAGTCACCCTGACCAACAAAGGGAACGCCGAGCTGTGTGTTGCAGTTGTCGCGCTGGACACCAATCGTGCCGGCGCAGACGCACTGGTTGGCATGGTGGATGGCAAATTCTGGCACGGCAAGACACTGGCCGCCCGTACCCAGAACATGTTCACCGGCCAAGGCCTGAACCAACCCTGATCGAGGAGAATGGATATGCCGCAGGATACGGACAAGCATCCCGAGCCCGTTGAAAATACCCGCACCGGCTTGAGTGTTGACGCGCTGGAACAAGCCTTCGCGAATAACCTGTTTTATGTACAGGGCAAATTCGCCGCTTCGGCCACGCGTAATGACTACTATATGGCACTGGCCTACACAGTACGCGATCGCATGCTGCACCGCCTGCTCGATGCACTGGAAACCTGGTTGAAAAAGGACGTAAAACTGGTCTGCTATATGTCAGCGGAATTTCTTACCGGACCCCACCTGCAAAACAACCTGATTAATCTCGGCATCCAGGACGCAGCGCGCAAAGCCGTCTGCACCTGTGAGTTTGACCTGGATGAGTTGATCGACCAGGAAGAGGAACCCGGGCTGGGTAACGGCGGCCTGGGACGTCTTGCGGCCTGCTACATGGACTCGCTCGCCAGCCTGCAGATTCCTTCCATCGGTTACGGCATCCGTTATGAGTACGGTATCTTCGACCAGGAGATACAGGACGGCTGGCAGGTGGAAATTACCGACAAGTGGCTGCACCTGGGAAACCCCTGGGAACTGCACCGCCCCGAACGCACCTACGCAGTAAAATTCGGCGGCCACACCGAATCCTGGCGCGATGACCAGGGCCAGTACCGGGTACGCTGGATCCCGAACCGGGTTGTCATGGGTGTCGCCTACGATACGCCGATACTCGGCTACCGCGTCAACAGCGCCAACCTGTTACGCCTGTGGTCGGCACAGGCCCCCGAGTCATTCGATTTCCAGGATTTCAACCTCGGCGACTACATGGGTGCGGTACAGGAAAAAATGGTGTCGGAAAATATCACCAAGGTGCTGTATCCAAATGATGATGCCATGCAGGGTAAAAAGCTGCGCCTGCAACAGCAGTATTTCTTTGTCTCCTGCTCGCTGCAGGACATGATCGTAATCCACCTGTTCCGCGGCAACCGCCTGGACAACTTCCACGAAAAGTTTGCCGGCCAGCTCAACGACACCCACCCGTCTATCGCAGTCCCTGAACTGATGCGTCTGCTCATGGACGAACACGGCATGGAATGGGCGCAGGCCTGGCACATAACCCGCCATACTCTTGCCTACACTAACCACACACTGCTGCCGGAAGCGCTGGAGACATGGCCTCTGCCATTGTTTAAAGCAGTTCTTCCCCGCCACCTCGAAATTATTTATGAAATCAACCGGCGTTTCCTCGATGAAGTTCGGCTCAAATACCCGGGTGATGACGACCGCCTGTCGAGAATGTCGCTGATCAACGAAGCCGGTGAGAAATCGGTACGTATGGCCAACCTGGCCTGTGTCGGCAGCCACGCCATCAATGGTGTGGCCGAACTGCATACCGAGTTACTCAAGGCTCATACACTGCGGGATTTCCATGAATGCTATCCCGAACGGTTCAGTAACAAGACCAATGGTGTGACCCCGCGCCGCTGGCTGCTGTTGTGCAATCCACGGTTAAGCCATCTAGTCAGTGAAAAAATCGGCGAGGGCTGGATAACCGACCTGGATGAACTTCGGAAACTCGAAGCCTTTGTGGACGATGCAGATTTTGCTGCCCGCTGGCATAGCGTTAAACTGGATAACAAACGCGATCAGGCCACCTACTACCAGCTGCATACCGGGATTGAGCTAAACCCGGAAGCCCTGTGTGACGTACAGGTGAAACGCCTGCACGAGTACAAGCGACAACACCTGATGGTTTTGCATATCATCACCCTGTACAACCGCATCAAGCAGAACCCGGATATAGATATCGTCCCGCGCACCTTTATCTTTGGCGGCAAGGCAGCACCCGGCTACTTCATGGCCAAACTGATTATTAAACTGATCAACTCTGTAGGTGACGTGGTCAACAATGACCCCGATGTCCGGGGCCGACTCAAGGTGGTGTTCATTCCCAACTTCAGCGTCAAACTGGGCCAGCGCATCTATCCGATAGCAGACCTGTCCGAACAGATCTCTACCGCCGGCAAAGAGGCCTCGGGAACCGGTAACATGAAGTTTTCCATGAACGGTGCATTGACAATCGGCACCCTTGATGGTGCCAATATAGAAATACGCGAGGAAGTCGGCGCAGAGAATTTCTTCCTGTTCGGCCTTACCGCCCAGGAAGTTATGGATCTCAAGGCCGGCGGCTACAATCCGAGGGATTACTACAACGACAATAACGAACTCCATACTGCCATCGACCGCATCAGCAGTGGTTATTTCTCGCACGGCGACGGCAACCTGTTCCGGCCACTGATAGACGAGTTGATGAGTCATGACCAGTACATGCTGCTGGCAGACTACGCGTCGTACATCGAATGCCAGGACCGGGTCAGTGAGGCCTGGCGTGACCAGGAGCAGTGGACCCGGATGTCTATTCTCAATGTAGCGCGTATGGGAAAATTTTCGTCCGACCGTTCCATACGCGATTATTGTCGCGACATATGGAATGTGGCGCCGGTTAGTGTGGACGACTTCGATCAGAACCCGGTGTGCATTACCGACTGGCAAGGTGAGGGTGATCGGCTGACAACCGCAAAAACCGGCAGGGATCGACAAGAGCCCGGGTCTGAAGACCGCACTGTCCATTGACGCACTACACAACATACACAACAAAACCGGGTGTCCGCTATCCGCTCGGTGCGAAACCGGATGGTGACGGCGTCAACTTCTCCATCTTCAGTCGCCATGCCACGCATGTCGAATTGCTGCTGTTCAGTGCTGCTGACAGTGCGGAACCTTTTCAGGTTATACCACTGCAGCCAGACGTACACCGGACCTTCTTTGCCTGGCATGTCTATGTCGAAGCCCTGCCGGTCGGCAGCTGGTACGCGTGGCGCATGGACGGTGACAATGATACACGGCGATCAGGGCTGCGCTTCGATGCCGACAAAACCCTGCTCGACCCCTGGGCACGCGCCATCAGTCACAAGCTTTGGAACCGACAGACGGCAAGCCGGCCGGGTGACAATGGTCAGACCTCCATGCGCGCCATGGTTGTTGACGAGCGTTACGACTGGGAGGGCGACACACCACTCACTATCCCCAACGAAAATGCCGTTATTTACGAACTGCATGTGGGTGGCTTTACCCGTCACAAGTCGTCGGGCGTCAGCAACCCGGGCACGTTCGGCGCACTTGCCGAAAAAATACCCTACCTTCAGGAACTGGGCATTACCCACGTAGAACTGATGCCGGTGATGGCTTTTGACGAACAGGATGTTCCCCCTGCGACGGCGAGCCTGGGACTGAAAAACTACTGGGGCTACAGCACCCACAGCTTTTTCTCACCTCACCCCGGTTATTGCATAACGCCCGAACAGGGCACCCATCTGCAGGAATTCCGCGACCTGGTCAAGGCGCTGCACCGGGCCGGCATGGGCGTCATACTGGATGTCGTCTTCAACCACACGGCTGAGGGCGGCACAGGTGGCCCCACTATCAACTTCAAAGGTATGGGTAACAACATCTTCTACCACCTGGATGCTAAAGACAAAAGCGTCTACCGTGACTACACAGGATGCGGCAATACCGTAAACTGCAACCACCCGATCGTAGCGAACTTCATCATCAGCTGCCTTGAGTACTGGGTGCGGGAAATGCACGTCGACGGCTTCCGCTTCGACCTGGCCAGCGTCCTGGCGCGCGGCGAGAAGGGTGAGCCGCTGCACGACGCACCGGTGCTATGGGGTATAGAACTCTCGGACCACCTTTCTGCAACCCGCCTGATAGCCGAAGCCTGGGATGCCGCCGGACTGTACCAGGTCGGAAGTTTCCCCGGCTATCGCTGGGCCGAATGGAACGGGCGCTACCGCGATGTCATCCGCCGCGCTATCCGTGGTGAGAAGGGTTTGCTCGCAGAACTGGCAACCCGTCTAAGCGGCAGCAGTGATCTCTACCAGCCGCAACATCGCCTGCCCATCAACAGTATTAACTTTGTCACCTGCCATGACGGGTTTACCCTGTATGACCTGTTCAGCTACGCACAGAAACACAACGAGGCCAATGGCGAAGGCAACCGTGACGGGCATAACGACAATCTGAGCACCAACTTCGGTATCGAGGGTGAAACCGATAACGCAGAAATACTCACGCTACGTACACAACATGCAAAAAACACCATCGCGTTACTCCTGTTAAGCCAGGGGGTGCCGATGCTGCTCGCCGGCGACGAAATTCTGCATACCCAGCGTGGTAACAATAACGGCTACTGCCAGGACAACGAACTGACCTGGATCGACTGGTCCCTGGTGGAAAGGAATGCGCACATGCTGCGCTTTGTCCAGCACATGATCGCACTGCGCAAACGCCACCCCTCACTCATGCGCCGCCGCTTCCTGACCGGTACACCGGCCTACGAAGGCGCTGAACCCGATATATCCTGGCACGGTATCGATCTCGATACCCCGCAGTGGAACGACCCTGATGCCCGCGTCCTCGCCTTTACCCTGACCGCCAGTAGCGATGAAGAAACCGATCTGCACGTTATTGTCAATTTCTCCGACCGCAAGGTCAGCATGAATCTGCCCCACAAGGGTGATTGGCACCTGGCGATAGATACCGGGCTGGTGTCCCCGCAGGACAGTACGGCGCCGGGCAGGCAGATAGCTGTTACGGAACCGACCTATCCTGCTCGCGCACGCAGCGTGGTTGTGCTGGAACAGTAAGGTGTATTCAGGCATCTCCTGAAGATACTGCAACTCTTTCACGAGTCGAATAAGTTATCGGTGCCCCATTAAGCGTTATCAAAATCCCGCTTCCAGCGCGATGCGGAAGAAATCGTCGGGTTCCTGATCAACTCCGATGGAGTACCCGATCTTCATGGTGATGTCCCGTGGGAAAGCAAACCACAACTGCGGAATTACCAATCCTGAATGTTCACCGAAATTGTACTGAAACTCCGACCCGACCCGAACCAGTTTTGTCCAGTTGAACCGACTCCCGAACGCCACCAGAAACGCGGGGGATTCTGAGTCAAGCGGAATTTCCTCGGAAAGGTTGGCCGTAAGATTTAGTTTCTCTCCAAGGTCCTTCGACAAAATCAGACGTGGTTCGATGCCAACTGTCCTGGAGCCGTTGGACTTTCGTTCCGAATTAACCTCGAAGGAAACGGCAATATCTACAGGCAACACACCCTCATCCAGGAACCTGTACCGTGACTCCAGTCGTGCCAAATCGAAGTTTGTCCCCTGTTCTTCCTTCGAGGCTACGCTAACGCGACCGTCCACCATCCAGCTATCGGTAATACCAAACTCGATCGCTGTACTGTGTCGGGAGAAGTCGCCGTGACCACCTGACTGCCTCCCATAATCAAACCAGTATTCGGCTTCGAGTTCGCTCTGTTCCAAAGTGGTGTAGACGAGAGTTTCATTGAGGTAGTCGTCGCGGTGAGCGCTTGCTTCCCGTACGCACAACAGCACCGTGATCAACAGCATTCCGAGAACGCGAGTGCGGCTCCGTGTCATCTTCCCGACTTATTGTCTAATTCATGGGGCAATCCAACATCGAGTTCAGCTGGAACGATTTGGTACTTATTCATTGCTTGATCCGGCCTCGTAACCGCAACTAAAATATCTGCTCTTATGCGAATGGCACTAAGTTAAGCCTTAAATGCACGTAGTCCCGTCATTCCGGCGCAGGCCGGAATCCATGCAGCCTGATTAAACAGCCTGGATCCCGGCCTGCGCCGGGATGACAATTGTGATTTCGGCTTAACTTAGTGCCATTCTGCTCTTATGCTGTTTTTTTAAAATCAGCCGTTCGATCTATTCTACAGATTGAGACGCTCGCCGGGGGATATTCCGGGTGCCGGAAACACTGGTTACCCACATGATTTACCTGCGCCATGGATAAATGCTAAGGTCTCTCAACCGTGCCGGTTGACATCCCATCGTCGGAGGAAGAATGTTTTCTGGAAAATATGCTGCAAATAGTGTGGTTATTAGCAGTTTCATACTTGCCCTGTCGCTGGCCGGCTGTGAATCCAATACCTACGTCGAACCCCCTCCCCCCAAAGTCACCGTCGCCCAGCCACTGATCCAGGATGTGACGGACTATCTTGAATTTACTGGAACGCTGGTTGCGTCGGAAAAAGCCGAGGCCCGCGCCCGGGTATCGGGGGTGCTGCAAAGTATGCACTTCATCCCGGGCACCAGCGTTACCGAGGGCGACCTCCTGTTTGTCATCGACCCGGCCGAGTACCAGGCTGATCTACAGGCCGCCCAGGCGGAACTGGCGGGTGCCAAATCAAATTATGATCGCGCCAAAATTGAATATGGCCGGGCGCAGACACTCTACAAGAAGAAAGCCGGTGCCGAGGCCGACGTGGTGAAATGGCGCGTCGAAAGAGAACTGGCCAGCGCGGATATCCTGCGCGCCGAAGCCAAAGTCGCGCGCGCGGAACTGAATCTGGGCTACACCCAGGTGACGGCACCGCTGACCGGGCGCGTCGGGCGTAACGAAGTCGACATCGGTAACCTGGTCGGTGAAGGCGAAGCCACCGTGTTAACGGAAGTCACCCTGTTTGACCCTATCTATGTCTATTTCAATCTCAACGAGCGTGACCTGCTGCGCGTCAGAGATATCTATAAGGAGGTTGTTGAAGCCAAGGGGCTCAATCCGGATGCGATCGGCGACAGGGAAATGGAGATCCCTCTCTACCTCGGACTGGCCAACGAAGAGGGTTACCCGCACGAAGGGCTGTACGATTTCGCCGAATCCGGCGTTGATCCGGAGACCGGGACACTCCGGTTGCGCGGGATTCTGGATAATCCTGGCGCAGCACCTGACCTGCTGCCCGGCCTGTTTGCCCGTATCCGTATGCCACTCGGTAACCGTCCGGACATGCCTCTGGTTACCGAACGGGCCATCGGTAACGACCAGAGCGGTACCTACCTGCTGGTCGTCAATTCAAAAGACGTGGTCGAAAGACGCAGTGTCAAAACCGGTCAGCGCAAGGATGGTTTAATCGTTATCGAAGACGGCCTGCTGAAAGATGATCGGGTGGTCGTGAACGGGATACAGCGTGCGCGCCCCGGCCGCAAGGTTGCACCCGAACCCGTCGACATGGCAAGCCTTACGGCCTCTGCCATGCGGCAGGCTGCACAACAAGTGGAACAGGATGCGCAGATGAAGCGTTCAAACCCGACTACAGAAACCGGGGACTGAACGGCCATGTTCTCTAAATTCTTTATCGAACACCCCATCTTCGCCAGTGTCATCTCGATTCTGATTGTACTGGCGGGTGCGATCTCGATTGGCCTGTTGCCGATCGCCCAGTTTCCGGAGGTCGTGCCACCCACTGTCTCGGTCTCGGCCGTCTACCCGGGCGCCAATGCCGAGGTAGTTGCCGAGACGGTCGCCGCCCCCATCGAACAGGAAGTCATCGGTGTCGAGAACATGATCTACATGTCCTCGGTCAGCGCCAGCGACGGTTCCTATAACCTGACGGTTACCTTTGAGGTCGGCACCGACCTCGATATGGCCAACATCCTGGTACAGAACCGGGTCACGCTGGCGGAGCCCAAGCTGCCCGAGGAAGTCAAGCGCCAGGGCGTGAACACCAAGAAAAAATCGCCCACTATTATCATCATCGCGTCCCTGGCATCGAAGGACGGGCGTTTCGATGAGCTCTACCTGAGTAACTATGCCACGCTGCGCCTCAAGGACACTCTCAGCCGTATTCCCGGTGTTGGCGACGTCGGTATTTATCCCGAGAGCGACTACAGCATGCGCATCTGGCTGGACCCCAACCAGCTCAAGTCGCGCCGCATGACGACCAATGAAGTCATCAGTGCCGTTAGAGAGCAGAATGTCCAGGTCGCCGCCGGACAAATAGGACAGCCACCTGCCCCGCCCGGACAGAATTTCCAGTACACGGTAAACGTACTCGGCCGGCTCGCCGACATCGAACAGTTTGAAGATATCATCGTCAAAACCGGCGCAGGCGGCCGTATTACCCGTCTCAAGGATGTCGCGCGTATCGAACTCGGCGCCAAGAACTACGACATCACCTCGCGCCTCAACGGTGCGCCGTCCGCCAGTATTGCCGTCTTTCAGCTACCGGGATCCAATGCCCTGGACGTATCGGCGCGGGTGCACGCCGCCATGGAAGAAATGAGCGCATTCTTCCCCGAAGGTCTCGAATATACTATCCCCTACGACACAACCATGTTCGTGGCCGCCTCGATCAAGCAGGTGTATATCACCCTGCTCGAGGCCGCGGCGCTGGTATTCCTGGTGCTGTTTATCTTCCTGCAGGACTGGCGCGCCACGCTGATCCCGGCAGTGACTATCCCGGTGTCACTTATCGGCACGCTGGCGGTGCTGCTGGCGATGGGTTTCTCACTCAACATGCTGACCCTGTTCGCGCTGGTGCTGGCCATCGGCATCGTGGTGGACGATGCCATCGTGGTGGTTGAAGCTACCGTCACGCACATGGAAAATGGCCTGGATCGCAAGGCCGCCGCCATTCAGGCCATGAGCGAAGTCTCCGGGCCGGTGGTTGCGACCACCCTGGTGCTGCTGGCGGTGTTCGTGCCGGCGGCCTTCCTGCCGGGTATCAGCGGGGAACTGTACCGGCAGTTTGCACTCACTATCGCGGTAGCGACTGTATTCAGCTCTATCAATGCACTGACCATGAGCCCGGCGCTGGCGGCGCTGGTACTGCGCCTGCCGCCGGAAAACAAAAATGCCTTCTTCCGCGGCTTCGACCGCATCTTCACTCGCACCGAAAACCGCTATGGCACCCTGATCAAGACACTGGTGCGCCGCACCGCGTTCATGCTGCTGCTGGCGCTGGGCCTCACCGCTGCAACCGGCTGGCAGTTCACCAACCTGCCGACCGGCTTCCTGCCGACCGAGGACCAGGGCTATATGCTGGTGCATGTCCAGTTGCCCGACGCCGCCTCCCAGGAACGCACCAACGAGGTACTCGACAGGATCGATGCCGTGATAGGCAGCACTGAGGGCATCGTAGACTGGGTCATCTTCGGCGGCTACAACCTGATCGACGGCACAGCGGCATCCAACGCAGCCGCCATCTTTGTCACCCTCGCCCCCTGGAATGAGCGCAATGAACCCGCACTCAAACAGGAGGCGATCCTGGCCAGGTTGCACGGGGGATTCAGCCAGATCCAGGAGGCTATTATTTACCCCTTCCTGCCACCCGCCATCCTCGGTCTGGGCGTCGTCGGCGGTTTCCAGCTGCAACTGGAAGACCGTGCCGGTATTGGCCTGCAGGAACTCAACGCCATGCTCAACGAGATCCTGCAGGATGGCAATGCGCAGAGCGGGCTGGCCGGCCTGAACTCCACCTTTCGTCTCGACGTACCCCAGCTGTTCGCCGAAGTCGACCGCACCAAGGCCAAGACACTCGGCGTGCCACTGGACGAGCTGTTCGGTACCTTGCAGGCTTACCTCGGTTCTGCCTATGTCAACGACTTCAACAAATTCGGGCGCACCTGGCAGGTCATGGTGCAGGCCGACAACCGGTTCCGCATCGAGCCGGAAGATATCCGCAGACTTGAAGTTCGCAACCAGCAGGGCAATATGGTTCCGGTCGGTACACTGGTAGATGTCGAGCAGACCGTAGGACCACAGACCATCCTGCGCTACAACCTCTACCCGACCGCCTCCATCACCGGCTCGGCGGCACCCGGCTACAGTTCCGGACAGGCCATGCAACTGATGGAGCAACTCGCCGCCGAAAAACTGCCCTCCACTATGGGCTACGAGTGGACCGGGATGTCCTACCAGGAAAGACAAGTGGGTTCGGAAGCCATCATGGTGTTTGCGCTGGCCATCGTCCTGGTGTTCCTGGTGCTGTCCGCCCAGTATGAAAGCTGGAGCAGCCCGGCGGCGGTGATCATGGTGGTTCCGCTGGCGGTGCTGGGTACAGTCGTCGCGGTGATGATGAAAGGCGCCGACAACAACGTCTATACGCAGATTGGTATCACGCTGCTGATCGGCCTGGCGGCCAAGAACGCTATCCTTATTGTTGAATTCGCCATGCAGGAACGAGACAAAGGCAAAAGCATTCTGGATGCTGCCGTAGCAGCAGCACGACTACGCTTCCGCCCTATCCTGATGACCTCGATCGCATCCATCGCCGGCTTCATGCCACTGGTGATCGCCTCCGGCGCCGGCGCCGCCAGTCAGCAGGCCATCGGCATTGCGGTGGTCGGCGGCATGGCAGCAGCGACCATTATGTCGCTGACCTTTACGCCGGTGTTCTATGTGGTAATGAAAAAGCTGGGTGAGCGCGGCGGTGAATCCAGGCCGGAAAATGCAGCAGCTGATGCAGGAGGGAACCCAGACCAGGTGTAAAGCGTGAGGAACCTCTGATGTGTGCTACGTGCTTGTCATTGCGAGGCGCGAAGCGCCGTGGCAATCTCTTTGGTCTGGTGCCAGACTGACGGAGATTGCCGCGCTACGCTCGCAATGACAAATTAATCAAAAAACCCGGTAATTATTTAACCCGTCCCAGTACCAGGACTTCCACCCGCCGGTTTTCAGCGCGCCCTTCTTCCGTAGCATTGCTGGCAACGGGCATAGTCTCACCTGCACCCATCGCTACCATCTTGCTGGGGTCTACGCCGACCTTGACCAGGTGCTCGCCCACTGCCTGCGCGCGTTGCTCGGAAAGTTTCTGATTGTACCTGTCGTCACCAACGTCATCTGTGTGACCGACGATTTCGATATAGGTTGCTCTTTTCAATTGTTCACGGGCGTCACGCAGGTTCTTTTCCACCAGCTGGATGCCCGACGCTGTCAGCTCGCCACTGCGACGTTCAAACAGGGCAACGTTGGGAAAGATCATCCCGTCCAGGGCACGCGGTTGGGCAACAACAATGGCCTCTACACGCCGGTTCTGGGTGCGGCCCGCATCCGTGTCGTTCGAAGCGATTGGATCGTTTTCGCCGCGACCCAGTATACGCATCTTGTCCGCAGGGACACCGAGTGTCACCAGGTAGTCGCTGACGGCTTTTGCACGCCGCTTTGACAGGTCCATATTGTAGTCGGCATCACCGGTGGTATCGGTGTAGCCGATGACGGTAAGCGAGTACACCTGTGCCAGATCATCACCCAGTTCATTGCGGTGAGCCTGGATGTAGGCTTTACCGGCGTCGGTCATCTTAGCCTTGTCGAAGGCAAACAGTTCAGCCTGCGGGAAACTGATCATCCAGATCGCGTTCAGGCCTTCACCCTTGACAATTTTTACCTTGGCATTCAGAACATACCCGTCACAGCCGACGACGGTGGCCTTATCCTTTGACCAGGACCCGGTATGTACACAGTCGCCGGTCCCACTGACTATGATGTTACCTGTCGAATCGCCGGTATATCCCGGCGTGGTACCGCGGGACTCCGCCAGGGCGGAGCCCATAATCGGGGCCAAGATTGAAAAACCCGCTGCCTGCAGCAGTACAGATAGAATCCCGTGCTTAATCATACCAGTCTCCTTTTTTTACTATGGATTATTATAAAGCAGCGCGTCATTATCTTGCCGATGCTCTGACGCCGCATTTGCACAACAAGCATAGCATGCTTGCGCATATCCGCCAGCTATTGCCAGCGGAAGAATGGCGCGTATGATCTGTGACCGATATGCCTGACTACCTGAAACCGGGAAGACGTGTGCTCCTGATTGTTGTCCTGCTTGCCGGTTTGCTGTCAGGATCGGGCGTAGCGTTCGCCGATGCCGGTAGCAATCCTCTGCAACCTGCGGACACCAGCAGCCCCCGCGCAACCCTGCAAGGGTTCATTGAAACGCTGAACGATATCAACGCGCAGATCCTGGTGGTCATCAAGTCATACCTGGCTTCGTCACGGCTCTATGTTTCAAAGCAGGCAAGCAGGGAAATAGACCGCATCACCCGGCAGCAGGAAGGTGTCATACGCACGCTGAACCTGAGCGAGACACCGGCGGCACTGGTGGACCAGCTTGCGGCAACCAGAATGCTACAGCTCAAGGAAGTGCTGGACCGTATCGATCTCCCGGCCTTCGGGTCTGTTCCCGATGCCGAAGCGATGGAATCCGAGGAGTTCAAGCGCTGGACCGTGCCGGGCACCGAGATCACCATTGCGCGGGTTGAACAAGGCCCGCGCGCCGGTGAGTACCTGTTTTCTCCGGAAACGGTGGAACGTCTTCCCGATTTTTATCAGAAAATCGCCGACCTTCCCTATAAATCCACCGCCACTGCCGGCTGGTACGACCGCTATCGCTATGGTGGTGGAGGCTTGTACAAGCTTATCCCGTACCGGTGGATGGTTGACCTGCCTGACTGGTCAAAGCACCTGGTATTCGATCAACCCCTGTGGCGCTGGATTGGCGTAGTGCTTGTATTGCTGACCGCCACACTGGTCTACCTGCTGGTTCGCCGCATAGCGGGAGCCTGGGCAAAGCAGGACGCTGCATCGGATCTACGGACACTGTGGGTACAGCTGACCAGACCCCTCCTGTTGCTGGTCCTGACACCGGTCGTCGTGCATATATTCGCCGAAAACCTGAGGCTTACCGGGGTTATACTGGAAGTCACGACGCTCACGCTGTGGGCAGTCTTCACTCTGTCCCTGACATGGGCAGTATGGCTCGGCAGCCATGTGATAGCAGAGAGTGTGGTTGCTGCACAGGATATGCATACCGGTAGCATCGACAGCCAGCTAATCCGCCTGGGACTGCGACTGGTTGCCACCATTCTGTCCATCACCATCCTGGTCATAGGAGCACAGCACCTGGGCATCCCCGCATATTCCGTTATTGCGGGGCTGGGTGTCGGCGGTATCGCAGTTGCGCTGGCGGCCAAGGACAGCCTCGCCAACCTGCTCGGCTCGTTGCTTATCATGTTCGAAAAACCGTTCCGGGTCGGCCACTGGATCAAACTGGGCGATACGGAAGGCATTGTCGAGAGTATCGGGTTCCGCAGCACCCGGATCCGCACCTTCTACAATTCGCTGGTATCCATCCCCAGTAATACGCTGGTCAACAGCACCGTCGACAACATGCAGCTGCGCCACTACCGGCGGGTACGCACCACACTCCACATCAGGTATGACACACCCGCCGACACGGTCGAGGCGTTTATCGAGGGCATCAAGCAGCTGGTACTGGACAGTCCGCACACGCGCAAGGACCGATATCGCATCAGGCTGGATGATTTCAGCGATTTCGGCCTGCAGATTCTTGTCAATTTCTTTCTCGATGTTGCCAATACCAAAGCCGAGCAGGTAGAACGCCAGCAGATTTTGATGGGGATTCTGAAGCTGGCCGAATCCATGGACATTCAGTTTGCTACCCCTGCCCTGATGCCTGTACCGGAAGCCCCACAGAATACGTAGGTAATCGTTAATTGCGGTGCTGGAGTAAATCCGTAAAATACGCCATCTCAATCTGAGCCAGTCTGTTCAACCCATTGTCCAGAGAATAAAAAATGACTTCAATACTCCGGGAAACCCTGATTTATTCGTCATACCGGCGCACGCCGGTATCCAGGGCATTGCAAACTCTGGATACCGGCGTGCGCCGGTATGACAGTAAACGAATTAGTCAGAGGTTCCCTCGTCTTTCTATCTTTCTATTGCTAACACTTATCTGTCTACCGATACGACAGGCGCTCGCCGACGAGCTCCTCATGCGCGATGGATCCCGGCTGTTCGGCAAGGTAGTAAAACGTGAAGGCGGAACGCTCGAATTCAAGACCTCCTATGCGGGCGTGATCAAGGTCAAGTGGGACGAGATCAGTGAACTGAACGCCGATGAGCCGATGAAACTGATGCTCAAGGACGAAAGCACTGTCACTGCACGACGGATAAAAAACACCGAAACCGGTATTTTACTGGATGACAACATCGAAGCAGATCTGTCGACAGAATCGCTGGCCCGGTCCGAGCTGGAATTCATCAACCCCGCTCCGTGGCGAACCGGAGAGGGGTACAAGCTGGAAGGTCACGTCAATTTTGCGTTTCAGAAAGAGCGCGGCAACACCGACAAGGATGAAATCGACGCGGACATCGACCTGACCTGGCGCTTCCGTCACGACCGAATCCAGACGTTTGGTGAACTTGAACGCGACCGCACCAACAACAAGAAGACCAAGGATAAGTGGAAGCTCCGCAATAACTATGATCGTTTTTTTGCCGGAAAGTGGTACGGTGGCGCATTGCTGGCCTTCGAACAGGACCAGTTTGCAGATCTTAAGCTACGTACTACAATCGGTCCAAAGATGGGTTACCAGTGGTTTGAAAGCAGGGAATTGAACCTCAGCACAGAGGCCGGCCCGATGTATGTCGACGAGAAATTTAACACCGATCCAGACGACGATTACGTATCCCTGGGTTGGGGAATCAATTTTGATAAATATTTGTTTGATGAGTTCGTGCAGTTCTATCACCGGCAGACCGGTCTCTGGAACCTGGAAGACACCGGTAACCTGGTCTGGGACACCTGGACCGGACTGCGCTTCCCGCTGGTACTCGGTATCGTTACCAGCACCGAGATGAAAGTCGAATATAACAGTGGTGCTGCAAAAGGCGCAGATGATCTCGACACGACATACACCCTGAAGCTGGGCTATGCGTGGTAAGCACCTGAAGGAACCCGCCACGTGAATCATTCACATTCTTTGGTTCGACTGTGGTCGCTGACGTTGCTTCTGCTCATACCATTTAGCGGCACATGTCCTGCCGATACTGCCGGACGCGCTATCGGTACCACCGTTGAAGCTACCCCCGAAATCATCAACGCCCGCCTCAAGGAAGTGGAGGCCTCTTCCACGCTGGATGGAAAAACCAGCGCCTCACTAACTGAACTTTACCGCAAGTCACTGAGCAACCTGGAAGCGGCCAGCGCCAGCGAAACAGCTGCCGGGCATTTCAGTCGAGCAAGAGAAACAGCAGCAGACCAGGCCCACAAGATTCTAGAGAAACTTGAGAAAGCAAAAAAGGTATCGCCCACCGTACGCCTGCCGATATCTGAAAAAGCACCTCTGGTAGATATCGAGCAACAGCTGCTCAAGGAAAAAGCCAACCAGGCGGCTATAGACGCCAAACTTTCTGAACTGGAACAACAGTTAGCTGACCAGGCAGAACGGCCGAATGCAGCCAGACAGCGGCTCACCGAAGCCAGACATCTGCAGGAACAGCTGAATGATGAACTCAATCAACAGGCACCGGCCAGTGAAACCCCCGCACTGAGCGAGGCCAGACGCTGGAATCTGGTAAGCCGGCGCCAGGCACTGAGTGCCGAAATCAAAATGCTGGACCAGGAACTGCTGAGCGAGCCGATGCGTATCGATTTGCTCAAGGCACAGATTGAGCAGGCTGACCGCAGTAACACACGTACCCTCGAAAGGGTCGCCCGGCTTGAGGAATTGCTAACCCGGCGGCGGCGCGCTGAAGCAGAACAGGCGCAGGCCGAAACCGAAGCCGACGTCACCAAGCTCGAGGCCAAAAATACCCATCCCCTTGTTCAGATGCTGGCAGAACGAAACGCAACACTGAGTGATCAACTCAGTGCTGCATCGGCCGAACTTGAAAAAGTCGCTTCCGGCGACCAGGCTGCAATCAATACCGCGAAAACCATCAAGGACGAGTTCCGCAATACCCGGCAGAAACTCGAGATTGCCGGTCTCAGCCAGGCGCTTGGTCAGGTATTACTGGAGCAACGCAGCTCGCTGCCTGACCTGCGGAGTTTCCGTCAAAAGGCAAAACAACGCGAGAGGATGATCGCCAATTCTTCTTTACTCCAGATCCAGTTTAATGAAGAACGTAAACGGCTACGTGATGTTGATACCTATGTAGACAATCTTGTCGGCCGCCTGCCTCCGAAAGAAGCGGATAAAATCCGCGCAGACCTGACGGACCTGGCGAAAAAACGCCGGGACCTGCTCGACAAGGCAATCTCACTGAGTGATTCCTACCTGAGAGCCCTGGGTGAACTCGACTATGAACAGCGCCGGTTGGTGGACGTTGTCGAGGCCTACGACGCCTTCCTGGCCGAACGCCTGTTATGGGTACGCAGTGCACCTCCGCCAAGTCTCGCCCTGCTGACGGCCTTTCCGGCACAGGCATACGGGCTGATAGCACCTGCCAACTGGCTGGGGATCATCAAGGTCCTGCTGTTCCAGCTCAACCACTCTGCAAATCTGTGGCTGACCATTCTGCTGTTCGCCATCCTACTGTGGAAAACCCCGTGGATGCGCAATACCCTGCAGGACGCGGGCAAGAAAGTTATCAAGCCCCGTTCTGACCACTTCAGATATACCCTTCGCGCGCTGGCCCTAACCCTGTTGCTGGCTGCACCCTGGCCGCTTTTGCTGGCTGTGGTGGGCTGGGAACTGCATATTTCGCTGGAATCCACGGAGTTTGCCAGGGCCATTTCACACGCCTTTATGTTGCTATCACCCGCCTTCTTCTACCTGCGCGCATTCCGAACCATGTGCCTTCCCGGTGGTCTGGCAGATGCACACTTCCGCTGGCCCAAAGAAAGCCTGCAGGCACTACGCCATGAATTACGTCAGCTGATGCTAACATTCCTGCCGGCAGCATTTGTCGCCGTGGCTGTTATCAATCACAGCGTCGCTTCGTTCGGCGGCGGGCTTGGACGGTTTTCGTTCGCACTGATGATGCTTTCACTCATGGTTTTCTTCTACCGGCTGTTCGGACCCAACCAGAAAACACTGCGCCCGTTCCTGGCTCGCCACCCGGACGGCACGCTGGCCCGAATCCGGTTTCTCTGGCTGTCGCTGGCGTTGGTTTTGCCGCTGTCACTGACAGGACTGGCATTCTCCGGTTACCTGTACACGGCAGGCATATTGACCGGCAGTCTGATCGATACGCTGTGGCTTACCCTGGGCTTTATCGTTATCCATCAATTGGCCGTGCGCTGGTTGCTGATGACGCGCCGCAAGCTTGCCTTTGAAGCGGCTGTAGAACGGCGCCAGGCGGCGCGGGAAGCGAAGCAATCCTCCGAACCTGCCGAGGGTGATGGCGAAACATCATCCTGCCTTTTCGAAGAACCGGAGATCGACCTGTTCGCGCTGAACGAGGAAAGCCGCAAGCTGCTGAACACTATACTGCCACTGTTATCAGTTATCGGCCTCTGGTTCATCTGGTCCGATGTCCTGCCGGCTTTTGCTTTTCTGGATAACGTGTCGCTCTGGCACTATACCGAGGTGATTGCAGGTGAAGAAAAACTGGTGCCGGTCACACTCGCCGACCTGCTCCTCGCTGTCCTTACTATCATTGTTACTGTTGTCGCTTCCAGGCGTTTCCCCGCCCTGCTGGAAATCATCATGCTACAGCGTTTCTCGGTTTCATCCGGAGGGCGTTATGCGATCACTGCGCTGTCGCGTTACACCATTGCAGCGATTGGCACCCTGTTAACCTTCAGCACTATCGGTGCCAGCTGGTCGCAAATCCAGTGGCTGGCGGCCGCCCTGACAGTCGGTATCGGCTTCGGATTACAGGAAATCGTGGCCAACTTTATCAGTGGCATTATTATTCTTTTTGAACGTCCCATCCGGGTTGGCGATGTTATTACCGTCGGGGATACCAACGGTGTCGTCACCCGTATCCAGATCCGCGCCACCACCATCCGCAACTGGGACCGCCAGGAACTGCTGGTGCCCAACAAGGAATTTATCACCGGGCGTCTGCTCAACTGGTCGCTGTCGGATCAAATTACGCGCCTGAAGGTCCCGGTCGGTGTGGCCTATGGCAGCGATGTGGAAAAAGCCATGTTGCTGATGAATGAAGCAGCACTGGAAGATGAAAGCGTGCTCGAGGATCCTAAACCTTCGATCATCTTTGAGGCGTTCGGTGACAACGCCCTGAATCTGGTGTTACGTTGTTTCGTAGGGAGTCAGGAAGCCCGCATGCCAACGTTGACCCGGCTGCACCAGGCTATCAACCGGAAGTTCAACGCTGCCAATATTGTCATTGCCTTCCCGCAACGCGATGTCCACCTGGATACCAGCCGGCCTCTGAATATACGTATCAGCCACAATGATGAGGCAGAATAATTCCTCTTTCAGTACACCCCGACATCAAGGTAGGAGCGCGCAATCTTCGTGATAGAAGAGACATAGGCAGCGGTGCGTAAATCGCGGATTTTGTCGTTACTGTGCAAGGTTTCCCTGATCTGCTGATAAGCCAGACGCATGGTGTCATCCAGGCCGGAGCGCACCAGATCCAGCTCGTCCGCCCCGTGCGAGATGGTGTTCTTGTAGTCGGCATCGACCGGTGTGTGGGTGACCTTTTCGAGGATATCCGCCAGTTCTGCACCGCGCTGCTCGTCATGCCGGCGTTGCATGCGACCGAAACGGATGTGCGAAATATTGCGTATCCACTCGAAATAGGAAACGGTTACACCACCGGCATTGGCGTAAGCGTCGGGGATGATAATAGTCCCCTTTTTATTGAGTATTTCATCGGCACCGTAGGTCACCGGGCCGTTGGCTGCCTCGACAATCAGTTTTGCCTGTAGGCGCGGTGCATTTTCCTGCGTGATCTGTGCTTCCAGCGCGGCGGGAATCAGAATATCGCAGTCCAGCTCCAGCACCGCCTTACCGTTTTCTTCGAAGCGGGCACCAGGAAAGTTCTTGATGGTGCGGTGCTTGATAATATGCTGGTATAGATCCTCGATATCGATACCGTCATCGTCAATCAGCGCACCGTCGCGTTCGATGACAGCGATAATTTTTGCGCCATCGTCTTCGGAAAGAAATTTGGCGGCATGATACCCGACGTTACCCAGCCCCTGGACTACAATACGCTGCCCGTCAAGCTCCGGTGACAGCTTTGCTGCGCTGACATCTTCCGCATGGCGGAAAAATTCGTGGATGGCATATTGCACACCGCGCCCGGTGGCCTCTACGCGGCCGTTGATCCCCCCGTGATGGACCGGCTTGCCGGTCACACAGGCGACGTAGTTGATATCCCCCGGGTTCAGGTGCTTGTAGGTATCGGCGATCCAGGCCATTTCGCGCTGCCCGGTACCCACATCCGGAGCCGGCACATTGGTCGCCGGACTCAGAAAACCCTTGCGGATCAGTTCGAGTGCGAAGCGTCGTGTAATCCGTTCCATTTCATCACGCTCGTACTGGGCGGGATCAATCAGCAGGGCACCCTTGGATCCACCAAAAGGCACATCGACAATGGCACACTTGAGGGTCATCAGGGCTGCCAGCGCCTGGACTTCGTCCTGATCCGTGTGGGGCGCATAACGGATACCGCCCTTGACCGGCAGGCGGTGATTGCTGTGGACGGCACGCCAGCCTGTAAACACCTCGATCTTGCCGCGGATCTTGACCGGGAACTGTACCTGAAGAACGGCGGCGCAGGTTTTTATCGCGGTCGCGACACCGGTCTCCAGATCCATGACAGCAATGGCACGATCAATCATAAGGTTAACGCTTTCGTGAAAACTCGGTTCATTCGCAACCTGGGGCATGGTGAGTCCTTTTACGGGTTAGGGTTGATTAAACTATGGAAACGCCGATCAATCCGTCATGCCGGTGAAACATGTATCGGAATGACAAAAATTTCAGGGCTTCTGTTATATCAGACTTTCATAAATTATCAAAACCTGTAAGGTTCAGGCATAACAGGCAACTGGCTCAAAAGGGGATTGCGTGGAGCTGATCAAATCATTCCTGCGCTGGCTGTTAAAACGGCTGTACAAAATCGAGGTCCACGGCCTGGAAAACCTGCAGCTGGCCGGTGACCGGGTCCTTGTTGTCGCCAATCACACTTCGTTCCTGGATGCGCCGCTACTGGCAGTATTCCTGCCCGGCTCGCTGACCTTTGCTATCAGCTCAAGAATCGCCGACAGCAGATGGCTGCGTCCGGTGCTTAAGCTGGTGACGATTTTCCCCATGGATCCGACCAATCCACTGTCGACCAAATCGTTGATTCGTTACCTGCAAAAGAACAACAGGGCAGTGATTTTCCCGGAAGGCCGGATAACAGTCACCGGTACCCTGATGAAAATCTATGACGGTACAGGAATGATTGCCGACAAATCGGATGCGATGGTGCTACCGGTACGCATCGATGGCGCGCAGTACACACCGTTCTCGCGCATGCGTGGACGTATTCGCTTGCGCTGGTTTCCAAAGATAAAACTGACTGTATTGCCGCCACAGAAAGTACACCCGCCGGCTGAAGTGCGTGGCCGGGCACGTCGTCAGCAGGCAGGTCTGCAACTGTCACGCATCATGACCGATATGATGTTCGCTACATCGCAATACAACAGCACCCTGTTTGAAACACTGATGGATGCGCGCCGCATTCATGGTGGTGACCATATAGTGATGGAGGACATCGAACGCAGACCGTTCAGCTACAACAAGCTGATCATGGTGAGCTTTATACTCGGTAAAAAACTGGCGCAACTCACCCGGGCAAGGGAGTACGTCGGTGTGTTATTACCGGGTACCTGTACCACCATGCTCACCTTCATGGGTTTGCATACACGGGGCCGGGTCCCGGCCATGCTCAATTACACAGCGGGTGCCCGCGGCATAATCTCGGCGTGCGAAACTGCCCAGCTGAGCCGGGTGATCACATCCCGACGCTTCATTGAACTGGCCAAACTCGACAAGGTCGCCGAAGCCTTGTCTGAAAAAGTTCAGCTGATCTACCTGGAGGATATAGGCGAGAAGATCACGGCGCTCGACAAACTGGCTGGTGCTATCAGCGGCCTGTTTGCGCAATCCAGCTATCGTCGCAACAGCGCACAGGCCACAATGAATGACCCGGCTGTCGTGTTATTCACGTCAGGATCTGAAGGCACGCCCAAGGGGGTCGTACTGTCGCATACCAACCTGTTGGCAAACCGCACCCAGTTATCCGTCTGCATCGATTTCAGCTCCAGGGATACTATCCTCAATGCATTGCCACTGTTTCATTCCTTTGGACTGACTGCCGGCACCCTGCTGCCGTTGCTGTCGGGGATGAAGGTATTCTTTTACCCGTCGCCACTGCATTACCGGATCGTTCCGGAAATCGCCTACGACATTAATGCAACCGTCATGTTCGGCACCAACACCTTCCTGGCCGGCTATGCGCGCTTTGCCCATCCCTACGATTTCTACAGTGTCAGGTACGTTTTTGCCGGTGCCGAGAAACTGCATGAAGAGACACGCAAGGTCTGGTCGGAAAAATTCGGCGTACGCATCTTCGAAGGCTACGGCGCGACCGAGACCAGCCCGGTACTGGCCGTCAACTCACCTATTTACAACCTGCCCGGTAGTGTCGGACGGCTGTTACCAGGAATTGAATACCATCTTGAGGACGTGCCTGGTGTGGATAACGGTGGACGATTGTACGTGAAAGGGCCAAACATTATGCTGGGCTATCTTTTAAACGAGAATCCCGGCGTACTTGTACCGCCGGCGTGTGAACTGGGTGAAGGCTGGTATGACACCGGTGATATTGTTGACATCGATTCCGATGGCTTTGTACATATCCGCGGCCGCGCCAAACGCTTTGCCAAAATCGCCGGTGAAATGGTATCGCTCACAGCGGTTGAGGAAACCGTTGGACAGCTCTGGTGCGACGCACTCCATGCCGTAGTCGCCCTGCCCGACAAGCAAAAAGGTGAACAACTGGTGCTGGTCACCGAACACAAAGAAGCTGAGCGCAGTGAACTGCTGGCTTTTACCCGCTCGAAGGGCATCGGCGAACTCAACGTGCCAAGGAAATTTGTCCCGGTCGCGAAACTGCCATTGATGGGTACCGGAAAAACGGACTACCCGGCGGTGCAGAAACTGGCGGAAGAGGTGCTGGCTCAGACCTGAGCAGACCTTCACTTTTCTTGTGTACCTACCACGGCATATTTCACCTCGTAGGAGCGGTCTCCTGACCGCGACAGCCGGTCACAACCATCGCGCCGAAGGGCG